>JANPOW010000037.1:0-33160 GCA_031428185.1 Betaproteobacteria bacterium | reverse complement strand
GCCAGCCAGGGCATGCCGCGCGTCCTCAGCAGGCGGCCCAGGCCAATCAGCCACAGTGCCCGGCTCACGCCCAGCACCAGCGCGGGCTGCTGCTGGCCCAGGCCCAGCCCGTAGGCCAGCACCAGCCACAACCGAGGATAGGTCAAGGCGGCAAATTTGACCCGCGACGCCAGATCCAGCAGCGCACGCTGCTGCAGCGGCACGGGGATGGGGGGGTCGGGTGGGGCAGCCATGGCAGGGGGTGCGCCGCAGCGCAAGCCGTGTCTTCGGCCGTGCGGTGGTGCGCTTGAAGCCCGGCCCACCCGCAGGTGCGCAACATCACACGGCGGCGGCCGGTCAAGGCCGGCCGGCCGGCAGGCGCAGCACGCTGAGCCCACCACCCAGCACCGCCTGCGCCAGCGGCACCAGGTGCGCGTGGTGGGTGAGGCAGATGACCTGGGTGTGCTGCGACAGGTGGGCCAGCGCGGCCAGGCCGGCACGGGTGCGGTCGTCGTCGTGGTTGATGAACAGGTCATCGGCGATGAAGGGCAAGGCGTGGCCGGGCAGGCTGGTTGGGGTGTCAGCGGCGGCATTGGTGCCAGGCTCGGCGCCAAGGTCAGCGCCAACGTCAGCGCCCACATCGGCGCCCAGGTGCAACTCCAGCGCGGCCAGGCGCAGGGCCAGGTAGAGCTGGTCGCGGCTGCCCTCGCTGAAACCGGCCAGGCCCACCAGGCTGCCGTCTGGCCGCTGGCCGTGCAGGGCCAGGGGCTCACTGTCGAAATCCACCACCAGGCGCTGGAAGGCACCGCCGGTAAGCCCCGCAAACAGCGCGCTGGCGCGGCCCAGCAGTGGGCCTTGGCGGGTTTCGCGCCAGCGGTCGATGGCCCATTTCAGCAGCCGGTCTGCGGTGCGCACGGTCAGGTAACGCTCGGCTGCAGCGGCCATGCGGGCCAGCGCGTCCTGCCGGTCGGCTTCGGCACGGGCGGCGTCGTCCTGGCCGGCAATCAGCGCCAGCGCCTGCTCGGCCTGGGTCAGTTGGGCCGTCAGTGCGTCTTGCACCTGGCGCTCGGCGCTGTGCTGGGCGTCCAGATCGGCCAGGCGCTGCGGGATTTCGGCCACCGGCGTGGCACTGATCTCGGCGTCCAGCGTGGCCAGCGGCAGACCGTCGGCGGCGTCGTCCACCGCCTGTTGTGCGCTGTGGCTGGCGGCGGCCAGTTGGCGTTGTTGGTCAGCGCGCTGGATCAGGTGGCGCAGGGTGGAAAGCGGGTTGGGTGTTGGGTCAGCGCCCGGCCCCGCCGACCCGGCCGACCCCACCGACCCGGCCAGCCCCGCCAGTCCGGTCAATCCCGCCAACCCTGCCAACCCGGCCAACCCTGCCAACCCGGCCATTTGCAGCAACGGCAGCAGGCTGGCCTGGGCCTGGGCCACTTGCTCGGCCGCGGCTTGGGCGCCGCTGGCCAGGCGGGCTTGCTCGTGCGCCAGGCGGTCGGCCTCGGCCTGCACCGCCTGGGCCTGGGCCAGGCTGATGGCCAGCAGGGCAACGGCATCGCTGGCGGGCGGGCCGGCCAGTTGGGGCGCGGCCTTGGCCAGCAGGGTGGTGCTGGTTTGCTGAAAGTCAGCCAGGTCGGCCTGCAGGCTGGCAATGCGGCCCTGGCGCAGTTGGCGCAGGGCCTGCAGCGCCGCCTCGATCTCGTCCATCAAGCCCAGCGCGGTGATGGCGGCGGCCACCGGGGTGGTGGGCGGCAAGCCCACGGCCAGCAGCGCGCTGTGCCACTGGGTGGCCCAGCGCTGGGCCTGGTCTTGCGCGGCGGCTGCCGCGTCTTGCTGGCGCGCCAGCGCGGCCACGGCGGCGCTGTGCTGCTGGGCCAGGGCGTCACGCCGGGCGGTGTGGGCGGCGGCGGCATCCACCGCGTCGCTGGCGGTCAGCACCAGGGTGGCCAGGCTGGTGTGGTCGGGTGTGGCCGGGTCGGCGGGCAGCCGGCTGGCGGACTGCAGGCCGGCGGATAACACGGCCTGCTGCAGCACCACTGCGGCCTGGGTGGCCGTTTGTTGGGTGGTTTGCAGCGCGGCCTGGGCATGGGCCTGGGCTTGTGCCGCCGCCAAGCGGCGCTGCTGGGCGTTGCGCCAGCCGTCCAGCGCGGTGGCGGCCAGGCCGGCCAGGCCCAGCGTGGCCATGCGCTGTTGCCAGCCGGCCTGCAGCGTGGCCAGGCTGGTCTGGGTGCTGTGTTGGCGCTGGGCCAGGTCGGTGGCTTGCTGTTGCAAGCGCTGCTGTTCGTCCAGCCGCACCTGCAGGGTGCTGACATCACGCGCCTGGTCATGGCGCTGGTCGGCCAGGTGGTCGGCGTGCTGCAGTTGGGTGTTGAAGCTGCTGGCTGCGGCGGCCAGCGCCAGCGCGCCCGATTGCAGTTGCGCCCAGGTGCCGTCGCGCAGCGCGCGGGCTTGGGCCAGGTCACCAGCGCTGACCAGGTGCCGGGCCCTGCGCTGCTGCAAGACCTCCAGCGCCAACGCGCCCAGGCGTGACTGCAGGTCGGCCTGCGTGCCGGCCAGGGCCTGGGCCTGGCGCTGGGCGTCAGCCTGCTGCTGCAGGTGCTGCTGCACCTCGGCCTCGGCCGGCAAGGCCAAGGCCTGCAGGGCGGCCAGGCCCAGTGGCCAGGCGCCCAGCGCGGCCTGCGCGCTGGCGCTGTCGCGACTGCAGCGCTGATACACGGCCTGGTCACGGCTGATGGCGGCAGGCACGTCACCCAGCGCGCGGGCAGCGGCCAGGGCGGCGCGCAAGGCGGCGGGGGCGGTGGGCGGGCCGGCACCGGCACCGGCCGGCAGGCCCGCAGCGGCGCTGCGCTGTTGGTCCAGCAGCGCCAGGTCGGCGCTGCGGTCGGCCAGTGCGGCGGTGGCTGTTTGGCAGGCCTGGTGCTGCAGCGCGTGCTGCTGGGCCAGGGCCAACACGGCGGCGCGGGCGGGCCGTGTGGGCAGGGTGTCCGCCACGGTCTGCTCGGCCTGGGCCTGGGCCTGGGCCTGGGCCTGGGTTTGGGTTTGGGTTTGGGTTTTGGCTTGGGTTGGCGCCAGGGCAGGCGCGCTGGTGACGGCCTGCAGGCCGGGCAAACCCAACTGCCGCACCAGGGCCTGCACCTGCTGCCAGAGCAGGCCGGCCTGCAGTTGCAGGTGGTCGATGTCGCGCCCGTGGTGTTGCAGTTGTTGGCGCCGCGCGGCCAGGGCCTGGATGTCGGCCGCATGCGGCAGCAGGCGGCTGTCGGGCTGCAGCGCGGCCTGCTGTGCCGCCAGGTGCTGCGCCTGGGCGGCGTGCCACTGCGCATCACGCCCGGCGCTGGCCAATGCCAACTCGGCCAGCGCCAGGCGGGCAGCGGCATCGGCCGGCAGATCAGGCAGCGCACCCTGGGCCAGCAGCGCCGCCAGTGCCGCCGTCAGGGCCCGCCACTGGCGCAGTGCGGGCGCCACACGGCGCACCCGCTCGAGTTGCTGGCGCGTGGCCATGCACTGCTGGTCTTTGGCGCGAGACTGGGCACGCTGGGCCTGCAGCGCATCCACTTTGGCCACCGCGTCTTGCCAATCCCGGGTGCGCACGGTGGCGGCTTTGAGGGCTTTGTCGGCGCGGTCCAGATCGTCGGCGGCGCTGTACCAGGCCCGGTCACCGGACTTGCGGCGCGCCCACAGGCTGTCGGCCTCGGCCGCCAGGCTGGCGCGCACCGCGCCCAGGCTGGCAATGCCGGCGGCGGACTGGAACAGCACCTGGCCGATGTCGTCCCGCGCCTCCAGCATGGCTTTGCCACCGGCCACCAGACGGCTGTGGTCCAGGCCGAACATGCCGTCAAAAAAGGCCCGGTCGGCGCCACCCAGAAACGGCGCCAGCGCGGCGTCCGGCAGGGGCTGGCCGGTGCTGGCGCAGAGCAGGGTTTTGCTGCGCGCCTTGGTGCGCACAAACGCCAGGCTGGCCGCGCCGTGGGTCACGGTGGCGCCCAGCCGCATGTCGGCCTTGGCATGCACAAAGTCCATCGGCGAGCGCAGCTCGATGCCGTACAGCAGCTCCAGAATGGCGTTGCGGGTGGTGGATTTGCCGGCCTCGTTGGGGCCGACGATGAGATGGAAGTCTTGCGGCGCGGCCGGGAAATCCAGCGTGTGGCCGCTGAACTTGCCGTAGGCAAGCAGGTGCAGTTGCTGCAGGCGCATGGGCGCTGGCCGGCTCAGCGCGCCGCGCCGGTGGCGGGGGCGGCGGGGGTGGCCGGCTCGGCCACGCGGTCGGCAGCGCGGTCGGCAGCGCGATCAGCCACACGGTCGCCCGCCCGGTCGGCCACACCAGCCGATGCGGCCTGCGCCAGTTGCGCCAGCAGCCCGGGCGTGACCTGCTGCACCAGCGCGGCCACAGCACCGGCGCGCACCGCCTTGAGCGCGGGCACCGCATCGGTCAACTCCAGCGGGGCCTTGGCGCTGAGGGCTTGCAAGTCGTCCGCCAGGCTGCGCAAGAAGTCGTCGTCGGTGGCTGCCTGGGCCAGCAGGGCTTGCAAGTCGGCCAGTGCATCACCCCGGGCCAGCAGTTGTGGTGCGTCTTGCAGCGGGCTGGTGTGGACGCGCACTTTCTCGATCCACAACCGGTCACCGCCCAGCGCGCTGGCCAGGGCCAGGATCTCCTCGCGCAGTTGCGCGGCCAGGCCAAACAAATCACCGTGGGCGGCGGTGCGGCCGTTCAGCACCACACGCAGCGCCAAGGGTTTGTTGTCGGGCTGCGCGTCCAACAAGCTTTGCAGGGCCTGGCTGCACAGGCGCAACACGGCGGGCAGGTCAACCGCACTGCTCACGTCCACCTGCAACCGGTGCCAGCGCAGCACGTCCACGATCAAGCGGTCCACGCTGCGGATGCCGGTCTCGTCGGCGCTGACCAGCACCGCGCCGCGTGGCCCGGTCTCGCGGCTGTGGCGGCCTTGCAGGTTGCCGGGGAAGACCACCCAGGCCGGGCTTTGCTGCAGCACCGCGTGGGCATGCACATGGCCTAACGCCCAATAGGCGTAGCCTTTGCTATTGAGCTCCGCCTGTGAGCACGGGGCGTAGCGGGCATGGGCAGCGTCGCCCTCCAGCGCGGTGTGCAGCACACCGATGTTGAGCCAGCCGGGCACCGGCGCGGGGTAGCTTGCGGCCAGGTTGTCCAGCGTGGCGGCGTCTTTGAAGCTGCGGCCGTGCAGCGCCACACGCAGGTGCTGGATGTGGTGGGTGCTGGGGGCGCGGCTGTCAAACACAAACACATTGGCCGGCAGTTGCAGCCGGCGCGTCATCTCGCTGTCGGCGTCGTGGTTGCCGTACAGCAGGTACACCGGGATGCCGGCCTGCTGCAGCCGGCCCATTTGCCGCACAAAAAAGTGGCCGGTGTTGAAGTCTTTCCAGCTGCCGTCGTACAGGTCACCGGCAATCACCATGAAATCCACTGCCTCGTCGATTGCCGCGTCCACCAGTTTGCAAAAAGCGTCTCGCGTGGCCGTGCGCAGTGCGGCCACCGGGGCGTTCTGGTAAGCGGCCAGGCCCACCAGCGGGCTGTCGAGGTGGATGTCGGCGGTGTGGATGAACTTCATGCGGGCGCGGCGGCGGCGGCGGTGTCAGGGTCAGCCACATCATCGCCCAGCAAGGCCAGCAGGCCGCTGGCACGCCGGGTCGGGCGGTGGATGGCGTCGGCCAGCGCCGTCGGCCGGCCGCAGGCCAGGGTGAAAGCATTGCGGGCGCGGGTGATGCCGGTGTAAACACCCTCGCGGCTCAAGCCCCGGCCGGGCTCGGGTGGCAACACCAGCACGGTGTGGCCAAACTCCGAGCCCTGGGATTTGTGCACCGTCATCGCAAACGCGGTTTCCACCGCCACCAGCCTGGCCACGCTGACCGAGCGCAGGGCATCGCCGTCCAGAAAGTAGGCGCGCAGCGGTGTGCCGCTGGTGGCCGGCTGCAGCACGATGCCGATGTCGCCGTTGAAGACCCCCAGGCCGGGGTCATTGCGGGTCACCATCACCGGCCGGCCGGCATACCACTCACCCCGGCGCTGGATCAGGCCTTGCTGGGCCAGCGCACGCTCTACCGCCTGGTTGAGGCCGATGCTGCCCCAGGCGCCGTCACGCACCGCGCACAGCAGGCGGAAGCCGTCAAAGGCCTGCAGCACGGCGCGCACCCAGGTGCTGTGGGCGGCGGGATTGGCGGGGGCCTGGTCAGACGGGTCAACAGGCGGGTCAGCAGGCACCAGCGGTGCCGGCCGCTGTTGCAGCAACTGCAGGTAGCTGCTGTAGCCACCCTCGGCACCTGGCCGGCCGTGCAGCGCCAGGCGCAGCAGTGCGGCCGGGTTGCTGGCGTCCACCACCATCAGCGCCGGGCCAGATTGGGCGGATTGGCCAGATTGGGCGGATTGGGCGGATTGGCCAGATTGGGCGGATTGGGCGGATTGGCCAGATTGGCCAGACTGGTCGGAGGGGCCGGCCAGCAGGGCATTGGCCGTGGCCGCGTCACCGCTGTTGACCGCCCGTGCCAGCGCGCCGATGGGGCCACCAAACCGGTGGCTGCGGCGCAGCATCACGGTGTGCTGGGCCAGCGCCGGGCCGGGGCCCAGCAAAGCCGCCGGCAATGCGCTGCCGGTGACGCTGGCCAGCCAGGCGGCCGTGTCCGGCTGGTAGCGGCCCTCGGCGGCGCGGTGGCACAAGTCACCCAGCACCGCGCCGGCCTCCACCGAGGCCAACTGGTCTTTGTCGCCCAGCAACACCAGGCTGGCGTGGGCCGGCAGCGCAGCCAGCAGCGCGGCCATCATCTCCAGATGCACCATCGACGCTTCATCGACGATCAACAAGTCCAGCGCCAGCGGATGGGCGGCGTCGGCCTGCAGGCGCCGGGTGTCCGGCCGGGCGCCCAGCAGGCGGTGCAGGGTGCTGGCCGGCCCGATGTGGCTGGCCAGGCTGCGCAGCGGCAGATCACCCGCCAGGCCAGGCTGCAGGCGATGCAAGGCGGCGCTGATGGACTGCTGCAGCCGCGCTGCGGCCTTGCCGGTGGGTGCGGCCAGCGCCACCCGCAGCAGTGCCGGTGTGGGGTGCATGGCCCAGCGCAGCGCCAGCAGGCGGGCGGCGGTGTGTGTCTTGCCGGTGCCGGGGCCGCCGGTGATGACGGTGAGGCCACCACGCAAGGCCAGCGCGCAGGCGGCTTGTTGCCAATCGAGGTGGGGGGCGGGGTCGCTGGGGTCGGGCTCAAGCGCGGGTGGCGTGCCTGCGGCGCGCGGGAACAAGCGGCCCAGCCAACGGCGGGCCAACGCGCTGTCCACCACCTGCGGGCGGCTGGCGCGCTGCAGCACCTGGGCCGCAATCTGGCGCTCGTAGGTGCGGTAGCGGCGCAGGTAGAGGCTGCTGCCGCACAACACCAGCGGTGTTGGGTTGGCATCCAGCACCAGCACCAGCGGCGTGGCGCTGGCGGGGCTGGGCCGGCCTGCTTGCTCCACCGCCACCAGCGGGCTGGTTTGCAGCAGCGCCAGCCAGGCCGCCGGTGCGGCGGGCAAGGTGGCCAGCAGGCGCTGCAGCGCGGCACTGCCGTCGGCCGGCCAGGCCAGCAAGGTGTCGGCGTCGTGCAGCAGGCTGTCCAGCCGCAGGCAGCTGTGGCCACGGCCCTCCAGATGGGCCAGCAGGGCGGCGGCCAGCAGCAGGGCGGGTGGGGTGCTGGGGCAGGCGTCAGCCAGAAAGTGCGCAAACGCGCTGTCCAGCCGGCGCAGCCAGCCGGCCTCGGCCCAGGCTTGCAGGCTGGCCAGCACGGTGGCGGTGTCGGCCGGGCTGGCGGTGACGGGGGCTGCGTTGGGGGCTGCGTCGGGGGCTGTGTTGGGGGCCGGGCTGGCGGCTGGGTTGCTGGCCGACACGGCGGCGGCGCGCGGCGTTTCAGTCATGCCAGCGCCGCGCTGCCGGGCGTGCCGGTCAGCAAGGTGTCCAGCCCGTCCAGCAGGGCCGGTGCGGCTGCCAGCACGCAGCAGCCACTGGCAGGGCCTTGCAGGCCACGCAAAAAGTAGACGATGGCCCCGCCCATGTGCTGCGCGGGCTGGTAGGCCGTGCCCAGGCGGGTGCGCAGCAGCCGGTGCAGCGCCAGCAGGTAGATGGCGGCCTGCACGTCATAGCGGTGCGCGCACACGGCGGCCTGCAGCACGTCGTGGCTGTAGCTGGCGTCGTGGTCGCCCAGGTGGTTGGATTTGTAGTCCAGCACCCAAAAGCGGCCGGCGTGCTCAAACACCAGGTCGGCAAAGCCCATCAACATGCCGTGCAGCGTGCGCTGTGGCAGCGCCGGGCGGGCCGCGCCTGGCAGCAGGTGGCTGCGGCACAAGCGGTCCAGCGCGGCGGCCTGGCCGCTGTGGCTGGGCAGCCAGAACTCCATCTCCGGCAGCAGCCGGCCCGCTTGGGCCACCGTGGCCAGGCTGGCGCCCACCGGTGGCAGGGCTGTGGACAGCACCTGCTGCAACCAGGCCAGCACCTGCGGCGCCCGCTCACTGGCCCAGCCGGCACGCTGGCAACGGCGCAGCAGGGCTTGCTGCAGCACGGGGCTGTTGTGCAGCGCAAAGCCTTCGTCGGCCAGCCATTGCAGCTGGGCGTGCAGAAAGTTGCCGGGCAGCGCGCCGCGTGGAAAGTGGTGCCAATCGTCGCTGTTGGTCACGCTGTTGGCCACGCTGTGGGGGGCGCTGACAGCGCTGCTGGCGCTGCTGGCGCTGCTGGTGGTGGCACTGGCGGTGGCGCTGCTCGGGTCGCTGGTGTCAGCCCGGGCCAGCGGCGCTTGGCGCGGCGCCACGGCCGCTGTGGCCGGGCTTGCGTCGGGCACGCTGGCAGCAGCGCAATCCGCCGGCTTGTCGGCCGCCATGTCGTCCAGCAAATCAGCCACCAAATCGCCCACCACGCCACCCTCGTCATCACGCACGGCGGCCACGCTGGCCGTACCCTGGCCCGTCGCCGGCAAGGCCCGCACCAGCAGCGAGAAGCTGCCGATGGCCCAGCGCCGGTCGAACTGGCCGGCATAGGGCTGCAAGTTGCGCAGCACCGGGGCGGCCATCTGCGGCGCCAGCACGCTGTGGCCGATCTGGTCAGCCGGCGTGGCGCGCTGCAACGCAATGGCGCTGCAGCCTTGCGCTGCTGCCGCCAGCACATCCGGCAAGGCCGCCTGGGCCTGCGGGGCCGGGCCGCCCAGCAGGCAACCGATGGCGCTGCGGTGCCACTGGCAGGCATCACTGCTGCCCACTTTGAGCGCCGCCAGCCCGACCCACAGCGCGTGGCGGGCACGGGTGAGGGCCACGTAGAGCAGGCGCATGTCCTCGCGCAGGCGTTCGGCGTCGGCGGCGTGGATGCGTTCAGCGTCGGGCTGCAAATCCAGCTGGCGCTGGCCGGCGCCATCCGTCCAGGCCACCAGCGTGGTGCGGGCCGGGCTGACGGGGCGAAACCCGGTGGCAAAGGGCAAAAACACCAGCGGATATTCCAGCCCTTTGGATTTGTGCACCGTGACCACCTGCACCAGGTCCGCGTCACTCTCCAGCCGCACGATCTGCTCATCCGCCGTTGCGGCTGCGGCGCCGTCAATCTGGCTGGCCAGCCAGCGGATCAGGGCCTGCTCACCGTCTTGTTGGGCGCTGGCGGCTTGCAGCAGCTCGGCCAGGTGCAGCACGTTGGTCAGACGGCGCTCGCCGCCCTGGCCTTGCGCACCCAGCGGCACCCGGTTGCTGATGACACCGTCGTCGTCCACCGTCTCGGGCGCCGGCTGGGCCAGCCAGCGCGCCGGCAGGCCCAGGCGGTGCAGGGTCTGGCGCAGCATGGTCAGCACGCCCTGCTGCTGCCAGATGGTGTGCAACTGGCGCAGCAGCTCGCTGCGGGCATCAAAGGCTTCATCGTCGGTGGCCAGGTGGGCCAGCTCGGCCAGCGGCAGGCCCACCAGCCGGGTGGCCAGTGCGGCGCGCGCCAGCCGCATATCACGCGGGGACGCGATGGCAGTCAGCCAGCGCAGCAGGTCAGCCGCCTCGGCGCTCATGAAGACCGATTCCTGGTCTGACAGGTACACCGACGCCACCTGGCGCCGCTGCAACGCCAGCCGCACCGCCGCCGCCTCACGCCCGGTGCGCACCAGCACCGCGATGTCGGCCGGGCGCAGGCGCTGCACGGTGCCGTCAGGCTGCCTGAAACCCGCCGCCGCGTCGCCCAGCAAGGCCACGATCTGCTCGGCACAGCGGGCGGCAAACTGGCGTTGGTGGGTTTGGCCGTCCTGCAGGTGGGCGTCAAGCACCAGGCTGAGCGCGGGCACCGTACCGGCGCTGCACACCAGCAGCTCTGGCCGGCCGCGTGCGGCCACCGGGCTGAAGGGCAGCGGGTTGTCCGGCGCCGCGCCGGCAGCGGCGCTGCGGTACAACAACGCGCCGGCGCCGGGGCGCAATTCAGCCTGCTCAAACAGCTGGTTGACGGCCGCCACCAGCGCGGCGGTGGAGCGGTGGTTGGTGCCCAGCACATAGTGCCGGCCAGCGGTGGCCTGGCGCGCCGCCAGGTAGCTGTGGATGTCGGCGCCACGAAAGCCGTAGATCGACTGCTTGGGGTCGCCGATCAACAGCAGCGCGCTGGCCGGGTTGTTCTCGGCGATGCGGTAGAGCCGATCGAAGATGCGGCTTTGCAGGGGTGAGGTGTCTTGGAACTCATCGATCAGCGCCACCGGATACTGGGCCAGGATGCGTTGGCGCAGGCGGGTGGCGGCAGCACCGTTGGTGGCCGGGTCAAGTGCCAAGTCCAGCCGGCTCAGCATGTCGGCAAAGCCAAAGCTGCCGGCCTGGGCCTTGAGTGTGGCCAGCCGTTGCCCGATGTGGCGGGTGGCGTGCAGGCGCAGCGCTGGGGCCAGCGGCGGCAGTGTGTCCAGCGCAGCCATCAGGTCGGCAAAGGCCTGGAAGTGGTCGGGCCAGGCGGCGGCGCGGGCGCCGGCTTTGAGGGCATCTTGCAGGCCATCGGGCGTGAGGCGGTGCTGGCCGGTTTTCAGGTCCGGCCGGTCGGTGCGTGGGCCGGTGGCCCAGTCGGCCAGCTCAGCCAGCCAGGCGGTGTAGCGGCGCTGGGCCAGCTTGGCTTTGTTGAACGGGCAGGCCTTGTGGGCGGTCTGCGCGTCCAGCCAGGTTTGCATCTCGGCGGCGCGCTGCGGCCAGCCGTGTTTGAGGTGGCGCAGGGCCTCAGCGCGTTGCCGTAGCAGGTGGTCGAGCAGCGCGGCCAGGCTGTCGTCGGCGGGCGGCGCTGTGGCAGCGCTGCTGGCCAGTGTTTGCGCCAGCAGCAGCCTGGTGTCATCGGCCAGGGCTTGCACGCTGGGCCACACGCTGAGCGCTTCATCCCAGGCCGGGCCGCGCAGCGGGTAGAGCTGCTGGCGCCAGTAGTCGCGTGCGGCGTCGTCTTGCAGTGCACGCTCGTTGGCGTTGAGTTCTTCGTCAAACAGGCAGCCGCTGTCAAACGCGTGTTCACGCAGCATGCGCTGGCACCAGGCGTCAATGGTGTGCACGGCCGCGTCGTCCATGCTCTCGGCGGCGGTGGCCAGGCGCCAGCCGGCATGGCTGCGGGCGGCGTCGCCGGGGTACGCGGCCAGCAGGCCGGCCAGCAGGGCGTCACCGGATGCTGGTGAGGCCTGACCCCGGAAGCAGCGCGCCGCCTCCAGCAGCCGGGCGCGGATGCGGTCGGACAGCTCACGGGTGGCAGCGCGGGTGAAGGTCATCACCAGGATCTGGTCCGGCCCCAGTGGCTGGGCAAAGGCCTGCGCCCCACCGTGGCCCAGCACCAGGCGCAGGTACAGCGCGGCAATCGTCCAGGTTTTGCCGGTGCCGGCGCTGGCCTCGATCAGCCGGCTGCCCCACAGCGGCAAGTGCAGTGCGTCCAGGGTTTGGGCTGCGGTGGTGGCTGCTGGCCCGTCCAGCGGCGCGGCGCACACCACGGCGCTCATGCCACCACCTCGGCGCTGTCGGCCGGGCTGTCCTGGTTCAGCTCGATGCGGATGTGCGTGGCCGCCCAGGCGGCCAGTGGCGCCAGCAGGCGCTGCGCCAACACGCGGAACTGGCCATCGGCGCTGAGGGCTTCAAAGTCGGGGTACAGCCGCGCCAGGCAGGGCTCGGCCACCTCACCCGGGCCACCGCGGGCAAACGCAGCACCCTGGTAGACGCTGGCCACATCGTTGGCGCCGGCCACCAGCGCCAGGCCGGTGCGGCAGGGCAGTGGCAGTGGCTGGTCCATGCCGGCCACCCAGGCGTGCAGCAGGTCGCGCAGAGCGGCCTGGGCTGCGGCCTGAGGCAGTGGTGGCAGGTGCAGGGTGACATCGCGGGCCACGATGACGCCGTGTACCGGCGCGCCGCAGGCGCTGGTGACCACGCAGCGCACCCAGGCATCGACCAGCCGGTCGGCACGCACTTGTTTTTTCTTGGCATCCCACAGCGCGCTGGCTTGCAGTTGCAGCCAGGTGGCTGGGCTGTTCGGGCCGGCCGATTGCAACCCGTCCAGCCCGTCGTCCAGGCCGGCGTCCAGGCCGTCACCCAGGCCGAAGGTGGCGCTGGCATCGGCGGCAGCAGGGTCGGGATCGCCGTCTTGCGGCGGCAGGTCGGCCAGCGCCACACGCAGCAACAGCGGCGCAGCAGCGACGGGATGGGCGGTCTGCAGCGCCCACCAGCGCTGCAGCATGGGCAACGCCGTGTTGTGCAACTCGGCGGCGCTGCGACGGCCGGCCTCAGCCAGTGGCAGGCGGCCGGCGCGCAGCAGGCGCATGACCTGGCCGGCCACCCGGGCCGCCAGGTCGGGCGGCACGGCATCTGTGGTTGCAGCGCCCGGCCCGGCCTGCCATTGCAGCAGCACACCTTGCAGCACCTCGTCCAGCAGGGTGCGGCTGGCCAGGCCGTCAAGCGCAAAGGCCTCGTCGTCGTCAGGCAACTCGGCCGCATGCTGGAACACCACATCCAGCCGGGCGCGGAAAAAAGCCCGCACCGGATTTTTTAGAAACCGGGCCAGCGTGGCCATGCTCAGCGGGCGTGCCGGGTCAGCCACAAACGTGGGCCGCGGCGGGCTTGCGGCAGTGCTGGTGGCATGCGCCGCGCGCCACTCACGCGCGTGGGTGAACAGCGGCTGGCCCTGCGCAGCCAGCGCACCAGCGGGCGCTGCAGCCGCCTGCTCAAAATAGCGCCGGCTGAAGGGCTGCAGCGGGTGCTGGGTGGTGCGTGGCCCCAGCACATCACCGGCCCAGCCGGCCTGCAGGTAGTCACGCAGCTGTGACACCAGCACCGACGGTGGTTGCAGGCTGTTGTCGCGTGCGCTGCGGCCGGCCCAGCTGATGGACAGCACACGGCGGGCGGACAGCACGGCCTCCAGCATCAACTGGCGGTCATCGTCGCGGCGCGAGCGGTCACCCGGCCTGGCCTGGCCGGGTTGGCGCATCAGGTCAAAGTCACTGCGCGGGCTGCTGCGGGGGTAGTCACCGTCGTTCATGCCCAGCAGGCAGACCACCTCAAACGGCACCGCCCGCATCGGCAGCAGGGTGCAAAAGGTGACTCCGCCGGCCTGGAAACGGTGGCTCAGGCCGGGCGCGTCCACCCCGGTCAACCAGGCCTCACGCAGCACGCTGAGCGGCACGGCGCCGTCGAAGCCCGCCGCATCACAGGCTTGCAACCAGGCTTGCAGCGCGTCTTGCAGGGCGCTGAGGGTGAGGCGCTCACGCTCGCTGGTGGGGCTGAAAAATGCGTCCAGCAGGGCCTGGCAACGGCCGGCCCACTGCAGCGGGCTGGCCGGCTGCAGCGCCTGGCCGCGCCAGTGCAGCAAGGCCTGCACCAGCGCGGCCAGGCAGCCGGCCAGCGCAGCCTCCAGCCCGCCGACTTCCGGGTAGGGCTGGATGGTGTTGATGCGGGTGTTGTTGTCCACCGCCGCATCCGCCACCCCAACCTGATCCCCCACCTGATCCCCCACCGCATAGCCCAGCAGCATGCGGCGCAGGCCAAACAGCCAGGTATTTTGCTCACCGCAGGCATCCAGCCCCAGGCCGGCGCGCTGGGCGCTGTCCAGGCCCCAGCGGATGCCGGCGCCATTGGCCCACAGCGTGAGGCGCGGCAAATCCTCAGCGGCCAGGCCAAAGCGGGCGGCCAGCGCGGGCACGTCCAGCAGGTCGCGCAGCGCGCTCAGGCCGCAGCGCTGTTGGGGCAGGCGCAGCAGCCATTCCAGCGCCAGCAAGACCGGGTGGGTGCCACGCTCTTGCAGGTCGGTGATGTCAAACGGGATGTAGCGCGCATCACTGCGTGCCGGCTGGCCAAACACGGCGCGGATGGCCGGGGCAAAGCTGTTGATCTCGGGCACCATCACCACGATGTCACGCGGCTGCAGCGCGGCGTTGTGCGCGTCGGGCGGTGCGGCCAGCAGGGCCAGCAACTGGTCGTGCAGGATTTCGACCTCGCGCTGGGCGCTGTGCGCGCTGTGAAAGACGATGGACAGGTCGTGCGCCGCCACCCCCAGCGCCGGGTGCTCGGCCAGTGGCAGCAGGTCACGGATGTGGGCCTGCACCTGTTGCAGCAGGCTGTGGCCAGGGCCGTCGTCAAACAAGTCGATGCGTGGCATGGCAAAGCGCTGGCGGGCGGCCTGGGCGTCGTCAAACGCGTCGAGCTGGCGCACAAAATCGCGCCCCTGCCGGCCCCAGGCGGCCAGCAGCGGGTGGGCGTGGGCGTGCATCGCGTCCAGCGGCAGCGCAGCCAAATCACGCTCGCCGCGCAGCGGGTGGCGGTGGCGCTGTTGGCGCAGCAGGTCACGGCCGGCGATGGTGTCGGCCCAGTGGTAGCGGCACGGGTTGGGCACCGCCAGCAACACCTGGCAATGCGCCGCCAGCGCGGCCAGCGCCTGCAGGGTTTGCAGTGGCACGTGGGCCATGCCAAACAGCACCACACGGGGTGGCAGCGCGGTGGTGAGTGTGTGGCCGCTGGTGGCTGTTTGGCCGTCCTGCACAGCCTGCAGCGCGGCCAAAAAGCGCTGCTGCAACTGCGGCCGGCTGCTGGCGCGGGCAGCTGCATCCAGCGGCTGCAGCAGGGCGCGCCACAGCGCGGCCTGCCAGCGTTGGTCGTCTGGCAGGGGCGGTGCGCTGGTGGGTGGCTCATCCACGGTGCGGGGCAGCACGTCGTGGCCAGCGGCCCAGGCGTCCAGCCAGTCGGCGCGGTAGACCTGGTACTGGTCATACAAGTCCGCCAGGCGCTGCGCCAGTTGCAGCCGGCGGTCGGCGTCCTCGCCGTGCAAAAAGCCGGCCAGTGGCGCAAAGCCGGGCTGCAAGGCCAGCTGCGGCAGCGCCTGCATCAGGCGCCAGGTGAGCGGCAATTTGTCGAGCGGTGATTCAGCCGGCACCGCAGCCGGCCCCAGCACCTGGCGGTAGGTGCGCCACAAAAACCGCGCCGGCAGCTCCACCCGGGCGGCGGCAAACACGCCGGTCTGGTGGGCCAGCGCCATCTTCAGCCACTCGGCCACACCGTTGCTCTGCACCAGAAACACCTCTTGCACCAGCGGCGGCAGCGGGTGGCGGGCCAGCCAGGTGAAGACGGCCTCGCCCAGCAGCTCAGTGCGGTTGCCGTGCAGCACCAGCAGGCCGGGCTGCAGGCTGGGCTGCTGTGGCGCTGCGGCGGCTGCGGCGGCGGCGGCTGCGGCGGCTGCGGCTGCGGCTGCGGCAGTGCCGCTGGTGGGCTGGGCGGTCGGGTCAGTGGCGGGGATGGCCAAGGTCCATCTCCATCAAACGGCTGCGGGGGATCGTGCGGTGGGCGCCAGGGCCGGCGCTCAGCGGCGGCGCGGCTGGGCGTGAGTTTCCCATGCCGGCTGGCGGGTTGACAGGCGCACCAGCCGCCTGACAAAGCGCCACCGCAGGCCCCGGTGTGCCATATGCCAGCCACGACCGGCCGGCCGTGCGCTTCATGGCGCGTGACGGTTTTTGCATCATCGGCCCGCTGGTGCTGCCCGCCAGCGCCATGCCTGACCCCGGCGCACTGCAGGTGCTGGTCAGCATCGACGGCCGGGTGCTGGCCGAGCATGCGGTGGTCTGGCTGCCGCCGTTTGAGGTGGGCACCATCATCGCGCTGGGCCTCAACGACGCCGACCATGTGGCCGAGTTGCGCAACGTTGACGCGATGGCGCATGTGGCCGGCTACACCGTGTGCAATGACTACGCGGTGCGCGACGATCTGGAGAACTGGTACCGCCCCAACCTGCGTGTCAAAAGCCGCGACGGTGGCACGGTGCCGGGGCCGCGGCCGGTGGACGCGGCCGATGTGCCCGACCCGCAAGCACTGGCGCTGCGCACCCTGGTCAACGGCCGGCTCACCCCACAGGGCAACACGGCCAACAGGGTCCAGCGCATCCCGGCGCTGATTGAATACCGCAGCAGCGTCATGACACTGCAGGCCGGTGATGTGATCCTCAACGGCTCACCCGACGGCGTGGTCAACGTCAACGTGGGTGACGCGGTGGTGACTGAGATCGACGGCAGCGGCCGGCTGGTCAACACGCTGGTGGATGACGCACGCTTCGGTCGCTGACAGCTGCGCCTGACAACCCCAAACCCGAGCACACACCATGCACATCCAGCACTTGATCAACGGGCTGTGCACCCGGGTGGACGGCCACACCTACCCCACGCCCACGCACCTGAACTACACCCTGTTTCACCCGGTGGGGGTGTGTGCGCTGGTCAGCCCGTTGAACGTGCCCTTCATGACCGCCACCGGGAAGGTGGCGCCGTGCCTGGCCTTCGGCAACACGGCCGTGCTGAAGATGAGCGAGCTGTCACCGCTCAGCGACGCCCGCCTGGGTGAGCTGGCGCTGGTGGCCGGCATCCTGGCCGGGGTGCTCGACATCGTGCACGGCACCGGCCAGGCCACGGGTGCGCCGCTGTGCAGCCACCCCGATGTGCGGGCCATCAGCTTCACCGGGTCTACCGCCACCGGCCAACGCATCGGGCAGGCCGCCGGCCTCAAGAAGTTCAGCAGGGAATTCGGCGGCAAAAGCCCGTTTGTCATCTTTGATGACACTGACCTGGGCCGTGCACTGGACGCTGCGCTGTTCATGATTTTTTCCAACAACGCTGAGCGCTGCACCGCCGGCAGCCGCATCCTGGTGCAGCGCTCCGTCGATGCCGACTTTGCGCAGCAGTTTGCCGCGCGTGCGCGCCGCGTCCGCGTGGCTGACCCGCTGGACGAGGTCACCCTCATCGGCCCGATGATCAGCGCGGCCCAGCTGACCAAAGTGCGCAGCCACATCGAACCGGGCCGCCAAGAAGGCGCCACGCTGCTGTGCGGCGGGCTTGACCGGCCGGTCTATGCACCCGAGTGGCCCGCCGCTCTGCAGCGCGGCAACTTTGTCTGGCCCACCGTGTTTGCCGATGTAGACAACCGCACGCGCATCGCGCAAGACGAGATCTTTGGCCCGATGGCCTGCCTGATCCCGTTTGACGACGAGGCCGACGCTGTCCGCATCAGCAACGACACCGCCTACGGCTTGTCGAGTGATGTCTGGACCGAAAACCTGGGCCGCGCCCACCGTGTGGCCGCAGGCATCGAGGCTGGCATGTGCTTTGTCAACAGTCAGATCAATGCGCTGTTCCCGGTCACGCCGCAGGCCGGCAGCGCTGTCCCGGCCGCGCAGGCGTCATCGGCTGCCGGTGACCGCAGTGAATCCAGGCGTTGAGCCTGGCCAGACGCGCAGCAAAACACCATGCCCCACCGCGTCATCCACTACACCGCCAACCTCGACGGTGACACTGCTGCCGGCGGGGCAGATTTGCCCGGGCTGTGCCGGCAACTGGCGGGCTGCATGTTGGCCCAGCGTGATGCAGCCGGTGCGGCCGTTTTCCCGCCCGGCGGGGTGCGGGTGCTGGCCTACGCGGCCACGCACTGGGCGGTGGCAGACGGCGGTGCCGTCGGCCCGGCAGCGGGCGGCAGTGGCGACGACGGCTTCATGTCGCTCAACCTGCGCATGGGGCGTGGCTGCAGTGCGGCTGTGCACCAGCAGGTGGGCCAGGCACTGCAGGCCTGCGCGCAGCAGCACCTGCAGCAGGTGCTGGCCAACCGCCACGTGGGCGTGACGCTGCAGATCGACGAAGGCCCCGAGGTGTTTGATGCCAA
This sequence comes from Betaproteobacteria bacterium, assembly GCA_031428185.1. Classification (GTDB taxonomy): domain Bacteria; phylum Pseudomonadota; class Gammaproteobacteria; order Burkholderiales; family Burkholderiaceae_C; genus Pseudaquabacterium. Next base: position 15,075 of record JANPOW010000037.1, on the reverse strand, counting down.
GCACAGCGCACTGCACCCGTTGGTCAAGAAGGCCTGACCCATGTTGAAGCCGGACACCATCCAGGCCCTGGCCCGCCAGTTGTACGCAGCGCGCAAAACACGCGTTCCGCTGCGCTACTTCTCTGCCCAGCACCCGGGCATGACGGTTGAGGACGGCTACGCCATCCAGCGCGCCTGGGTGGCGCTGGAGCTGGCTGACGGCCGGGTGATCAAAGGCCGCAAGATCGGCCTGACATTGCGTGCCATGCAGTTGTGCCGCCAGATCAGCGAGCCCGACTACGCGCCCTTGATGGACGACATGTTTTTTGATGCCGGTACCGACAGCCCCATCAACCGCTTCATCGCGCCGCGGGTCGAGGTGGAGCTGGCCTTCATCCTGGGCCGGCCGCTCCAGGGCCCGGGCGTGACGCTGTTTGATGTGCTCTCAGCCACCGACTGCGTGGTGCCCGCCATTGAGATCATCGACACCCGCATCGAACAGGTTGACCGCGACAGCAAAGCCTTGCGCAAGGTGTTTGACACCATCAGCGACTTTGCCGCCAATGCCGGTATCGTGTTGGGCGGCAGGCCGGTGCGGCCGATCAATGTGGACTTGCGCTGGGTGGGCGCAATGTTGCACAAAAACGGCGTGATCGAAGCGACCGGTCCGGCGGCCGCCGTGCTCAACCACCCGGCCAACGGCGTGTCCTGGCTGGCCAACAAGACTGCACCGCACGGCGAGCAACTCAACCCCGGTGACGTGGTGCTGGCCGGCTCCTTCACCCGCGCCACGCCGGCAGTGGTGGGCGACAACGTCCACATCGTCTACGGCCTGCTGGGTGTGGTGTCGTTTCGCTTCGTCTGATGGCGGCGCGGCGTAGCACCACCCGCCGTGTGCGATGACCAACTCACTGCGCGGCCCTGCACCGCGAGGCTTGCGGCAAGGCCAGACAGACAGTCACCCGTCACCCGTCACCCGTCACCCGTCAATGGCGGCGGCCATTGGCGATGCCGCGCAAAACGCCGGCACAAAACAAAAAGCCGCCCACTGGGGCGGCTTCTGCCAATTCCAAATTTGTTGTTATTGTTCGAGAATTTTGGTTGCGGGGGCAAGATTTGAACTTGCGACCTTTGGGTTATGAGCCCAACGAGCTACCAGGCTGCTCCACCCCGCGACTGAAGCTGGCACTATAGCATGGCTTGGCCAGGCTGTCACTGTCGCAGGTGAAAAGATCAGACCAAACACGGCATCACAGCGCCGCAGCGCTCAAGGTGTCGTGAAACTTGCGCGCGCTCTGAAACCCCACCACCCGCGCAGCGGCTACCTCGCGGCCCTGGGTGTCGAAGAACAAGGTGCCTGGTGGGCCAAAAAGTTTGAAGCGCCGCAGCAGGCTGCGTTGCGATTCGCTGTTGGCGGTCACGTCCACCTTGAGCAACACCGCGTGCGCCAGGCGCGCTGCAACCTCGGCGTCGCTGAAGGTGAAGCGCTCCATCTCTTTGCACGACACACACCAATCAGCGTAGAAATCCAACATCACCGGCCGCCCGGCGGCAGCGGCCAAGGCCGCATCAAACGCCGCCTCAGTGGTCAGCACCTGAAACTTGGGGGCCACGGCGGCTGCGGGGCGGCTACCCAGTTGCGCCAACGGCCGCAATGGGTCTTGCCCGCCGGAGCCGGCACCAACGATCTGCATGGCGCCAAACAGCAGCGCCGCCGCACCCGAAGTGCGCTGCAAGGCCGAGCGCAGCGCGTGGCGGTGGCCGGAGGGCTTGCTGAAAGGCCGCAGCAAAAAGCCCGTCAGCAGCAGCAGCAGGCCCCACAGCGCCAGCACTGCGGCAATGGGCAGCACGGGCTGCGCCACCCACAGCGCCACGGCCAGCATCAGCACGCCAAACAGGCGCTTGACGCCGTGCATCCAGGCGCCTGCCCGGGGCACCCAGCGGCCGGCGGACGCACCCAGCAGCAGCAACGGCATGCTCATGCCGCCGGCCATTGAAAACAGCGCCGCTCCGCCCTGTACCACGTCACCACTTTGGCTGATGAACAGCAGCGCACCGGCCAGCGGCGCCGTGACACACGGGCTGACGATGAGTGCCGACACCCCACCCATCAAGAACACGCCAGCCACGCGGCCAGCCGGCAGCCGATTGCATCGTGCCGCCATCTGACCCGTGAAACGCGCGGGCAGCCGCAGCTCATACACATCAAACATGGACAGTGCAAACACGGCCAGCAGCAGCGCAAAGCCGCCCAGCGCCCAGGGTGTTTGCAGCACGGCGGCAAAGCCCTCGCCTGCCAGCCCAGCGGCCACACCCAAGGCGGTGTAGACCATGGCCATGCCCAGCGCGTAGGCACTGGCCAGCGCAAGGCCACGCCAGCGCGAGGGTTGAGAGTCCAGCCCGACGATCAATGACGACAGGATGGGCAGCATGGGCAACACACAGGGGGTCAGCGATAGCAGCAGCCCCAGGCCGAAGAACACACCCACCACCTGCCACAAACGGCCAGAGCGGAGCACACGGTCCACCATCGAGGCATCTGCGGCGGCCGCCGCAGCCGGCGCTGTGGCCGCCTGGCCTGGCAAGCTGCGCTGGGCCGCAGCCAGCGCCGTGGTGGCCGGGCCAGTCGGCGCGCTGGTGCCGGCGCCGGTGCTGGCCGTGTCGCCTGCGGCTGCGAGCTGCGCCGGATTCAGGTGCAGCTCGCTGGTCATGGGTGGGTAGCACAAGCCGGCGTCGGCGCAGCCCTGCAACACCACCTGCAGCGAGAACGGGCCGTCGGCGTGCGTCAGCGGCACGTTGATGTGCAGCGTATCTCGGTAGGTTTCGACGCTTTTCTGAAAGTTCTCGTCAAACTTGACCTTGCCCGGCGGGATCTGTGCCGGCCCCAAGACAGCGCCCGTGGCGCTGAAGCGAAAGGGGTCACGGTAGACGTAGTAGCCGGGTGCAATCTGCACCAGCACCTCAGCGCGGCCGGCTGTGACCAGCCGGGCGCTGACCTGAAAAGCTTGTTCGGGTGGCAAAAAATCCACCCCGGCACCCAGGGCTTTTTGCAGCACACCCAGCACCAACAACGCAAGTACCGGCCACCGCGCCAGCCGCAGCAAGCCAGCGATCAAACCCCACCCGGAGGCGGCATGGCGCGTGGTCAACATGGGTGGCTGAGTAAGTTACATCAAGGAGGTTCCGGCCGCGACATGCCGGCTAGACATGCCGCTTCACACAGCAGGCCGGGTCACAAAAAAAAGCCAGCACGCAGGCTGGCTTTTTTTGACAGAGGCAACCGGTACAAGTTGCCGCAGGCTTAGTCGCCAGCCACTTCCACCGCTGCAGCAGCGTCCACATCAGGCCGGTCGACCAGCTCGACATAGGCCATGGGCGCATTGTCACCCACACGGAAGCCCATCTTCAGGATGCGGGTGTAGCCGCCCGGGCGGGTCTGGTAGCGCGGGCCCAGCTCTTTGAACAGCTTCATCACGATGTCGCGGTCACGCAGGCGCGCAAAAGCGAGGCGATGGTTGGCCAGGCTGGGCGTTTTGCCCATGGTGATGAGGGGCTCAACAACGCGGCGCAGCTCTTTGGCTTTGGGCAACGTGGTCTTGATGGCCTCATGCTGCAGCAGCGAGACGCACATGTTGCGCAGCATGGCTGCGCGGTGCTCGCTGGTGCGGTTGAGTTTGCGGAGTCCGTGGCGGTGACGCATGGTGATGTCTTTCGATGATTGACCCCGGCCGTGTCAGGTACCGGGGGTTGCACTCGGGCCCGCTACACAAGCCGGGCCGGCGGTGACGGATGCAAACACTGGATCAGCACCAGGCTGGGTCAGCGCTTGTCCAGGCCCTGGGGCGGCCAGTTTTCCAGCCGCGCGCCAAGCGTGAGCCCGCGCGAAGCCAGCACTTCCTTGATTTCGTTCAGCGACTTGCGGCCCAGGTTGGGCGTCTTCAGCAGTTCGGTCTCGGTGCGCTGGATCAGGTCGCCGATGTAGTAGATGTTTTCAGCCTTCAGGCAGTTGGCCGAACGCACCGTCAGCTCCAGCTCGTCCACCGGGCGCAACAGGATCGGATCGTGGTTTTCCTTGCCAGGGCGCTCAGACACGCCGTAAGCACCACCAGCCACCTCGTTGGGCTGCAGGCCGGTAAACACCACCAACTGGTCCACCAAAATCTGCGCTGAGGCACGGATCGCTTCCTCAGGCGTCACAGCGCCGTTGGTCTCGATTTCCATGACCAGCTTGTCCAGGTCGGTGCGCTGTTCAACCCGGGCGTTTTCAACCGCGTAGCTGACACGCCGCACCGGCGAGAACGACGCATCCAACACGATGCGGCCAATCGACTTGGTCGGCTCATCGCCGTAACGGCGCATGTTGCCTGGCACATAACCACGGCCTTTTTCGACCTTGATCTGCATGTCCAGCTTGCCACCCTGGGCCAGGTGGGCAATCACATGCTCGGGGTTCATGATCTCGACGTCATGCGGCACCTGGATGTCAGCCGCCGTGACCGGGCCTTCGCCCTCTTTGCGCACCACCAGCGTCACTTCGTCGCGGTTGTGCAGGCGGAAGACCACGCCTTTCAGGTTCAACATGATGTGCACCACATCTTCGGCCACGCCGTCGATGGTGGAGTACTCATGCAGCACGCCGGCAATCGTCACCTCGGTGGGTGCATAACCCACCATCGATGACAACAACACACGGCGCAGCGCATTGCCCAGGGTGTGGCCGTAACCACGCTCAAAAGGCTCCAGCGTGACCTTGGCACGGTTGTGACCAAGCGGCTCAACGTGGATGGCTTTGGGTTTCAGCAGATTGGTTTGCATCGAATCCTGTTCCTCTCAATACCCTCGGCTCGTTACACCGATAAGGCTGACGGACCATGCCGGGCGAAATACACCTCGCACCGTGCCCGGCAAGCCGGCACGAAGTGGGGCGCAGCAGCCAGCAGCCAGCAGGCTGCGCGCCGCGACGCATCAACGTGAGTACAACTCGACGATCAGCGATTCATTGATTTCAGCGCCGAACTCGTCGCGGTCAGGCGCCTTCTTGAAGGTGCCTTCCAGCTTGGTGGCGTCAACAGCCACCCAGCCCGGCAGCCCGATGGATTCGGCCAGCTTCAGCGCGTCGATGACCCGCAATTGCTTTTTGGCTTTTTCGCGCAGCGAGATCACGTCACCGGCCTTGACCAGGTAAGACGGGATGTTGACCGGCTTGCCATTGACCAACAGCGCCTGGTGCGACACCAACTGGCGTGACTCAGCACGGGTGGAGCCAAAGCCCATGCGGTAGACCACGTTGTCCAGCCGCGATTCCAACAGCAGCAGCAGGTTGGCGCCGGTATTGCCTTTGCGGCGCTCGGCCTCGGCAAAATAGCGGCGGAACTGGCGCTCCAACACGCCGTACATGCGCTTGACCTTCTGCTTTTCACGCAGTTGCAGGCCGAAGTCAGACGTACGCTGGCCAGACGTGCGGCCATGCTGTCCTGGCTTGGTCTCGAATTTCGACTTGTCGGCGATGGGCCGGCGAGCGCTCTTGAGGTAGAGGTCAGTGCCTTCCCGGCGGGAAAGTTTGGCCTTGGGTCCGAGATAACGTGCCACGTTGAGTCCTTCTTGTAGATAACTGACGCGAGGCTGTGTCGCGCAAGTCTGGCGGGTGCAGCACTCGGCATGCCATCCATCGGCATACCTGCACGGGGCTCGCACAGACGGTGGGCTTGATCGTTGAGTGCCACGGCTGACAGGCCATGGCGCTTGCTCAACGAAATTGCCGGCAGGCGCTTGTGCACCCGCCGGCTGACGGAAAACTCAGAATTCCAAGGGGCTCACACACCCCTTGCCCGCTGCACTCAGATACGGCGGCGTTTCTGCGGGCGGCAGCCGTTGTGCGGCACTGGTGTGACATCGCTGATCGAATTGATCCGGATGCCCAACGCAGCCAAAGCACGCACCGACGATTCACGACCCGGGCCAGGGCCCTTGATCCGCACGTCCAGGTTCTTGATGCCTTGCTCTTGGGCTGCGCGGCCACACACCTCGGCAGCCACCTGGGCAGCAAACGGCGTGGACTTGCGTGAGCCCTTGAAACCTTGACCACCTGACGACGCCCAGGCAAGCGAGCCGCCTTGACGATCAGTGATGGTGATGATGGTGTTGTTGAACGACGCGTGCACGTGGGCAATGCCATCCGCAATGTTCTTGCGGACTTTCTTGCTTACGCGGCGCGACGCAGTACTGGCTGGTGCTTTGGCCATGTCGTGTCTCGGTCAGGTGCTGGGAGCGGAGCTTACTTCTTCAGCGCTGCGGCGCCTTTGCGCGGACCCTTGCGGGTACGGGCATTGGTCCGCGTGCGCTGGCCGCGCATCGGCAGGCCACGACGATGACGCAGGCCGCGGTAGCAGCCCAGGTCCATCAGACGCTTGATGTTCATCGAGATCTCGCGGCGGAGATCACCCTCGATGGTCAACTTGTTGACTTCATCGCGGATTTTTTCGAGATCGCCGTCCGTCAGATCCTTGATCTTCTTGGACAAAGCGATGCCAACCGACGAGCAAATCTTTTGCGCGGTGGTGCGGCCAATGCCGAAGATCGACGTCAGGCCGATTTCAGCGTGCTTGTGCGGCGGAATGTTGATGCCAGCAATACGTGCCATGGTGATCCTCTATCTTGCTTTGTGCGGCAACCAGGCGTCAGCCTTGGCGCTGCTTGTGGCGCGGGTCAGTGCAAATCACCCGCACAACACCTTTGCGGCGAATGACCTTGCAATTGCGGCACATTTTCTTGACCGATGCAGAGACTTTCATCGTCTTCTCCTTATGCGCTGCTCCGGCCGAAACCAGAGTCAAACGCGATTCAAATGATGTAGAGCGCTGGCTGAAAACAACCGCCCTGGCGCTGTCAACTGGCCTTGAAGTTGGCCTTTTTGAGCAGTGATTCGTATTGTTGACTCATCACGTAGCTCTGAACCTGCGCCCAGAAATCCATCGTCACCACCACGATGATCAACAAGGACGTTCCACCGAAATAGAACGGCACGTTGTACTTCAACACCAGAAACTCAGGCAACAAACAGACTGCCGTGATGTAGATCGCCCCCGACAGCGTCAACCGAGACAATATCTTGTCAATGTGCTTGGCGGTTTGCTCACCAGGGCGGATACCCGGGATGAATGCGCCGCTCTTCTTCAGGTTGTCTGCCGTCTCGCGGCTGTTGAAGACAAGCGCGGTGTAAAAGAAACAGAAGAAGACGATCATCGCGGCATACAGCATCACGTAGATCGGCTGACCTGGCGACAAGGCCGAAGCGATGTCTTTCAACCAGCGCATGCCTTCACCGGTGGCAAACCAACTGATCACCGTGGTCGGCAGCAAGATGATGGAGGACGCGAAGATTGGTGGGATCACACCCGACATGTTCAGCTTCAAAGGCAGATGCGATGACTGCCCGCCATACACCTTGTTGCCCACTTGCCGCTTGGCGTAATTGACCAAAATCTTGCGCTGACCGCGTTCAACAAAGACCACCGCAAAGGTGACGAACACCATCACGGCAATGATCAGAATGGCCGCAAAGATGCTCATGGCGCCAGTGCGGATCAACTCGAACAAGCCGCCCAATGCTGTTGGTAATCCAGACGCAATGCCACCAAAAATCAAAATCGAAATGCCGTTGCCCAAGCCACGCTCGGTGATTTGCTCACCCAGCCACATCAAGAACATCGTGCCAGCAGTCAGGCTGACCACCGTGGTCATGCGAAAGCCGAAACCGGGATGAATCACCAGGCCGACAGAGCCCTCCAGCGCCAGGGCAATGCCCAGACTCTGGAACAAAGCCAAGCCCAAGGTGCCGTAGCGTGTGTACTGCGTGATCTTGCGGCGCCCGGCTTCGCCTTCCTTTTTCAAGGATTCCAGCGTTGGCACCACGTAGGTCATCAGCTGCATGATGATCGACGCCGAGATGTACGGCATGATCCCCAGCGCAAACACCGAGAAGCGTTGCAGTGCGCCACCCGAGAACATGTTGAACAGACTCAGGATGCCGCCCTGCTGGCCTTTGAAGAGCTGCTGCAGTTGGTTGGAGTCAATGCCCGGCACAGGGATGTGCGTGCCGATGCGGTAGACCACCAAGGCCAGCAGCAAGAACACAAGCCGGCGGCGCAGGTCGCCAAACTTGCCGCTCTTGGCCAGCTGGTTTGCCGATGCTGAAGTTGCCAAAACGAAGACCCTTGACTCGGAAAATCAGGCGACTGCGCCGCCGGCAGCTTCAATCGCTGCCTTGGCACCTGCGGTTGCAGCAATGCCTTTGAGAGTGACCTTGAGCGACAACTCGCCCGTGTTGATCACCTTGACATGCTTGATCAACTGGCCCACCAGACGGGCGGCTTTCAGCATGACCAAATCGACTTCATCCTGGCCCAGCGCCTGCAGGTCAGCCAGGTTGATCTCGCCGTTGTACTTCAGGTTGTGCGACCTGAAACCACGCTTGGGCAGGCGCCGTTGCAGCGGCATCTGGCCGCCTTCAAAGCCGACCTTGTGGTAGCCGCCAGCACGCGACTTCTGGCCTTTGTGGCCTCGGCCGGCAGTCTTGCCCAGGCCCGAACCGATACCGCGACCGACACGCCGCTTGGCGTGTTTGGCGCCTGCCGCCGGCTTGATGGTGTTGAGTTGCATAGTGAGAGTCCTCGCGTGCTTGATGCGTGCTATGGCGTGCTTTACAGCACCAGCACCAGGTACGCAATCTTGTTGATCATGCCGCGCACGGCGGGGGTGTCTTCGAGCACACGCTCGCTGTTGACACCACGCAGGCCCAGACCACGCACGGTGGCGCGGTGTGAGGCTTTGCAGCCGATCGGGCTCTTGACGAGCTTGACCTTGAGGGTCTTCTTTTCTTGCGTCGTATCCGACATGGTGTTCTCCGTGGCCGTCAGATCAGTTGAAGATGTCTTCAACCGTCTTGCCGCGCTTGGCCGCCACTTCAGCAGCAGTGGTTGAGCGTCGCAGTGCGTCCAGCGTGGCGCGCACCATGTTGTATGGGTTGCTGGAGCCCAGGCTCTTGGCAACGATGTCAGTGACACCCATCACTTCAAACACAGCGCGCATCGGGCCGCCAGCAATGATGCCGGTACCAGCAGGCGCTGGCGCCAGCAGCACTTTGGCCGCGCCATGCTCACCACGCACGTTGTGGTGCACGGTGCCATTGCGCAATTGCACCTTGAACAGGCCGCGGCGGGCATCGTCCATGGCCTTCTGCACCGACACCGGCACTTCCTTGGCCTTGCCTTTGCCCATGCCGATGCGGCCATCGCCATCGCCCACCACAGTCAGCGCTGCGAAGCTCAGCGTGCGGCCGCCCTTGACGACCTTGGTGACGCGGTTGACCGCAATCATCTTTTCCTTGAGACCGTCCTCGTTGGCTTCGGTCTGGGCGCGGGGTTGAAACTTTGCCATGTTGCTTTGTCCTGTACTTTGTGAGGCTTAGCGCTCAGAACTGCAGGCCAGCTTCACGTGCCGCCTCAGCCAGCGCCTTGACGCGGCCGTGGTACGCAAAACCAGAGCGGTCAAATGCGACCTTCAACACGCCGGCAGCCAGTGCTCTTTCAGCCACCCGCTTGCCAACCAATGCCGCTGCGGCCGCATTGCCGCCTTTGTCTTTGCCGATTTGCTCGCGCACTTCCTTCTCAGCGGTGGACGCCGAGGCCAGCACACGGGTGCCGTCGTCGGAAACGACATTGGCATAGATGTGCAGGTTGGAACGGAAGACCGACAGCCGCACTGCACCTTGATTGGCAATGCGGATGCGGGTCTGGCGGGAGCGGCGCAGGCGCTGTTCTTTCTTGTTCAGCATGTTCAGCTCCTTACTTCTTCTTCGTTTCCTTCAGCACCACGCGCTCATCGGCGTAGCGGATCCCTTTGCCCTTGTAGGGCTCAGGCGGGCGGATGGCGCGCACTTCGGCGGCCACTTGACCAACAACTTGTCGGTCAGCGCCCTTGATCAGGATCTCGGTCTGGGTGGCGCAGGTCACGGTCACGCCAGCAGGCATGTCCTTGACCACCGGGTGAGAGAACCCGATTTGCAGGTTCAGCTTGGCGCCCTGGGCTTGGGCCCGGAAACCCACGCCAACCAGCGTCAACTTCTTCTCGAAGCCTTTGCTGACACCGTTGACCATGTTGTTGAGCAGCGCACGCATGGTGCCGCTCATCGCATTGGCTTCGGTGCTGTCATTGGCCGGGGCCAATTTCAGCGTGGCGCCATCTTTTTCGATGGTGACCAGGGCATTCACGGCCCGTACCAGCGTGCCATTGGCACCTTTGACGGTGATTTGATCTGCTGCGATCTGCACGTCCACACCTTGCGGGACGGTGATCGGCATCTTTCCAACGCGGGACATCTTGGTCTCTCCTTCGCCGGTCAGGCCACGTAGCAAAGCACTTCGCCACCGACACCGGTCTGGCGGGCCTTGCGGTCAGTCATCACACCCTTGGGGGTGGTGACAATCGCCACGCCCAAACCGTTCATGACCTGCGGAATTGCGTCACGGCCTTTATACACACGCAGGCCAGGGCGACTGACGCGCTCAATGCGCTCAATCACGGGCTTGCCGGCGTAGTACTTCAGAGTCACTTCGAGTTCGCTCTTAGCGCCCTCAACCTTGACCTTGAAACCGTCGATATAGCCTTCGTCCTTGAGGACCTGGGCGATTGCGACTTTGACCTTCGACGAAGGCATCGAGACGACCGCCTTCTGCACTAACTGCGCATTACGAATGCGCGTCAGCATGTCGGCGATGGGATCACTCATGCTCATTGTGAATTCTCCTGCCGCTTACCAGCTGGCTTTGGTCACACCGGGAATGTCGCCTTTGAAAGCGAGTTCGCGGATCTTGCTGCGGCCGAGGCCGAAAGTGCGGAAGGTGCCGCGCGGACGCCCGGTCAGACCACAACGGTTGCGCAACCGGGTTGGGTTGGCATTGCGCGGGAGCTTCTGCAGCTCAAGACGGGCCAAATAGCGCTCTTCATCCGACTTCTTGGCGTCGTTGGACGTGGCCTTCAATTCGGCGTACTTCTTGGCGAACTTGGCGACGAGCTTCTCGCGCTTTTCTTCACGCTGGATGAGCGAAAGTTTTGCCACAGGTCACCTCAGTTCTTGAACGGAAATTTGAAGGCAGCCAGCAGCGCCTTGCATTCGTCGTCGGATTGCGCGGTGGTCGTGAAGCTGATGTTCATGCCACGGATCGCGTCGATCTTGTCGTACTCGATTTCCGGGAAAATGATCTGCTCTTTGACACCGACGTTGTAATTGCCGCGACCATCAAACGAGCGACCCGAGATACCCCGGAAGTCACGCACGCGCGGCAGCGCAATGGTCACAAAGCGGTCAAGAAACTCATACATCTGCACACCACGCAATGTGACCATGCAGCCAATGGCCAGGTTCTCGCGGATCTTGAAGCCGGCAATCGGCTTGCGTGATTTGGTGACAACCGGCTTCTGACCAGCGATCTTGGTGAGATCACTGACTGCGTGATCCATCACCTTCTTGTCGGCCACCGCTTCGCTCACACCCATGTTGAGCGTGATCTTGGTCAGGCGAGGCGCTTGCATCGCTGATTTGTAGCCGAACTTCGCGACCAGGTCGGGGACGACCTTTTCACGGTAAAACTGTTGCAGACGTGCCATGTGGAACCCCAGTAGTCCGAAGCCGTTAGGCCTTGATCTCTTCGCCGCTCGACTTGAAGATGCGAACCTTCTTGCCGTCAGCCAAAATCTTTGCGCCCACCCGATCAGCCTTGCCGGTAGCGGCATTGAAAATCGCGATGTTGGATTGGTGGATGGGCATGGTCTTGTCGATCACGCCGCCGGTTGTGCCCTTCATCGGGTTGGGCTTCACATGTTTCTTGACCATGTTGATGCCCTCGACGACCACACGCTCGTCATCGACGCGCTGCGACACTGCGCCGCGCTTGCCTTTGTCGCGGCCAGTCAACACGATGACTTGGTCGCCTTTGCGAATCTTGTTCATGGCTAAATCCTTTGGCCGTTGCGCTGCGCGATGCTCAAAGCACCTCGGGTGCCAGCGACACGATCTTCATGAAGCGCTCAGTGCGCAACTCGCGCGTCACCGGCCCGAAGATGCGGGTGCCGATGGGCTCCAGCTTGGCGTTGAGCAGGACGGCGGCATTGCCGTCGAACTTGACCAACGAACCGTCTTGGCGGCGCACGCCTTTGGCAGTGCGCACAACAACGGCGCTGTAAACCTCGCCCTTTTTGACGCGACCACGCGGCGCAGCCTCTTTGATCGAGACCTTGATGATGTCACCGATGCTGGCATAACGGCGCTTGGAGCCACCAAGCACCTTGATGCACATGACGGACTTTGCACCCGTGTTGTCAGCGACTTCGAGTCGCGATTGCATTTGGATCATTTGTGTCCCCAACTTGTCCCGCCTGCCGCAGCACACCTTGCAGTGCGCCGGGCTTGGCCGGTCAGTCTTGGGCCCGTCATGCTTGCCGGCGGCTTCGGTCTGCTGACCAATCACCAGTGGCAAATCTGTTTGGGCGGATCCGGATTGCTACTGCAGACGAGCGTCTTGGCGGCTTTCCGGCGAAGCGTAGATTATGGTCCGTGCGCAGTTGCCGTGTCAAGCATCTGCGACAGATTTCTATTGCGTTTGCTCAGGCCTGCAATGCTTTGGCTTGGGCCAGCATCGTTTCAGCGTCGCTGACCTCAAACTTGCCCGGGGCCTCAACGTTCAACGTCTTCACCACGCCGTCCACCACCAGCATGGAATAGCGATTGCTGCGCAGGCCCATGCCGCGTGCGGTCAGGTCCAGCGTCAGGCCGGTTGCCTTGGTGAAGTCGGCACTGCCGTCGGACATCATGCGCACCTTGCCGCCGGTGTGCTGGTCGCGGCCCCAGGCGCCCATTACAAAGGCGTCGTTGACTGCCACACACCAGATCTCGTCAATGCCAGCCGCCTTCAGTGCGTCGGCAAGCGCAACATAACCCGGCACATGCTTGGCCGAACAGGTTGGCGTGTACGCACCAGGCAGCGCAAACAGGGCGATCTTCTTGCCGTCCGTTGCGGCGGCGATATCGAAGTTGTTGGGCCCGATGGCACAGCCATCGCCTTCGATTTCGACAAATTCACTGAGCGTGCTTGCGGGCAGCTTGTCACCGACATTGATCATCGTGGTTTTCCTGGTTGGGTCACTTGGGGGATAGGAAAAAAAAGCGGCCGGACGCCAGTATCAGCGTGTCGGCCGTCATCGGGCTGCTGCGCAGCTTGAAGCCCCGCAGTGCCTTGCGGTTTACACCAAACCCGCTTTTTGCAGCAGCTTGGTGACCACCCAGGACTTGGTCTTGCTGATCGGCCGGCCTTCGGCGATCTCGACTGTGTCACCAGCGTGGTACTCACCCTTCTCGTCGTGCGCCTGGTACTTGCGCGAACGGCCGATGATCTTGCCGTACAGCTCATGCGTTACACGACGCTCGACCAGCACGGTCACCGTCTTGTCGCGCTTGTCGCTGACCACACGCCCTACCAGGGTACGGGTGTTCTTGGCGGGCGCAGTTGCCGACGTTTGTGCCGGCGCTTCTTGCACTTGGGCTTCGCTCATTTCGCGGCTGCCTTCCTCTTCTCGGCCAGGATGGTCTTGGCACGAGCGATGTCACGGCGGGTATTGCCCAACGTGGTGTGGTTGGCCAGCTGTTGCGTGGCCTTTTGCATGCGCAGGCCAAAGTGGGCCTTCAGGAGGTCAGTGACCTCCTTTTCGAGGCCCGCGATGTCCTTGGCGCGGAGGTCTTGCGATTTACTCATGATGTGTTCCATCAGGTGCCGAGTTGGCGCGTCACGAACGTGCAACGCAGCGGCAGCTTGGCAGCCGCGAGCGTGAACGCCTCGCGGGCCAGCGCTTCCGGCACGCCGTTCAGTTCGTAGAGCACCTTGCCTGGCACGATCTCGGCAACGTAGTACTCCGGGTTGCCCTTGCCGTTACCCATCCGGACTTCCGCCGGCTTTTGCGAGATCGGCTTGTCCGGAAAGATGCGGATGAAGATACGGCCACCGCGCTTGATGTGACGTGAGATCGCCCGACGAGCGGCTTCGATCTGACGCGCCGTGATACGGCCGCGCTCGGTGGCCTTGAGGCCAAATTCGCCGAACGACACATTGGCGCCACGGGTGGCGACACCCGTGTTGCGGCCTTTTTGTTCCTTGCGGAACTTGCGACGTGCTGGTTGCAGCATGTTGTTCTACTCCTTAGGCGGCGCCAGTGCCAGGCGCGGCGACTTTGCGCACACGCTTGGCTGCCGGCTTGCCGTCAGCGCCCATTTCGGCGGGCTTGCTGTCAGCCGGCGCGGCATCGCTGCGCGGGCCACGGTCCGCACCAGGGCGCGGGCCGCGACGGTCCGGGCCACCCGGGGCACCACCAGGTGCACCGGGACGCGGGCCACGGCGCGGACGGCGGTCATCGTCACTATCAGGACGCGGACCGGTACCCGGTGCGTCGCCATTGGCCAAGCGGTCACCCCGGTAGACCCAGACCTTGCAGCCGATGATGCCGTAGGTGGTCTTGGCTTCCGAGAAACCGTAGTCGATGTCAGCACGCAAGGTGTGCAGCGGCACGCGGCCTTCGCGGTACCACTCGCAGCGGGCGATCTCAATCCCGTTCAGACGGCCCGACGACATGATCTTGATGCCCTGCGCGCCCAGGCGCATCGCGTTCTGCATCGCGCGCTTCATGGCACGGCGGAACATGATGCGTTTTTCGAGCTGCTGGGTGATCGAGTCAGCGATCAGCTGGGCATCGATTTCAGGCTTGCGCACTTCTTCGATGTTGACAGCCACCGGCACGCCCAGGCGTCGCGTCAGTTCAGCCTTGAGGTTCTCGATGTCCTCGCCCTTCTTGCCAATCACCACACCCGGACGTGCCGAGAAAATCGTGATGCGGGCGTTCTTGGCGGGGCGTTCGATCAGCACACGCGAAACGGCTGCGTTCTTGAGCTTCTTCTTGAGGTACTCACGCACGTCCAGATCTTCAGCCAGCATGCCGGCAAAGTTGCGACGTGATGCGTACCAACGCGAGGCCCAGGCACGGGTAACCGACAAG
>JANPOW010000036.1:0-15044 GCA_031428185.1 Betaproteobacteria bacterium | reverse complement strand
CAAAAACTGTCCTCGCTGGGGCCGTTTCTCGCTATCGACGCCCCAAGTCCGACAGGCTCCTAGGCGCAAAGCGCAGCCATAGCCCGGGCTATGGCGAGCATTTGCAACGACGAGTGGGTGCGTTTTGGGGTGATGAGCGTGCATGAACGAAAGAATCTCAAGCTCTCAGTGCCCGGGTGGGCGCTGTTTGCAGCAGGCCGTCAGGCCCGAAGACGTAAACCTGCGACGGGTCCAGGTGCAGCGTCAGCGCTGCGCCCAGGTCAAAAAAGTGCACCCCGCTGAGTTGCGCGATCAGCTCACCGGCCTGGGTGGACACATGCACAAACGTGTCTGAGCCCGAGATCTCGGCCAACTCCACCAGGCCTGGCAGCGCGATGTCACCCGGCCGCGCCTGCACCCGCAGTGCGCTGGCGCGCAGGCCGATGGTGGCGTTGGGCGCCACAGCAAGGCCCTGCAAGCCCAGCCGGCTGGCACCGCCTTGCAGCAGGTTCATCGGCGGGTCACTGAAGGCGCGCGCCACGCGGATGGACGCGGGCCGGTGGAACACCTCGGCCGTGGGGCCGTATTGCAGCACCTCGCCGGCCTCCATCACCGCCGTCCAGCCGCCCAGCAGCAAGGCCTCGGTGGGCTCGGTGGTGGCGTAGACCACGGTGGAGCTGCCGGCAGCAAACAGGGCGGACAACTCATCGCGCAACTCCTCGCGCAGCTTGTAATCCAGGTTGACCAGCGGCTCGTCCAGCAGCATCAGCGGGGCGTCTTTGGCCAGGGCGCGGGCCAGCGCCACGCGCTGCTGCTGGCCACCGGACAAGGCGGCCGGCAGGCGTTGCAAAAAAGGCTCAATGTGCAGTTTTTCAGCCAGCGCCTGCACCCGTTGGGCGATAGCGGCCTTGTCCATCGCGCCGCGCAATTTGAGCGGTGAGGCAATGTTGTCAAACACCGTCATCGACGGGTAGTTGATGAACTGCTGGTAGACCATGGCCACGTTGCGCTGGCGTACCGGCAGGCCGGTCACGTCTTGCCCGTCCACCGTGACATGGCCGTGGGTGGGCACGTCCAGCCCAGCCATCAACCGCATCAGCGTGGTCTTGCCGGCGCGGGTGGCGCCCAGCAGCACGGTCACGGTATTGGGCTGCAGTTGCAGGTCTAGCGGGTACAGGTGCGTGGCCGCGCCCACCTTGTGCTCGATGCGGGACAGGGTCAGTTGCATGCCGGTTCCTGGGGGGTGCCGCGTGCGCCGCCGCTGCTGCGGGACGGGGCGGTGTTGGGGTGGTGGGCAGCCCACCAGGCGGCCACTTGCTCACGCTGGCCAGGGTCAAGGTGCAGGCCCAGCTTGGTGCGGCGCCACAGCACGTCATGCACGCTGCGCGCCCATTCGTGTTGGTAGAGGTAGTGCAGTTCGGCTTCAAACAGGCCGGGCGCCACCTCGGCACCCAGGCCGCTGGGTGTGTCGCCCAGCAGCAGGCTGACACGGCTGCCGTAACAACGCGCCCAGCGCGCCAGCAGTGCCACCGGAAGCTGCGGCTGGCGCTGGCCCAGCACCTGGATGAAGCGTTGGATGTCGGTGTCGGGCCGCTGCGGTTTGCCGATCCAGGACGACAGATCGCCACCTGGCAACAGTGCCGACCGGGTCCAGGCCGGTCGGCGTTCACCCAGGCGCTGCACCAGTTGATCGGCCGCTTCTTCGGCCAGCTTGCGGAAGGTGGTGATCTTGCCGCCCCACACCGACAGCAGCGGCGCCGCACCTGGCGCCCCGGGCGCGGCGGGCGGGTTCTCGTCAAACTCCAGCAAGTAGTCGCGTGTCACGGCCGATGCATCACCCGACTCGTCGTCCAGCAGCGGCCGCACACCCGAGTAGGCCCACACCACATCACCTGGCAGCACCGGCTTGGCAAAGTAGCGGCTGGCCTGGGCGCACAGGTAGGCGGTCTCGTCGGCATCGATGCGGGCGGAGTCGGGCGCGCCGTTGATCTCGACATCGGTGGTGCCGATCAGGGTGAAGTCACCCTCGTAGGGGATGGCAAAGATGATGCGCTTGTCGGGGTTTTGAAAGATGTAGGCGTGGTCGTGGTCAAACAGCTTCTTGACCACGATGTGGCTGCCCTTGACCAGGCGCAGCGAGCGCGCGCTTTGCACTTGCGCCCGGTCACGCAAAAACTCGCCCGTCCACGGCCCGGCGGCATTGACCAACGCGCGCGCCTGCACTTGCAACGGTGCGCCGCCTGCCGGTTGCAGCGTGGCGCGCCAGCCGGTGCTGGTGCCGTCGGTCATACGCACCGCGCGCTCACAGCGGCAGCGGGTCAGGATGGTGGCGCCGCGTGCGGCCGCGTCCACCGCGTTCAGCACCACCAGGCGGGCGTCGTCCACCCAACCATCGCTGTAGACAAAACCACGGCTGTACTGGGGTTTGAGCGGCGCCCCGGTGGGGTGGCTGCGCAGGTTGATGGTGGTGCTGGCGGGCAACCACTCACGCTTGGCCAGGTGGTCGTACAAAAACAGGCCGATGCGCACCATCCAGACCGGCCGCACTGATTTGCTACTGGCATCGTGCGGCATCACAAAGCGCAGCGGCCACATGATGTGCGGGGCGCTGCGCAGCAGCAACTCGCGCTCGGCCAGGGCCTTGCGCACCAGGCTGAACTCGTAGTACTCCAGATAGCGCAGGCCACCGTGGATCAGCTTGGTGCTGGCGGACGAGGTGTGGCTGGCCAGGTCATCCTGCTCGCACAGCAGCACCTTGAGCCCACGGCCGGCCAGGTCGCGGGCAATGCCAGCACCGTTGATGCCACCGCCCACCACCAGCACATCACAGTCGATTTGTTGCATCACTTCGTTAGTCGGGGTGTTCGTTTTTGTGTGTTTTTGTTCGTTCCTTTTCTTTTGTACCTCACCCGATTCCGAAACGCAAGCCGGGTTTCCCTGATCCACACCGGCCAGCCATCCCTTACCCTTCGGCCCGATCTTGCGTTGATCTTGTCAACACCTGCCCTGGACACCCCGCTGTGAGCACCCTCACCCCCAACCCACGCCAGGCCGGTGTGCTGGACACCGTGCGCGAGTTGGGCACGGTGACGGTGGAGGCGCTGGCCGAGCGCTTTGGGGTGACGCTGCAAACCGTGCGGCGCGATGTCAAGCTGCTGTCGGACGCCGGCTTGCTGGCGCGTTTTCATGGCGGTGTGCGGCTGCCGGCCAGCACCACCGAGAACATTGCCTACCGCGCCCGCCAGCAGTTGAACGAGGACGCCAAGCGCCGCATCGCCCGCACCGTGGCACGCCAGGTGCCCGACGGCTGCAGCCTGATCTTGAACATCGGCACCACCACCGAGGCGATTGCGCGCGAGCTGCTAGGCCACCACGGCCTGCGTGTCATCACCAACAACCTCAACGTGGCGGCCATCCTGAGCGACAACACCGACTGCGAGCTGATCGTGGCCGGCGGCCTGGTGCGCAGCCGCGACCGCGGCATCACGGGTGAGGCCACGGTGGAGTTCATCGGCCAGTTCCGCGTGGACATCGGGCTGATCGGCATCTCGGGCATCGAGGCCGACGGCACGCTGCGCGACTTTGACTACCGCGAAGTCAAGGTGGCGCAAGCCATCATCCGCGCCAGCCGCCAAGTGTGGCTGGCGGCTGACCACAGCAAGTTCAACCGCCCGGCGATGGTGGAGGTAGGCCGGCTGGACCAGGTGGACAGCCTGTTCACCGACAGCCCACCACCGCCGGCTTTTGCCACGCTGCTGGCCGATGCGGGGGTCAGTTGCGTGATTGGCGAGGCCACCGCGCCAACACCCAACCGCAGCGACGCGGGCAATGGCAACCCGTCCAACGCCGCAAGCCCCGGAGACACCCCATGAGCTTCATCCTCGCGCTGGACCAAGGCACGTCCAGCTCACGCAGCATCGTGTTTGATGGCGCCGGCCAGGTGGTGGCCATCGCCCAGCGTGAGTTCCGCCAGGTCTACCCACAACCCGGCTGGGTGGAGCATGACCCGGAGGACTTGTGGGCCACCCAGCTGGCCACCGCGCGCGAGGCCATCACCAAGGCCGGGCTTGCGGCGCGTGACATCAAGGCCATCGGCATCACCAACCAGCGCGAGACCACCGTGCTGTGGAACCGCCGCACCGGCAAGGCCATCCACAACGCCATCGTCTGGCAAGACCGGCGTGGTGAGCCGCAGTGCGCTGACCTGCGCGCGCACGGCCACGCCGGGCAAATCCAGCACAGCACCGGGCTGGTGGTGGATGCGTATTTTTCAGCCACCAAGATCCGCTGGTTGCTGGACCATGTGCCGGGCGCCCACATTGCCGCCGCGCAGGGTGAGCTGGCCTTTGGCACGGTGGACAGCTGGCTGCTGTGGAAGCTGACGAATGGCCAGGTGCATGCCACCGACGTGAGCAACGCCGCGCGCACCATGTTGTTCGACATCCGCCACAACGTGTGGGACCACGAGTTGCTCAAGCTGCTGCATGTGCCCGACAGCCTGCTGCCCGCTGTTCACCCCAGCAGCCATGTGTTTGGCGAGACCGCGGCTGAGCACCTGGGCGGCTGCATCCCCATCGCCGGCATGGCGGGTGACCAGCAAAGCGCCTTGTTTGGTCAGGCCTGCTTCAAGGCCGGGCTGGCCAAAAACACCTACGGCACCGGCTGCTTCATGCTGATGCACACCGGTGACAAGTTCCAGACCAGCCAGAACGGGCTGATCACCACGGCAGCCGCCCAAGTGTCCCGCGCCCCTCGGCGCGATGCGCCGGCCCCCCAAGGGGGCGCCAATCCGGCTTGGGGCGGCCCGGCGCCGGATTGCACACCGCAATTTGCGCTGGAGGGCAGTGTGTTCATCGGCGGCGCGGTGGTGCAGTGGCTGCGCGATGGCCTGAACGCCATCAAGGCCAGCGGCGAGGTGCAAGCCCTGGCCGAGAGCGTGCCCGACGCCGGTGGTGTGATGTTTGTGCCCGCCTTCACCGGCCTGGGCGCGCCCTACTGGAACGCCGAGGCGCGTGGCGCCATCGTCGGCCTGACCCGCGGCAGCACGGTGGCCCACATCGCCCGCGCCGCACTGGAGAGCATCGCGTTTCAAAGCGCCGCGCTGCTGCAGGCCATGAGCCGCGACACGGTGGCCGCCGGTGGCAGCGCGGTGGCCGAGCTGCGGGTGGATGGTGGTGCCTGCGTGAATGACCTGCTGATGCAGTTCCAGGCTGACCTGCTGGGCATCCCGGTGCTGCGGCCCCAGGTGACCGAGACCACCGCGCTGGGTGCCGCCTACCTGGCGGGGCTGGCCACCGGTGTGTTCAAGAGCCTGGACGAACTCTCGTCGCTGTGGCGGGTGGAGCGCCGCTTCCACCCCACCCTGCCGCGTGATCGCGCACTGGCCTTGATGGCGCAGTGGGAGCAGGCGGTGCGGCAGGCCACGCAGGTGTAGCCGCCCAGTGCATTCGTCAAATCAAGCTGGCACCGATGTTGATCAACAAGGCCAGCACGGTGGTGTTGAACAAAAACGCCAGCACGCAGTGCAGGGCACCGATGCGCCGCATCGGCTTGGCAGTGAACTCGACATCGGCCGTCTGGCCTGAGGTGCCGATGACAGCGGCAAAGTAGAAAAAGTCACCGTAGTCCGGCGCGTCATCGTCCGGGAAGCGCAGCCCCGGCGGCCGGCGGTGGCGCAGATTGGCGTAGTAGTCATGCGCGTAATGGATCGCAAACATCACCTGGATGAAGGCCCAGGAGGTGAACACCGTGATGCCGGCCAGCGCCACATGCAGGGCCTTCTGGCTGCCCTGCATGTTCTTGGCCAGCGCCAGTTCACCGGCAATGGCCACCAGGCTGGCCAACGCAGCCACCACCACCAGCAGCAAGATCAGGCGTTGCCCGTCGTCCTGCAACTGGGCACGCTGGCGCATGTTTTCGGTGGTGGAGCGCCACATCATCCACGCCGCCAGCACCACATACAGCACGGTGCCCACGTTCCACGCCACCAGCCAGCGCGTCAGGGCCTGCGGCATCAGCGTGCTGGGCAGCAACCAGCCCACGGCAAGTGCAACGCCCACTGTGACGAACAGGCGCGGCCGCAATTGCAACTGCCGCAGCAGTGGGTGGGTCCGTGCGCTCATGCTGAATCCTTCATGCTTGTGTTCACCTCGCCAAACATCCATCACACCCGACCACCCGCGGCAGCCCACAATCCGCCACCACCAAGCCACGCCGGAGCCTCCACGATTGATTGATTTGGCCACACTGCAAGGCCTGGGGCTGACACTGCCCAGCCCCACAGAAATTCTGTTGGCCATCGCCTTTGGTCTGGTCGGCTGGGTGGCCTGGCGGCGTGGCCGCAAGACCGAGCGGCCCATTACCCTGTGGGCAGGCGTGGCGCTGATGGTCTACCCCTACCTGGTCTCGGGCGCTGGCTGGCTGCTGAGCGTGGGCCTGGCACTGTGCGCAGTGCTGTGGTTTGACCGGGTGTAAGCCCACCCACTGAAACGGAGATTGAAGCGATGCAATCCACACGCTTAGACGGCAAACGGGTGCTGCTCACCCAATCCCAAGACTTCATGGGGCCGGCCTTGCAGCGGGTGTTCACGCAACTCGGCGCCAGCGTGCTGGCTGACCCGCGCCCGCTGGCCGACGACCCGGCGCTGCCTGCCGCGCTGGTGGCCGCCGCCGGGGTGGTGGATGTGTTGATCGTGCACCTGGCGCTGCCAGCACCATCCACCCCCGCCGCTGATGTGACCGATGCCGAATGGCGCAATGTGTTTGCCCATCTGGTGGACCCGCTGCCGCGCCTGGTGGCCGCCGTGTTGCCGCAGATGCAGGCACGCGGCGCGGGTTGCATTTTGGTGATGGGCAGCGCCGCTGCGCTGCGTGGCCAGAAGCGCACCGCCAGCTACAGCGCAGCGCGTGGCGCGCAACTGGCCTATGTGCAATCGGTGGGGCTGGAGCTGGCGCCACAGGGCATCGGGCTCAACGCCATCGCGCAGAACTTTGTCGACAACCCCACCTACTACGGCCCGGCCGTGCAGGCCAACCCGCGTTTTCAAGAGCGGCTGCAACGCGAGGTGCCGCTGGGCCGGCTGGTGACAGCCGAAGAAGACGCGCTGTTTGCCGCCTACCTGTGCAGCGACGCGGCCCGCCACTTTGTGGGGCAGGTGTTCCCGGTGTCTGGCGGTTGGGCGCTGCGCTGAGGCACAGCCTCAGGCAGCAGGCGCCAGCGTTGCCAGCGCCTGCTGCCACGGCGCCAACATCACGCCCTGGTGCAGGCCCAGTGCCGGTGCGGCGCTGATCAACATCGGCGTGCCCTGCCGCGCGGCGGCCGCGTGGCGCTGCCAAATGTGCAGCGGGCGCAGCCACTCGGCTTGAAAGGTGGCGCCGGATTTCAGCTCTACCGGCCACAACTCACCGGCGCGCTCGATCAGCAAATCCACCTCGTTGCCGATGTTGTCGCGCCAGAAGTACATGCCATTGGCCAGGCCTTGCTGGCCGCAGTACTTGCGGTATTCGACCACCGCCATGTTCTCGAACAGCGCACCGCGCATCGGGTGCACCTGCAGCGTGCGGGCCTCGGTGATGCCCAGCAGCCAGGCCGCCAGGCCGGTGTCATGGAAGTACAGCTTGGGCGTCTTGACCAGGCGCTTGCCAAAGTTGGTGTGGTAGGGCGGCAGGCGGAAAGCGATGTAGCTGGATTCAAGCACCGCCAGCCAATCGCGCGCGGTGGTCTGGGCCACACCCAGGTCATTGGCCACGGAATTCAAGTTGAGCAGTTGGCCGCAGCGCGCGGCCATCATGCGTACAAAGCGCTGGAACTGCAGCAGGTCGGCCACCCGGCTGATCTGGCGCACATCGCGCTCAACATAACTGACAAGATAGCTGGACAACCAATCGGCCTGCGACACCGGCCGCTGCCACAGCGCGGGGTAACCACCGCGCAGCAACCAGTCCTCCAGCTTGAGCGGCAGGCGCTGGGCATCAGGCAGTTCATGCCAGGACAGCGGCAGCAACTCCAGAAAGCCCGCGCGGCCGGCCAGGCTCTGGCTGACCGCTGCTGACAGCATCAGGTTTTGTGAACCGGTGAGGATGTAGCGGCCCAGCCGGTGGTCATCGTCGGCCAGGGTCTGCAGATAGGACAGCAACTCGGGCACACGCTGCACCTCATCGAACACCGCGCCGTGCGGAAAGCCCGCCAAAAACCCACGCCCGTCGCGCAGAGCACGCTCACGCACGTCCGGGTCTTCGAGTGAGCAATAGGGCAGCGCCGGGAAAGCGGCCCGCACCAGCGTGGTCTTGCCCGACTGGCGCGGCCCGGTGACCACCACCACCGGAAAGCCCTTGGCCAGTGTCAGCAGACGTGCATGCGATGAGCGGGCGAACATGAATTTGCTGTTTCAGCTTTAGAAGCTGAAATTGTAAATCTGCGCTGTGGCATGTCGGCGATGCCGTAGCCCAGGCGCACCGTGGCGTCCATCTCAAGGCCTTGCTCAGGCAGCATGGGCACATCGGGCAGTTGCGGCGCGCGCTGGGCGCCGGCCACCGCAATGATGTGCACCTTGCCGGCACGGGCACCCGCGGCAGCCGGCGCCGTGGGCTGCGGCTGCGGCCGCACCCTCACCACGCCAGCGGATGCACCCGGTACAGCAGCGCCAGCTCGCGGTAGACCGCCGGCGCCTCGGCAGCCAGCGCCTGCGGGCGCTCAAAAAACGTCTCGGTGGCCACCGCAAAAAACTCCGCCGCGTCCGTCGCACCGTAGCCATCCATCACCTCAGACGGCTGCAACCGCAGTTGCTGCAGGCCTGCGTCCATCACCTGCGCCCAGCGTTGGCGCTGCGCCCGGCCGGGGCGCCAGGGCCGGCCGTCGGCCTGGCCTTTGTCCTGGTCGATCTGGTGGGCAAACTCATGCAGCACCACGTTGCGGCCATCGGCCGGATCCGCCGCGCCGGCCAGTACATCGGCCCAGCCCAGCACCACCGGGCCACCGGCCCAGGATTCACCGGCCAAGGCCTGGCGCCGCTCTTGCACCACACCACCGCCCAGCGGCTGCACCCGGTTGACGACAAACGCACCGGGGTAGACCAGCACCTGGCGCAGCTTGGGGTAGTAGTCGGGGTTGGCATGGCCCAGCAGCAGCAGGCAGGCCTGGGCGGCGATGGTGACCCGCACCTCGTCGGTGATGGCCTGGCCCTGGCAACCGGTGAAGGGCTTTTCCGCCAGAAACACCTGGATGTGGCCTTTGAGGCGCTGCTGCAGATCGGCCGGCAAGTTGGCCACCGCCGGCACCCGGCGGCGCAGGATGCGGCGCCACGCCTGAGGGAAAGGCAGCGCCCGCAGCCTGGCGCGGCTCCGTTGCAACCACCAGGGCTGGCCCAGCAGCACTGCCGCACCCACCAGCGCGGCCAGCACCAGCAACAGCAGCGGCCAGGCGGTGCTCAGGCTGGTGGCGGCATCGGCAGGCATGCTGGGCACATGGCTGCCGGGGCCGGCAATTCAAGCGGTGGTGGCAGCACAGGCGCGGGGGTATGTGCCGCTGGCGCACCTGCTGACGGCGTCGGCCCGGCGCAGCCCAGCGCCGCCCGCCACCGCCACGTCGGTCATGTCCATCGTGCCCATCATGACCATCATGTCGATCGTGCCCATCACGCTCATCACGCGCGCCACACCAGCCACACCAGCCACACCCGCCACACCCGTCACGGCTTGGCGGTCTTGCGCAAGCCGGCCTGCTCCAGGTCTAGCTGCGCCAGCGGCACGCGCTGGGCCGGTGCGGCCAGGCTGGTCAGGCTGCTGCCCGCCGCCGCCAGATCCCCTGCTACCACGGCACGCAGGCCGCCTGCGGCCCAGTGCTGGCGCGCAAAGGCCTGCACCTGGGCAGGCGTGACGGCCAGCACGCCGGGGGCGTAATCGGCCAGCTCTGCCAGCGGCCGGCCGTGGGCGATCTGGGCCACCAACTGGGCCGACAACCCTGCCGTGGTCTCCAGCCGGCGCGCAAACGCGCCCACCAGCGTGGCCTGGCGGGCGGCCAGCTCATCGGCGGCGGGCGGTGCGTCAGCCAGGCGGGTGATCTCGCTGCGCAGCAGTTGCAGCACCTCGGCGGCGGCGGTGGGGTGGTTGGTCTGGGCGCGGGCGCTGAACATGCCGCCGCTGGCCTGGCTTTCGGCGCCGGCGGAGGCGCCGTAGCTCAGACCCCGCTTGATGCGCACCTCCTGGTTGACGCGGGCCGAATAACCGCCGCCCAGCACGGCGCTGGCCAGCGCGCCGATGTAGCGGGCGCGCCGGTCGGCCGTGCTGTCGCCCAGGTAGGGTGCGGCCACCGCCACGCCGCTTTGGCCGCTGCCGGGCATGTCGATCAGCAGCAGCGCGGCAGCGGCAGGGGCCGGTGCTGCGGGGCTGAGTT
The DNA here is from genome assembly GCA_031428185.1 of Betaproteobacteria bacterium. Classification (GTDB taxonomy): domain Bacteria; phylum Pseudomonadota; class Gammaproteobacteria; order Burkholderiales; family Burkholderiaceae_C; genus Pseudaquabacterium. Next base: position 4,675 of record JANPOW010000036.1, on the reverse strand, counting down.
GCGGGGCCGGGGTGGTGGGCGCGCGCCAATCACCCAGCAGGCGTTGCGCCAGGGCCTGGCCGTGCTCGGGCGTGATGTCGCCCACCAGCAGCAGGGCGGTGCGGTCTGGCCGCACCCACTGGGCCTGGAAGGCTTGCAGGTCAGCCCGCCGCAGCCGCTGCACGCTGGCCGGGGTGGTGACGCGGCCGTAGGCGCTGTCGCCCCAGAAGCTGCGGCGCAGGGCCAGACCAGCCACCTCCGACGGGTTGCCCAGCGTCACGCGCAGGCCGTCCAGGGTCTGGGCGCGGGCGCGCTCCAGCTCGGCCTCGGCCAGCACCGGGCGGCGCAGCACGTCGGCCATCAAGGCCAGGGCTTCGCCCAGGCGCGGGCTGCTCACCGTCATGCTGAGGGTGCTGGCGCCCCAGCCGCTGCTGGTGTCCAGCCCGCTGCCCAGCGCTTCGGCCTGGCGTGCCAGGTCGGTGGCCGGCACGGGGCGGCCGTTGCGCAGCGCGCCTTTGGGCCACAGGTTGGTGGTCATGGCGGCCAGGCCGGGCTTGTCGGGTGGGTCGGTCTCGGCACCGGCGCGCACCAGCAGCGTCGCGCTGACCACCGGCAGGCCGGGGCGAGGTGCCACCACCACCGTCAGGCCATTGGCCAGGGTGCGCTCTTGCAGCACAGGCAGGGTGAGCGAGCGGGGGGCTGAGGCCACGGGCGGTTCGTCCACACCCGGTGTGCCGGCGTGGGCGGCGGGCAGCAGCGTGCCCAGCAATGCGGCCGGCAGCAGCAGCAGCAGCCGCAGACGCATGGCCATGGTCCACACCAGCCACTGCAGGGGCCGCGGCACGGTGGGTTTGGCTGCCACCGGCGCCGCTACAGCCGCCGCTACAGCCGCCGCTACCGCCACCAACGCTACCGCCGCCAACGCCGCCGCCAACCCAACCCGTGCCGCCAGATCAGCCCCACCCGTGCCGGCCCGCCCCATCCCGTCCACCCTCATGCCGCCGCCCCTTGCACATAGTTGATCGTGACCCGCCGCGTGCGCAGCAGGTACTGGTCCAGCACGCGCTGCACGTCGGCCACACGCACGGCCTGCAGGCGGTTGATGCGCTGGTCCACATCGCGTGCGTCGCCGTACAGCAGCGCGGCGCGGCCAATCGCATCGGCCAGGCCTTGCGGGGTCTGGCGCTGCAGCAGCGCGCCGGTCAGCAACTGGGTGCGCACCTTGTCGATCTCACCGTAGCCAACCTTGCCACGCACCAGCAGGTTGATCTGCGCCAGCAGTGCGCCTTCCAGCTTGCGCAGTGGCTGGCCGCTGGCGCCGATGGCGTAGGCCGCCAGCATGCCGGCGTCGGCATACAGCTCGGCGGCAAACCCTGCGGCCTGGGCGATTTGGGCGTCGTAGACCAGCGCCTCGTTCAGGCGCGAGGATTCACCGGCCGACAGCAGCGCAGCGGCCACCGCCAGCGCGGCGGCGTCGGGGTGGCCCACGGGTGGGCCTTTCCAGACCAGCGCCACGGCCGGCAGCGGCACGTTGGGTGCCTGCACCGTGACGCGGGCGTCTTGCGCCCGCGCCGGCTCGGTGGTGGCCACACGCGGGATCGGTTGCGACGGTGTGGCCAGCGGGCCAAAGTAACGGTCCACCCAGCCGTCGAGTTGGGCGGGGTCAAAGTCACCGACCACGATCAACACCGCGTTGTCGGGCCGGTAGTAGGTGGTGTGGAAGCGCTGCACATCGGCCAGCGTGGCCGCGTTCAGGTCGGCCTCGCTGCCGATCACCGGACGCCGGTACGGGTGGCGCTCAAAGGCGTTGCCCGGCAGCGCGTTGAAGAGCCGGCCATACGGGTCAGCCAGCACACGCTGGCGCAGTTCTTCAATCACCACCTTGCGCTCGGACTCAAAACTGGCCTGGTCCACCTGCAGGCCGCCCAGGCGCTCGGCTTCGGCCCACAGCAAGCGCTCCAGATGGTTGGACGGCACCTCGCTCTGGTAGGCCGTCATGTCCTCGGCAGTAAAGGCGTTGTTCTGGCCGCCCACGTCTTCGGTCAGGCGGTCAAACATCTCGGGCGCCATGTGCCGGGTGCGCTTGAACATCAAGTGCTCAAACAGATGCGCAAAGCCCGAGCGGCCGGCCGGGTCGTCCTTGCCGCCCACGCGGTACCACACCTGCACGCTCACCGTGGCGCCACCCCGGGTGGGCAGGCTGACCACCTGCAGCCCGTTGCCCAGCCGGCGCTGGCGCAAGGCCAGCGGTGGCAGGGTGTTGCGCGGCGGCTCGGGCGGGCGGGCCGGCTGCGGCGCTGCGCCCTCAGGCGCCGGGGCGGCAGCAGCACCAGCCGCCGCCGTTGTGGTGGTGTCGGCCGCCCAGGCGGGCAGGCTGGCTGCACCCAGCAGGGCCAGGCCCCGGCGGCGGGTGATGGACAAAGGCATGGATGCTCTCGATCACGGCACTAAAACTACCATCATCGCCGATGGCTGCCGTGCCGATTGGCCGATAAAGCCGGTGCTGGGTGGCGGCTTGTGGCGCCGGTCGGTTGGAAGCCCGTCAGTCGTCCAACAAGCCCCGGTTGGATGCGCCGCCAGCGCCGTCAGCCACGTCAGCCACGTCAGCCACGTCATCCACCCGGCCACCGGCGGCCCAGCCCGGCAAGTCCGTCAAGCGCTCTGCGCCCTGCGTGGCCTGGCGCCAGAACTGCGAGAACGAGCTGCAGGCCTTGGCCGGCTCGGGCAGCAGGCGTGGTGCGGGCTGGCGCCAGGCGGCGGGCCAGCCGGCCGGCAGATGCAGGTTGTCGGTGCAGCGCACCGACGCGGCACCGGCCAGCGCCTGCTGCAGTTGCGCGCTATCGGCCCACACTGTCTGGCGGCTGATGGCGGCCATGCGGGTGGCCACAAACTGCCAGCGTGCGGCTGACCAGGGCCAGCGGGTGTGGAACTCGGCCGGCCACACGCCCAGGCGCAGCGCGTCGGGGGATGCCGCATGCGGTGCATCGGCCAAGGCCCAGGGGTGGACCAACCAGACCTCACGCTTGGCCACGGCTTTGGCGTTTGGCATGGGCTGGGGCATGGGCAAAGGCGCTGGCAGGCCGCTGTTGTCGCCGCTGTTGGGGCCGGCCGGCAAGCTGTGGTGCAGCGTAGGTTCGTCCACCCCTTTGCCGCTTGCTGCTGGCACCGGCGGCAGCGGCGCCGTGCCCCTGGCCCAAGCCTCCAGCGTGGCGTAGTCGGTGTCCACCACGCTGCCCGGGCTGGCCCAGCCGGGCACTGTGCCGGCATAACGCGCCACGTTCTCGGCGTTGAACAAATACGGCTTGTGGCTGCCGGTGCCGGCAATCCACTGCCACGACAGGTGGTTGCTGGCCAGGTCACCGTCCAGCAGATGGGCCACCAGCCAATCGGCCCCGGCGCGCCAGTACACCCCGCGCACATGCACCACGTAGCTGGCCAGCCACATGCGGGCATGGTTGTGCAACCAGCCGGTGGCGTACAGCGTGCGCACCGCCGCGTCAATCACCGGCACCCCGGTGCGGGCCTGGCGGATGTCATCGGGCAGCTCTGCCAGGTAATCAGCATCGGGCCGGGGGCCGGCATGCAGCGACGTGAAGATGGCCTCACCCTGGTGGCGCCAGACGTGGTGGAAGAACTCGCGCCAGCCCAGCTCTTGCACCAGCTTGTGCTGCAGATGCACTTTTTGCCGCGCTGCCACGCTCAGCGCCACCTCGGGCACGCTCATCAGGCCGTGCGTCAAGTAGGGCGACAACCGGGTGACGCTGCCCTGCAGGTGGTTGCGGCTGCTGGCGTAGGCGGCGGGCCGCACCTCAGCCAGGCGCGACAGCGCGGCTTGGCGCGTGGGCAGGAAGGGTGGGGTTGGCGGGGGCGAAAACGGGGCACTCATGCCGCATTGTCGGCCACCCCCTGCTGACAAGACGCTGTCAGCAGGCCCCCGCCAACATGCAGGGCTTGTGCATTGCAACCCGAGGACCAATCCCATGACATCCACCGCCACCCCTGCTGCCGCCGCTGCTGCCATCGCGACGCGCCCCGCCATCCACTGGTTCGAGATCCCGGTGGCCGACATGGACCGCGCCCAGGCCTTTTATGAAGCCGTGCTGGCCGCCCCGCTGCGGCGCGAGGCCATGGGCCCGCAGACCCTGGCCGTGCTGCCCTACACCGAGCCGGCAGTGGGCGGTGCGCTGATCAAAGCCCCGCACATCAGCCCCGGCCCCAACGGCACGCTGGTCTACCTCAACGTCGAACCGTCGCTGGACGCTGCGGTGGCCCGTGCCGTGGCCGCTGGCGGCCGGGTGGTGACACCGCGTGTGGACCTGCCCGACGGCATGGGCAGCTTTGTGCATGTGCTGGATTTGGAGGGCAACCGCATCGGCCTGCATGCGCACGGCTAGGAGCCTGTCGGACTTGGGGCGTCGATAGCGAGAAACGGCCCCAGCGAGGACAGTTTTTGCCGGATTTGCAGGCCCATAGTTCAACTATGGGACAAAAATCCGGTAAAAAATGGACCGCTGAGGCCGTTTCGCAGCCGACGTTCCCCAAGCCCGACAGGCTCCTAGCATCGCCAGTCCGTTGCCCGAGCGCACAGCCGGCGGCAGCACCCGGTGCGGTGCGCTGCTGCGTTGAGCCGACCACCACCCCCCATGCGCCGTGCCGACCGCCTGTTCCAGACCGTGCAGCTCATCCGTGGGCGGCG
>JANPOW010000035.1:0-2309 GCA_031428185.1 Betaproteobacteria bacterium | reverse complement strand
CGGCGCGATTGCGCTGGGTAGCTTCGTGTTTGCACGCGCGGCCAGGCGCAAGCGGTCGTGGACGGGGTCGCCGATGGAGATTCCCGCCAACCGCACCATCGATGCCCGCCTGGTGCTGGGCGGGGTGCTGTTTGGCGCTGGCTGGGGTATCGGTGGTTTCTGTCCGGGGCCGGCACTGGTGGCACTGGGCAGCGGCATGGCAGCCGCTGGCGTGTTCGTGGTGGCCATGCTGGTGGGCATGGTCTTGCATGACAAATTTTTGGCGCGGCGATGAGCAGCCCGGAACGGCTTGCCTGGCTGCGGCATCGGCCAATCCAGCAGCCACCGTTTCAACGATGGCCTGAGCAAGTAGGTCGGGCGTGGCTGCAAGACTGCCAGACCACCCGGCCGACGCAACAGCGCTGAATCCAGCGATCCACACCATGCTCATTTTTCGCCAACTCTTCGATGCGGCTTCGTCCACCTACACCTATTTGCTGGGTGACGCCGACAGCGGTCAGGCCGTCCTCATCGACCCGGTGTACGAGAACGAACGCCGTGACCTTGCATTGCTGCGCGAGCTTGGCCTGCGGTTGGCAGCCACGCTGGACACCCATGTGCATGCCGATCATGTGACGGCAGCGTGGTTGCTCAAGCAGCGCTGCGGCAGCCAGATCCTGCTGTCCGGGGATTCAGGCGCGGCCCATGCTGATCGGCTGCTCAGGCATGCCGACCGCGTGACCTTCGGCGCCCGGTACCTGGAAGTTCGCGCCACGCCGGGCCACACCAGTGGCTGCCTCAGTTTTGTGCTTGACGACTACAGCATGGCCTTCACCGGCGACGCCCTGTTGATCCGCGGCTGTGGCCGCACCGATTTCCAGCAGGGCAGCCCGACGCTTCTGTACCACTCGGTGAAAGCACAGATCCTGTCACTGCCGGCCGCCTGCCTGCTGTATCCGGCGCATGACTATCGCGGCCTCACGGTCACCAGTGTGGGAGAAGAACAGCGCTTCAACCCGCGGCTGGGGGGTGATGTCGACCTGGCCGACTTCACGGGCTACATGAGCAACCTCGGTCTGCCGCATCCCAAGCTGATGGACATTGCCGTGTCGGCTAACCTGCGCTGCGGGCGGCCCGAAGGCGCTGGCGCCTTGACACCCGAGCCCGACTGGGCGCCGCTGACCTTTACCTTCAGCGGATTGTGGGAGATTGCCCCTTCGGTGCTGGAAGAGCGTGCGGCTGGCGGACAGGCCGGTCAGATCCAGATCATCGATGTTCGTGAGCCGGCCGAGTTCCAGGACACACTGGGTCGCATCGCCGGCGCCCGCCTGATCCCCTTGTCGGAACTTCTGCAGCGGGCGGATGAGATTGATCGCGGTCGCCCGGTGGTCACTGTTTGCCGGTCGGGCGCCCGCTCGGCACAGGCGGTGGTGTTGTTGCAGAAGGCCGGCTTCCCGCAGGTGGCTAACCTGGCTGGCGGCATGCTGCGCTGGCGGGCCGACGCCTTGCCCGTGGCTGCGGCCACGCCTGCGGCCTGATTCAACCGGTGTCATCAGCGGCAGTGATGCCCGGCGCGCCCGTGCATTTGCAACCCACACCTCTGGTTCAAGGAGATCCCATGTCTGCCCATCATCCTCACGCCGTCTCGCGTCGCCAGGCGACGCTGTGGCTCGCCGGCCTCGTCGGCAGCACGACTGCTGTCGCGGCGCCGGTGAACCCGGCAACGGTGCCGGAGCCCAAACGCAGCAAGGCCGGCCTGTATATGGAAGCCCGCGACGTACCCGCCTTCTTCGACGCCAGTGGCGGTGCCGCCCGCGTGCTGTTCATCGATGTCCGCACCCGCGCAGAGGCGATGTTCGTCGGCATGGCCACGGGCGTTGATGCCTTGGTTCCCTTTGTCGAACTGCAGGAGCTGATGACCGACTGGGACGCCCAGCGCGGTGCCTACAAGCTTGAGCCCATGCAGGACTTTGCCGCTGAAGTGCAACGCAGGCTGCTGGCCAAGCAGCTCACCAAGGCCGACACGGTGTTGATCATCTGCCGGTCGGGCGACCGCAGCGGGCGCGCCGCCACGCGCCTGACTGAAGACGGCTACACCCAGGTGCATACCGTCATTGATGGCTTCGAGGGCGACCTGTCACCCCAAGGGCGGCGCGACGTGAACGGCTGGCGCATGGCCGGCCTGCCCTGGAGCTACAAGCTCGACAAGACCAAGATGTACTTTGCGCGCTGAAGCGCCAGGCGCCCGGGTTGCGGCCGATGCGGGACCCGCAGCGGCTTCGCGCAGAGTCCGCACTGCACAGCATCCGATCACCAACACGCTCAACCGG
>JANPOW010000034.1:0-4115 GCA_031428185.1 Betaproteobacteria bacterium | reverse complement strand
GGGCGCCCAGCTGGGCGGCGCTCAAGGTGCCAATCTGGGCGTTGTCCAGCGCGGCGATTTGCGCCGTGCCCAGGCTGTGCAACTGGGCGGTGGTCATGGCGGCCACATCGGCCAGGCGCAGGCTGGCCACCTGGGCCGAGTTGAGCGCGGCGGTCTGGCTGGCGCTCAAGCCCATGAACTGGTCGCTGGTCAGGCTGTTCAAGTCATCGGTGGCCAGGCCGGCCATCTGGGCCGTGCTCAAGCCACGCAACTGGCTGGCGCTCAAGCCTTGCAACTGCTCGGTGCCCAGGGCGCCCAGTTGTGCATTGCTCAGGCCGCTGATCTGGCCGCTGCTCAGGCTGGCCAGCGCGGTGGTGCTGAGGGCGCTGATGTCGGCGGTCTCGATGGCACGCAGTTGGGCGCTGCTCAAGGCGGCCAACTGGCCGGCGCTGAGTTGGCCCACTTCGGCGCTGGTCAGCGCGGCGATGGCTGCGCTGCTGAGCGCGCGCATCTGCGTGCTGCTGAGGGCGGCCAGGTCCTCAGACTCCAGGCTGCTGACCTGCAGCGTGGTCAAGGCGGCGATCTGGCTGGTGCCCAGGGCCTTGAACTGCTCGCTGGTCAGGGTGTTGAGGGTGTCGGTGCCCAGCGCGGCCATCTGGGCAAAGCCCAGGCCACGCAACTGGGCCGAGCCCAGGGCTTGCAACTGCTCGCTGCTGAGGGCGGCCAGTTGGCCGTTGCTCAGGGCGCCGATGGCCGCACTGCCCAGGCCGGCCAGCGCGGCCGTGCCGATGGCGCTGATGTCGGCGGTCTCGATGGCGCGCAGTTGTGTGGCGCTCAAAGCACCCAACTGCACTGCGGTGAGGGTGGCGATGCCGCTGCTGTCCAGCGCGGCGATGTTCTGCGTGCTGACCGCGCGGATTTGCGCGCCGGTCAAGGCCGCCAGGTCAGTGGCCTCCAGGCTGTTGAACTGGTTGCTGCGCAGCGCGGCGATCTGGTGGGTGGCCAAGGCCTGGAACTGCTCTGCCGTCAGCGCGTTCAAGTCGTTGCTGGCCAGGCGGCTGATCTGGCTGGCGCTCAGGCCACGCAGTTGCGGGCCGCTGAGGGCTTGCAACTGGCTGTCCGTCATGCTGGCCAGTTGGGCAGTGCTCAGGCCGCTGACTTGTGCGGTGCTCAGGTCGGCGATGCGGCCTTCGGTAAACGAGGCCAGCACGGCGCTGTCGATGGCCTGCACTTGCGCGCTGGTCAAGGCCTTGAATTGCGCGCCCGACAGCGCGTTGAAGTCTGCTGCGTCAAACGCCGCCACCCCGGCCACCGGCAGCGCTTTGAGCTGGCTGGTGCTGAGCAGGCCAAAGTCACTGGAATCAAACGCATTGATCTGGCTGCTGGACAACGCGGCCAGGCCGGCCGCCGAGATGCGCGGGATCTGCGTGGGCGTCAAGGCCACGATCTGCTCGGCGCTGAAGGCCATCCATTCGGCCACCGACAAGGCACCGATCTGGGCAGTGGTCAGCGCTGCGATGTCGGCAGTGGTCAGGGACGTGATGTTGATGGCCATGGTTCAGATCCTTCGGCGCGAGTTGCTCGGGCGGTGTGTCGTGGGGCTTGGGGGCGGCAGCAGGCCCTGTCGGGAGCCGGGCCGCACCTTCGGCGCGTTCCTCGTCGGCATATCGGGCAAGGGCGCGCCAAACTTGAGTGCAAAACCGAATTGGCCCGTCTTTGCCGGCGTCATCGGGCTTTCAGCCGCTGCCCACGCTCAAGCTGGCCGGCCAGTGGCCGATAACCCCCGCTTTGTCGGCTTTTTCGCGGGCTTCTGAAGCGGCCAGCGGCGGCACCATGGCCCGGCCAGTTGGCGCTGAATCGGTCAGCGCACCGGTACACCCGCCATGGCCGACGCCCAAGACCGCAACCTCCCCGCATCACAAAAGAAAGTCCGCAAGGCCCGCGGTGACGGCCAGGTGGCCCGCTCACGCGACCTGGCGCACCTGCTGGTGGTGGGCGCCGGTGGTGCGCTGCTGGTGCTGCTGATGCCGCGGCTGGGGGTTTGGTTGTCCGGCATCCTGCGCAGCGGTTTGCGCTTTGATGCCAGCCTGCTGGCCCAGCCCGGTGTGTTGACCCACAGGCTGGCCGAGCTGACGCTGGCCTGGCTGGCCGTGCTGCTGCCGCTGGGCGGCCTGTCGCTGGCGCTGGGCTTGAGCGCCAGCCTGGCCTCGGGCGGCTGGAACTTCACCTTCAAGCCGCTGGCGCCAAATTTCAGCAAGCTCAACCCGCTCACTGGCCTGGCGCGCATGGTGGCTGGCCACCACCTGGGCGATCTGGTCAAGGCCTGCGTGCTGGCGCTGTTGCTGGGGGTGATCGGCGGGGCCTATCTCTATCTGCACCTGGCCGACTTTCATGACGCACTGACCATGCCGCTGCCGGTGGCGCTGGCCCACACCGGCCGCACCCTGGTGGGCGGCTTGGGGCTGCTGCTGATCGTGCTGCTGGTGTTTGCGGCCATCGATGTGCCGCTGCAGCGCCTATCCCTGGCCAAGCGCCTGAAGATGAGCCACCAGGAGCTGAAAGCAGAAAACAAAGAGGCCGAGGGCAGCGCCGAGGTCAAAGGCCGCATCCGCGCCCGCATGCGCGAGATGGCCGGCAAACGCATGCTGGCGGCAGTGCCCACTGCCGATCTGGTGGTGATGAACCCCACCCACTACGCGGTGGCACTCAAATATGACCAGGGCGGCATGGCCGCACCCCGGCTGGTGGCCAAAGGCGCTGATTTGATGGCGCTCAAGATCCGCGACCTGGCGCGCGAGCACAAAGTGCCGGTGCTGCAAGCCCCGGCACTGGCGCGTGCGCTGTACGCCCACACCGAGGTGGACCGCGAAATCCCCGCCCGTCTGTTCTCGGCCGTGGCCCAGGTGCTGGCGCATGTCTACCAGCTGCGCGCCGCGCTGCTGGGCCAGGGCGCCATGCCGGCTGACTTGCCACCCATCACCGTGCCGCCCGACCTGGACCCGGCTGTTGCTGATGCCGCCAAGGCTGCGGCCGCCAAGGCTGCAGCGTCCGCGGCGACTGCCGACGCTGCATCCACCGAGAAGAAGACCTGACCCATGCAAGCCTTGATCGCCCAATTGCAAGCACTGGCCCAGCCGCTGCTTGGCGGGCCACGCTTTGCCCAGGCGGCGGCCAAGCTGGGCGTGGGCGCCACGCTGCTGCGCTCACTGGGCGCGCCGGTGTTCATCGTCATGGTGCTGGCGATGATGGTGCTGCCGCTGCCGCCGTTTTTGCTGGACCTGTTGTTCACCTTCAACATCGCGATGGCGCTGATGGTGATGATGGTGGCCGCCAACATGGTGCGGCCGCTGGACTTTGCGGCCTTCCCGTCGGTGCTGCTGATGACCACGCTGCTGCGGCTGTCGCTCAACGTGGCGTCCACCCGGGTGGTGCTGCTGGAGGGCCACACCGGTGCTGCCGCTGCCGGCAAGGTGATTGAATCGTTTGGCCACTTTTTGGTGGGTGGCAACTTTGCGGTCGGCCTGATCGTGTTTGCGATCCTGGTGGTCATCAATTTCATCGTCGTCACCAAGGGCGCCGAGCGCATTGCCGAGGTGGGCGCGCGCTTCACGCTGGACGCGATGCCCGGCAAGCAGATGGCGATTGATGCCGACTTGAACGCCGGCCTGATCGACGAAAAAGAGGCCAAGCGGCGCCGCATCGAGGTGGGCAACGAGGCCGAGTTCTTCGGCTCGATGGACGGCGCCAGCAAGTTTGTGCGCGGCGACGCGGTGGCCGGCATGTTGATCCTGGTGATCAACATCGTGGGCGGCTTCATCATCGGCGTGGCAAGCCACGGCCTCAGTGCGGGTGATGCGGCCGACCGCTACGTGCTGCTGGCCGTGGGTGACGCGCTGGTGGCGCAAATCCCCGGCTTGTTGATCTCGGTGGCCGCGGCCATGGTGGTGTCGCGCGTGGGCAAGGAGGAGAACATCGGCAGCCAGATCGGCCGCCAGGTGTTTGGCAGCGCCAAATCGCTGGGCGTCACAGCCGGCATCGTGGGCGTGCTGGGGCTGATCCCCGGCATGCCGCACCTCGTGTTCTTGATGATCGCCGGGGCCATAGGCAGCCTGGCCTGGTGGATTACCCGGCGCGAG
>JANPOW010000033.1:0-1784 GCA_031428185.1 Betaproteobacteria bacterium | reverse complement strand
CAAGCCGCGTTGCGCGCTGCCGGTGCGGCGGTGGCGGCCACCGATGCGGTGTTCAGCGGTGAGGTGGAGAACGCCTTTTGCTCAACCCGCCCGCCCGGCCACCATGCCACCCGCACGGCCACGATGGGTTTTTGCTTTTTCAACAACGTGGCCGTTGCCGCCCGCCATGCGCTGGACGTGCTGGGGCTGGACCGGGTGGCCATCATCGATTTTGATGTGCACCACGGCAACGGCACCGAGGACATCATTGCCGGCGACGCGCGGGTGCTGATGTGCAGCATCTTCCAGCACCCGCTGTACCCCAACAGCGGCACGGTGCCGCTGGGCAGCAACATGGTCAACGTGCCCATCCCGCCCTACACCCGGGGCATGGCGGTGCGCGAGATGATCGACGTGCTGTGGATGCCCAGGCTGGATGAGTTCAAGCCGCAGATGGTGTTCATCAGCGCCGGCTTTGATGCCCACCGCGAGGACGAGTTGGGCCAGCTGGGCCTGGTGGAAGCCGACTACACCTGGATCACCCAACGCATCAAGGCCGTGGCCGACCGGGACGCCCAAGGCCGCATCGTGTCCTGCCTGGAGGGTGGTTATGCGCTGAGCGCGTTGGGCCGCAGCGTGGTGGCGCACTTGCGGGTGCTGGCCGATGTGTAGCCCCCGCGCGGGCGCGGCTGGCCTGCCGGCAACCTTGCCGCGCAGCCTGTGCGGTATCTTTGCAGGCTGTGCCGGCTGGCGGCGCGCGAGTCTTGGAGATCTGATGCGACCCTCACCCATCCGCGCGGCGTGCGCCAGCCTGTTGCTGGCCGCCCTGGCGCAACCCGTGCTGGCCGACAGCGTGGCCTCGTCGGCGTCCAGCGCCGGCTCAGCGTCGCTGGGCAGCTCGTCCGATTCGGTCAAGGGGTCCAGCAACAGCTCGTCGGGCAATACCAAGGTGGCCGAGGGCGATTACCGGGTGCTGGCCGTGGTGGTGGTGGCAGATCGCCCCGGCATGCTGCAGCTCACCCTGCAGGCAGCCCAGCAAGACGGTACGGCCGGCACGCTGTGGCTGACCCTGCCAGCCCAGGCGCTGGCGCAGCGGGCGCTGGTGGCGGGTGATGTGGTCCGCGCACGCCAGCGGCCGTATGGCGTGGAGTTTGCGCACGCCGCCCCGCCTGGAGCGTTTTTCCTGGTGCTGACGGGCGACTGGCCGCGTGACATCGACCCGCAGCCCGTGACGCTTTGAGGCCCTGGCCAGGCGCCGCCCGGGCGCTGCTGCTGGCGGCTGTGTTGGTCGCCAGCGCCGCAAGCGCAGGCGCCGCGTCACTGCGGTTGTGTGACCGACCGTCCACGCTGACCGCCACCCAGCAAGACCGGCTGCTGCGTTTTGCGGCCATCGCCAGGGACCAACTCGATGGCACGGGCCAGCGGGTGGCGCTGGTGGCCCGCTCGGGCCTGGACTTGTCGCGCTTTGACGTGCGCTACTCGCATGCCGGCATCGGCCTGCTGAACAGCGGCAACACGCCGTGGTCTGTGCGCCAGTTGTATTACGCCTGTGATGAGCGGCAGCCGCGTTTGTTTGACCAGGGCCTGGCGGGGTTCTTGTTGGGCACTGATGACCCGGCCATCGGGTTTTTGTCCATCCTGCTGCTGCCGCCAGACGCCGCTGCTGCGGTGGAGCAGGCCGCCCTCAACAAACCCCTGGCCCTGGGCCTGCTGGCAGCGCGCTACAGCGCCAATGCCTACGCCTACAGCCTGCGCTACCAGAACTGCAACCAGTGGGTGATGGAGCTGTTGGCCAGCGCCTGGGG
>JANPOW010000032.1:0-17354 GCA_031428185.1 Betaproteobacteria bacterium | reverse complement strand
GTCAGCGGCATCTACGTCTCGCCGTTTGAGGTGGAGGCCACGCTGGTGCAGCACCCGGCCGTGCTGGAGGCGGCGGTGATCGGTGTGCCCGATGCCGACGGCCTGACCAAGACCAAGGCTTTTGTGGTGCTCAAGGCCGGTGCCCAGGCCACCGACGCCGAGCTGAAGGCCTTTGTCAAAGACAAGCTCGCGCCCTACAAATACCCGCGCCTGATCGAGTTTGTCAGCGACCTGCCCAAAACCGCCACCGGCAAGATTCAGCGCTTCAAGCTGCGTGCGCTGCAGACCCCGGCGTCATGAGCGTGGCATTTGTCGACACCACCCGGGCCGGCCGGGCGGTGTGCATCGAACACACTGTGTTGGCGCCCCAGCACCAGGCCGCACCGCTGCTGGTTGAGCTGCTGCAGTCGGCGCACTGCGGCCACGCCCCACAGCGCAACCAAGCCGAGGCGCTGATGCTGGCGGCGCAGGCCAATATTCAAAAACACACCCACGGAGACACCGCATGACACTCACCCCACGCGCCACCGCCTGCCTGGCCAGCGCCCTGACCGCCTGTCTGACACTCGGCACACCGCTGGCCCAGGCCCAAAGCGGCAGCAAACTCAAGGTCGGCCTGATGCTGCCCGCCACCGGCACTTTTGCCGCGCTGGGCAGCGCCATCGAAAACGGCTTCCGCCTGTATGTGGCTGAGCACGGCGGCAAGCTGTCGGGCCGCGAGATCGAGTTTTTCAAGGTGGACGATGAGAGTGACCCGTCCAAGGCCACCGACAACGTCAACAAACTGATCAAGCGCGACAACGTGGACGTGCTGGTGGGCTCAGTGCACAGCGGTGTGGCCATGGCCATGGCCAAGGTGGCCAAGGACACCGGCACCCTGCTGATCGTGCCGAATGCCGGCGCCGACGCGGTGACCGGTGCGATGTGCGCGCAAACCACCTTCCGCAGCAGCTTCAGCAACTGGCAGCCGGGCTATGCGATGGGCGAGGTGGTGGCCAAAAAGGGCGCAAAAAAAGTGGTGACCATCACCTGGAAATACGCGGCCGGTGATGAATCGGTCAAGGGCTTCAAGGAGGCGTTTGAGAAAGGCGGCGGCCAGGTGGTCAAAGAGCTCAACCTGCCCTTCCCCAACGTCGAGTTCCAGGCCTTGCTGACCGAGATTGCAGCGGCCAAGCCCGATGCGGTTTACACCTTTTTTGCCGGCGGCGGCGCCGTCAAATTTGTCAAGGACTACGCCGCCGCCGGGCTGAAGAAAACCATCCCGCTGTACGGCGCCGGCTTTTTGACCGACGGCACACTGGAGGCCCAGGGCGCCGACGCCGAAGGCCTGCTGACCACCCTGCACTACAGCGACAGCCTGGGCACACCACGCGACAACGCCTTCCGCCTGGCCTACGCCAAGGCCTACAAGCTGCAGCCCGATGTGTACGCGGTGCAAGGGTATGACGCAGCGCAGATGCTGGGCATCGGCCTGGCGGCGGTCAAGGGCGACCTGGCCAAGAAGGCCGAGTTTGCGGCCGCCGTGGAGACGGCCAAGATCGACAGCCCGCGTGGGCCTTTCACCCTGGGCAAGAACCACAATCCGGTGCAAGACATCTACCTTCGGCAGGTGTCGGGCAAAGAGAACAAGCTGGTCGGCATTGCCAGCCGGGCCCTGGCTGACCCCGCCCGCGGTTGCAAGCTGTAACTGCGCCCACCCCCGCAGCGCCTGCGGCGCTCCCCCTCAAGGGGGCAACGCCGCAGGCCCGGCAAAGCCGGTTCCAGGGCGTTTGCTTGCCTGAACCGCAGCTCAGCGCAGTTCGGCCCGCTCGCGACGGCAGGTGGGTCACATCCTCAGTGCCGCGCGCACTGCAGCCCACTTTGCCGCCCTTCTTGTTGCCCACTTCAGCCCAGCATCCATGGACCTTGCCACTTTCCTCATCCAGTGTCTCAACGCGCTGCAATACGGCCTGCTGCTGTTTTTGGTGGCCAGCGGCCTAACGCTGATCTTCGGCATCATGGGCGTCATCAACCTGGCGCACGGCAGCTTTTACATGATTGGTGCCTACATGGCGTTTGCGCTGTCGCCGCTGGTGGCGTCCACCTTTGGCGGCGGCTTTTTTGCGGTGCTGGTGGTGGGCACGCTGCTGGCGGTGCTGCTGGGCTATGTGCTGGAGTGGGCGTTCTACAGCTACCTGTATGAGCGTGAGCACCTGCAGCAGGTGCTGATGACCTACGGCCTGATCCTGGTGTTCGAGGAGTTGCGCAGCCTGTTGGTGGGCGACGACGTGCACGGCGTGCCCGTGCCGGCGCTGCTGGCCGGCACGCTGCCGCTGGGTGACTTGATGACCTACCCGGTGTATCGCCTGTTCATCTCAGGCGTTTGCATTGCGCTGGCGCTGGGCATGTATCTGGTGTTCACCCGCACCCGGCTGGGCATGATGATCCGCGCCGGCAGCAGCAACCGCGAGATGGTGCAGAGCCTGGGCATCGACATCAAGTTTTTGTACCGCGTGGTGTTTGCGGCCGGTGTGGCCATTGCCGCGCTGGCCGGCATGGTGGCCGCGCCGGTGAGCAGTGTGTACCCGGGCATGGGCAGCTCGGTGCTGATCATCTGCTTTGTGGTGGTGGTGATCGGCGGCATCGGGTCCATCCGCGGCGCGCTGCTGGCGGCCTTGCTGATCGGCTTTGTCGACACCTTTGGCAAGGTGCTGCTGCCGCAGGCCTCAGGCGCGCTGGTGTATGTGTTGATGGCGCTGATCCTGCTGTGGAAGCCCGATGGTTTGTTCAAGGCAGGATGAGGCCAGCATGATGATGAAGCTCTCTTCCAAAGCGGTGTTTGTGACCGCAGCGTTTGGCCTGCTGGCCGCCTACCCACTGGCCGCCGGCAGCTTCGGGTTGGACCTGGTGACCAAGATCATGGTGTTTGCCATCTTTGCGCTGAGCCTTGAGCTGCTGGTGGGCGGCACCGGCCTGGTGTGTTTTGGCCAGGCCGCGTTTTTTGGCATCGGCGCTTATGCCACGGTGCTGCTGGCGCCACAGGACGCACCGGCCTCGGTGCTGTGGCTGCTGCCGGCAGCGGTGCTGGCCGCAGCGGTGTATGCGCTGGTGGTGGGCGCGCTGTCGCTGCGCACCAAGGGGGTGTACTTCATCATGGTCACGCTGGCGTTTGCACAGATGGCGTATTACGTGGTGCACGACACGCCGCTGGGCGGCGGCACCGACGGCATCTATCTCACCATGAAACCGGTGCTGGGCCGCCTGCTGGACCTGGACAAGCCGCTGCTGCTGTACGGCTTCACGCTGCTGGCGCTGTTGGTGGTGTTTGGTTTCTTGGCGCTGCTGTCGCGCTCGCGTTTTGGCCGTGCGCTGGCCGGCATCCGCGTCAATGAGCAGCGCATGCGTGCCACTGGTTTTGCCACCTACCCGTACAAGCTGGCGGCCTTCACGCTGTCAGGTGGCATCGCCGGTCTGGCGGGCTTTTTGTTTGCGGTGAAGGACGGTTTTGTGAACCCTGAGTTGATGAGCTGGCACGTCAGCGGCGCGGTGCTGATCATGGTCATCCTGGGTGGCATCGGCCACCTGCGTGGTGCGCTGATTGGCGCTTTTGCCTTTGCGCTGCTGCAGGAGTTTTTCAAGTCCGAGGCCATTTTTGGCAGCTTTGCCAAACACTGGAACCTGGGCCTGGGCTTGAGCATCATCGCCAGCGTGGCACTGCTGCCACGCGGCCTGGTGGGTGTGCCGGGCCAATGGCGAGACCGGCTGGTCGGGCGCAGCACACGCCGCGCTGACGACAACACGGCGGCCAGCACCGAGGGGCAAGCATGAGCGCCGCCGACAGCCCAGGCGCCACCCTGCTGCGCGGGCACAACATCACCCACCGCTGGGGTGGCCTGGTGGCACTCAACACGGTGTCGCTGGCCGTGGCGCGTGGCACGGTGCATGCCGTGATCGGCACCAACGGCGCCGGCAAGTCCACGCTGATCAACATCCTGTCGGGTGAGATCACGCCGTCCGAAGGCCAGGTGGAGTTGCTGGGCCAGGACGTGACACGCTGGACACAACCCCGCCGTGCCCAAGCCGGCCTGGGCCGCAGCTACCAGCGCAACACCATCTACCCCAGCTTCACGGTGCTGGAGAACTGCCGCCTGGCCGCCCAGGCCCGCAGCCAACGGCCGTGGCGCTGGTGGCAGGACGCCGCCTTGTGCCAGGCCAGCCTGCCCGCAGCCAAAGCCGCCGCCATGCGCGCCGGTCTGCAAGACGTGCTGGGCCGCAGCGCCGGCCTGCTGAGCCATGGCCAAAAACGCCAACTCGAGATCGCCATGTGCCTGGCCACCCAGCCGCAGGTGCTGCTGCTGGACGAACCCCTGGCCGGCATGGGCGCCGAAGAAACCGAACGCATGCTGCAACTGCTGCAAGACCTGAAACCCAGCCATGCCATCCTGCTGGTGGAGCACGACATGGACGCCGTCTTCCGCGTGGCCGACTGCATCACGGTGATGGTCAACGGCGCGGTGATCGCCTCGGGCAACCCGGACTTTGTGCGCAACAGCGCCGAGGTGCGCCATGCCTACCTGGGGGAGCACTGACATGACAGCGCCGTCAACACCGCGCGACACCATCCTGGACGCGCAAGGCATCCACGCCTGGTATGGGTCCAGCCATGTGCTGCACGGCATTGACCTGCAGATCCAGCGTGGCCAGACCGTGGGCCTGCTGGGCCGCAACGGCATGGGCAAGAGCACACTGATCCGCACGCTGCTGGGCCATGTGGCCCAGCGTGACGGCCGCATCCAGCTGTTCGGGCATGACCTGTCCAAGGCCAAACCCCACGAGGTGGCGCGCCGGGGTGTGGCCTATGTGCCCGAGGGGCGTGGTGTGTTCCCCAACCTGAGCGTGCGTGAGAACCTGGTGATGGCGGCCAAGCCCGCTGCGGCGGGCGGCCGGGGTTGGACTTTTGAGCGCGTGCTGAGCACCTTCCCGCGCCTGGCCGAACGGCTGGCCAATCTGGGCAACCAGCTTTCGGGCGGTGAGCAGCAGATGCTGTCCATCGGCCGCGCCTTGATGACCCAGCCCGAGCTCATCATCCTGGACGAGGCCACCGAGGGCCTGGCCCCGCTGATCGTGGCCGAGATCTGGCGCGTGATCGGCGAGATTCGCCAGGACGGCATCGCCACGCTGATCGTGGACCGCGACTTCCGCAAGGTGCTGGCCCTGTCCGACCGGGCGCTGGTGCTGCAAAAAGGCCAGGTGGTGATGGCAGGGCCATCATCCGACTTGCAAAACAGCGCCGACCTGGCGGCCTTCCTGGGCGTCTGACGGCGCTGTAGTGGCAGCCGCTGCCATCGCTGCTGGCGCTGCTGGCGCTCGCCAGCCATTGGGCGTGCTTGTGCAACGCCAGCCGCCCAGCCTGCGCTCAAACCACGCCGCGCAGCGCCGCGGCAGTTGCCGCCAGCACGCCGCGCTCGGTGATCAGCCCGGTCACCAGCCTGGCCGGTGTCACGTCAAACGCGGGGTTGAGCGCGGCCGTGCCATCAGGCAGCAGTTGCACCTCGGCCAAGGTGCCGCTGGCAGCACGCCCGCTGATGTGGCTGACCTCACGCGGCGAGCGGTACTCGATGGGGATCTGTGCCAGGCCGTCATGCAGCGTGGCATCCAGCGTGGACAGCGGCATGGCCACATAAAACGGCACGCCGTTGTCAAAGGCGGCCAGGGCTTTCAAGTAGGTGCCGATCTTGTTGCACACATCACCACACGCTGTCACCCGGTCAGCGCCCACGATCACGATATCCACCTGGCCATGCTGCATCAGGTGGCCGCCGGTGTTGTCGGCAATCACGGTGTGTGGCACACCTTGCTGGCCCAGCTCCCAGGCGGTCAGGCTGGCGCCCTGGTTGCGTGGCCGGGTTTCGTCCACCCACACGTGCAGCGGCAGCCCGGCAGCCTGGGCGGCGTAGACCGGCGCCAGCGCAGTGCCCCAATCCACCGTGGCCAGCCAGCCGGCGTTGCAGTGGGTCAGGATGTTGAGCCGCGTGTGTGGATCGCCCGCTGCGGTGTGTTGGCGTTTTTGCGCCAGTGCCTGCAGCAGCGCCAGGCCGTTTTGGCCAATCGCCTGGTTGCAGGCCACGTCGGCCTCGGCGATTGCCCCGGCCAGGGCCCAGGCGGCTTGTGCGCGCTGGGCCGGACGCAGCGGCAGCAGCGCGGCCAGCATGCGCTGGGTGGCCCAGGCCAGGTTCACGGCGGTGGGTCGGGCACTGTCCAGCAGCGCTTTGGCGGCCTGCAGCGCAGCGTCATCGGCGGCCAGCCTGCATTGCAGCGCCATGCCGTAGGCCGCAGTGGCGCCAATCAAGGGCGCACCGCGCACCCACATGTCGCTGATGGCGGTGCGCACAGCGGCCAGGCTGGCCAGCCGCTCAACCGCGAAGTGATGCGGCAACTGGCGCTGGTCAATGATGAACAGACCGTCATCACCCGGCGCCGGCCACAGGCTGCGCCGGTGCTGGCCGGCGACGATCACAAGACCCGGCCGGCAATGGTGCGCAGCTTGTCCACCAGCACCGGGTCACGCACGGCGGGGTCGGTGATCAGCGCATGGTCCAGCGCGTGGCGGCAGCCGCAGGCGGGGCCGTGTGCATCGTGCGCCACCGCTGCGGCGCCCTGCACTACCAGGTGCCGCGCCACGTCGGCATTGCCCATCAACACGCCGATGATGGCCTCCACCGTCACGTCGTCATGCTGCGGGTGCCAGCAGTCAAAGTCAGTGACCATGGCCACGGTGGCGTAACACAGCTCGGCCTCGCGCGCCAGCTTGGCCTCGGGCATGTTGGTCATGCCGACGACATCGCAATTCCAGCTGCGGTACAGGCGCGATTCGGCCAGCGTGCTGAACTGCGGCCCCTCCATCGCCAGATAGGTGCCACCCCGCACATGCGGCACACCCAGGCTGGCCAGCGCGTTTTGCAGGTGGTCACCCAGGCGGGGGCAGACCGGCCGCGCCATCGACACATGGGCCACCAGGCCGGTGCCAAAAAACGACGACTCGCGCGCCACGGTGCGGTCAATGAACTGGTCCACCAGCACAAAGGTGCCGGGTGGCAGATCGGCCCGCAGCCCACCCACGGCGCTGAGCGACAACACGTCGGTGGCGCCCAGGATTTTGAGCGCGGCGATGTTGGCGCGGTAGTTGAGCGCCGACGGCGGCAGCCGGTGGCCGCGGCCGTGGCGTGGCAAAAACGCCATGCGCACCGGCCCGGCGGCTGTGGCCAGGGTGCCGGTCAGGATCTCGTCAGACGGTGCGCCCCAGGGTGTGTCCACCGCCACCCAGGCGGTGTCGGTGAGGCCGGGCAGCGCGTACAGACCACTGCCGCCGATGATGGCCAGCATGCCGTTGGGTGGGTTGGTGGCTGGCTTGGTGGCTGGGTTGGTGGCTGGGTTGGTGAATGTCTCGGGGCTGCTCATGCGGTCTCCGTCGGGCGCTGTGGGGTGTTGCTGCTGCCGGAGGTCTGCGCGCCATGTGGTTGGCCGGCCAGGTCGGGCAGGCAGGCCGGCCGGCCCTCCAGCCTGGCGGCATGGGCGCGCTGCGCCACCGCCCGCACGGGCAGGGTTTTCAGCCGGTGGTCGCTCCACACCTGGCGCCAGCGGCGGGCGCCGGGCTGGCCGTTCCACAGGCCCAGGCAGTGCCGGGTGATGTGGGTGAAGGGCACAGCGTGCTGCGCCTGCTGCTGCTCGGCGTAGGCCAGCAGTTGGTCCTCCAGCGCCAGGCGCCAGGCGTCGTCCACCAGCGGTGGGCTGCCATCACCCCAGAAGCGCGCGTCCCAATCGGCCATCAGGCTGGGCTGGTGGTAGGCCTCTCGGCCGACCATCACGCCGTCCACCTGGGCCAGTTGCTCGGCAATCTGCGCGCTGCTGTTGAAGCCACCGTTGATGGCGATGGTGAGTGCCGGGAAGTCAGCCTTCAAGCGGTGCACCAGGCCGTAGCGCAGCGGTGGCAGCTCACGGTTCTCTTTGGGGCTGAGGCCCTGCAGCCAGGCATTGCGGGCATGCACGATGAACACCGTGCAGCCGGCCTGCGCCACGGTGCCCACAAAATCGCGCACAAAGTCGTAGCTCTCGTGCCGGTCAATGCCGATGCGGTGTTTCACCGTCACTGCCAGATCGTTGCCCAGCACACCCCGCATGGCCTGCACGCCGTCCCGCACCAACGTGGGCTCGGCCATCAGGCAGGCGCCAAACGCACCCCGCTGCACCCGTTCACTGGGGCAACCACAGTTCAGGTTGATTTCGTCGTAGCCCCACTGCCGCGCCAGGCGGGCCGCCTGGGCCAGATCGGCCGGCTCACTGCCACCCACTTGCAGTGCCAGCGGGTGCTCGGCCGCGTCAAAATCCAGGTGGCGCGGCACATCACCGTGCAGCAGCGCGCCGGTGGTCACCATCTCGGTATACAGCCGCGTGTGGCGGCTGATCAGGCGGTGGAAATAGCGGCAGTGCCGGTCAGTCCAGTCCATCATGGGCGCGACAGACAGGCGCCAGGGGTTGCGTGATTGATGTGATTGCACGGGGTTTCTCGTTGTCGGCCTGCGCTTTGCTGGCACCCACGGGACCAAAGCCGGGCCGGGCGCAAGCCGATTTGTGCATGGTAGTCAATGGCTTGCCAACGATGATCTGGCGGCCACCAGGGGCAAGACCACGCCGGCGAGATGGCCCTCGCTGCTGGCACCCGCTACGCGACCAAGGCCATCAGCCTGATGCCTGACGCCTACCGCCTGCCGCTGCACCTGCCGGCCGCAGATTTGGCCTTGTCGCCTTGTTCCAGTGTGTCGAGCGTCTTGGGGTCAGCGGCATTGAACACCATCGTCATGCCCGACATGTCGAGCTTGGCAAGCCGACCGTGCTTGAGCATGACCTCGCCTTGCGCCTTGTCGGCCTGGCGTATTGAAGTTCAGTGCCCGTGGCTGAAGAACGGGAAGCAAGACAGGGCGCAAGACCAAGCTGAAGGTGCGGAGCGACGTCACGAGCGACGGCTATCGGGTGGCTGGTGTGTGCATGCAGCGCAGCAAAGGGCCGCCGGTGTACCTTCTCGCCGCAGGCGTGCTCATCGGTGCGCGTCATCGGCAACGCGCTGCGCCTGCGCAGGCTGAAGATGGGCTGCGCTGCGCCCGCCCCCCCGGGATGCATGGTCCGGAAAGGGGCGCCACGCGAGTGGATGCGGGCCGATAATCTGGCGATGTGCGCTCCCCGCAACGCTGCCGGCCAGGGCAATTTCAGCCGCATGCAGTGCGGCGTCAAACCGGCCCTGATCGTCCCGCCGATGGTCGTCGCGCAGCGCGCTGCATCCGTCCGGCACCCATGCTGGCCGGCCGCACTGCGGCCCGGGCCACGCAGTTGCTGATCTTGCCGCCGGGCATGCGCTGCGACAACGCCGGCCTGCAGTTGCGCTGGCCCACTCTCACCACTTTGATCACCATGCGCCGCCTCGCGACAACCCTGTTGTCCACCGTCACCATGGTGGTGCTGCTGGCTTTGGTGGCGGGCTGCGCCAGCGCGCCAACCCGCAGCGCCCAGCCGCCGTCAAGCTGGCGCGTCGCTGCTGCTGACACGCCGCTGGGCCGGCTGCCAACGCTGCACCAGCTGGACAGCGGCCGCTCGGCCTTCCGCCCGCTGCTGCAACCGCTGGCCGCGCTGCAGACACGCCTGGCATTGATCCAGCAGGCGCAGGTGGGCATCGACCTGCAGACCTACCAACTGGGCAACGACGTCAGCGGCCGCGAGGTGCTGCGTGCGCTGGCCGACGCCAGTGACCGCGGTGTGCGGGTGCGGCTGTTGATCGACGATTTCCATGCGCTGGGGCTGGATGAACTGCTGCTCGGCCTGGCCGCCCATCCGGGTGCCGAGGTGCGGATGTACAACCCCTTCACGGGTGGGCGCAACAGCACGCTGCGACGCGTGCTCAGCCTGGCCGGCGACTTCAGCCAACTCAACCGGCGCATGCACAACAAGCTGCTGGTGGCCGACGGCTTGCTAGCCATCGTGGGTGGGCGCAACCTGACCGACGCCTACTACATGCGCAGCGGGGAGGCCAATTTCCTTGACTTTGAATTGCTCGGCATCGGCCAGGTGGCCACCGATCTTGGCAACGCCTTTGATCACTACTGGAACAGCAGCTATGCCGTGCCGGTGCAGGCGCTGGGCGGCGGCCAGCGCGGTGCGTCGCAGCACCGCGCAGCGTTTGAGGCGCTTACCCATCCCGACCCACGCCTGCAGTCCGGCGCGTGGCTGGCCGGCGTGGCCGACGCGGTGACACAACTGGCTGCGCTGCCGCTGTTGGTGGCCGACGCCAAGGTCTACTTCGACAACACCACCAAGACCGGCGGCGGTGTCGGCAGCCCGGGCGGTGGCCCACCACTGCCGATCGGCCGGCTGGTGCGCGAGGCCCGCAGACAGTTGGTGGTGGTGTCACCTTATTTCCTGCCCAGCGATGTTGGCCTCGCGCTCTTGCGCGATGCGCGCAAGCGCGGTGTGGATGTGCAGGTGCTCACCAATTCCCTGGTCGAGACCGACGAGCCGCTGGTCAGCTTGGCCTATGGCCGCCACCGGCATGCCTTTTTGCAGGCCGGCCTGCGGCTGTTCGAGATGTCGTCAGACGAGTTCAAGCGTGAGCAAGGGGTGCGCGCCCTGCTGGGCGCATCGGTGGCGCGCCTGCACGCCAAGCTGGGCCTGATCGACCAGCACCTGCTGCTGATCGGGTCCTTGAACATCGACCCACGCTCAGCCCACACCAACACCGAACTGGCGTTGGTCATCGACAGCGCCGACCTGGTGGGCGTGGTGCAACAGCAGTTCCAGCCCACGCTGGTGCGCCTGGCGTATGAGGTGCGGCTGGCCGCAGATGGCCAGACCCTGGTGTGGGTGAGCTTCGACGAAAAAGGTGTTGAGCAGCAGCGCCCCGAGCCGACGCCGCCACCCTGGCGGCTGCTGCTGCTGTGGCTGATGGCGCGCTTTGTGCCCGACGATCTGCTGTAGCGCCGGCGTGGCGCAGCGCCCGGCAGCGCCGCATGCCGGTTTCCCCGTGTCAAAGGGCTGGCCAGCGCCTGCACACACCAGCGCATCGACAGCAAGGCTGCAAGGACAATGGCGCCAGCGATGGCCTGCGGGGTGCCCTGACTGGGGCCCACCGTGCGGCCAAAAGTTCGTCAACTGACCCCGGCATTGGCCAAGGCACACCGGCCCCAGCCATCTTGCCGGGCCGGCAACCACAGGCCCACACCATGACACAGTCCTTGCCCGGGCATTCCGCCCCTGTCGCCGGTTTTGAAGTGCCGCTGGAGATGCTGGCGGCCTGCCACGGGCGGGTGCAGCACCAATGTGAAACGCTGCTGCGCCTGGTGCCCCACATCGCCGCGCACGGCCCGGACCAGCCTGCCCAGGAAGCCGCCGCGGCCGTGATGCGCTATTTCGACACCGCTGCACGCCACCACCATGAGGACGAGGAGCAAGACCTCTTTCCGGCGCTGTTGGAATCAATGGCCGGGTCGGACGCGGTGTGCATCCACGCGCTGATCAACGCGCTGTGCGCCGATCACCGGGCGCTGGAATCGCACTGGGCCACGCTGCGCCTGGCGCTGGCGCAGGTGCTTGCCGGCACCAGCAGCAGCCTGCCCAACGCCACGGTGCAGGCCTTTGTGGGCCTGTACAGCCGGCACATCGACCGCGAGCAGGCAGAGCTGCTGCCAATGGCCGCACGCCTGCTGAGCGACACCGAACTGGACCGGGTGGGCCTGGCCATGCGCGCAAGGCGCGGGCTGGCAGCCGCCTGAACCCTGCCGTCTGGCCGGCCCTGCGCCCCGGTAGCGGGCTTGCGCCCCGCCGCAGTGGTGCACGCGGCGGCCAACCCCAAGGCAAAACAACAGCGCCAGCGGCAAGAATCAGCGCAACCCGGGGCATCATCGCCCCCCGGGCAACAGCGGCCTGCACCGGCCCGTCGCAGCGGTATCCGCATTGATATCCGCACTGATATGCGCACTGATATCCGCACCATCAGCCACGCCCACACCACCATCCCCGAGGAGACACACTGTGACCGTTCACCCCCTGTCCGCGCTGGCATTGGCCGCCCTGGCCGCGCTTTGTCTTGCCGCCGCTGCGCCGGCCACCGCGCAAAGCGCGCCCAAGCTCAAGGTTGGCCTGATGCTGCCGGCCACCGGCACGTTTGCGTCACTGGGCACGGCCATTGAAAACGGCTTCAAGCTGCTGGTGGCCGAGAACGGCGGCAAGCTGGCCGGCCGCGAGGTGGAGTTTGTCAAGATCGACGACGAGAGTGACCCGTCCAAGGCCACCGACAACGTCAACAAACTGATCAAGCGCGACAACGTGGATGTGCTGGTGGGCTCAGTGCACAGCGGTGTGGCGATGGCCATGGCCAAGGTGGCCAAGGACACCGGCACCCTGCTGATCGTGCCGAATGCCGGCGCGGACGCGGTGACCGGCGCCATGTGTGCGCCCAACATCTTCCGCTCCAGCTTCAGCAACTGGCAGCCGGGTTATGCGATGGGTGAGGTGGTGGCCAAAAAGGGCGTGCAAAAAGTGGTCACCATCACCTGGAAATACGCCGCCGGGGATGAAAGCGTGCGTGGCTTCAAAGAGGCGTTTGAGAAAGGTGGCGGCAAGGTGATCAAGGAGCTGAGCCTGCCGTTCCCCAATGTGGAATTCCAGGCCTTGCTGACCGAGATTGCGGCCGCCAAGCCCGACGCGGTGTACACGTTTTTTGCGGGCGGTGGCGCGGTCAAGTTTGTCAAGGATTACGCCGCCGCCGGGCTGAAAAAATCAGTGCCGCTGTACAGCGCGGGTTTCTTGACGGACGGCACGCTGGAGGCCCTGGGCGCTGACGCCGACGGCCTGTTGACCGCCCTGCACTACGCTGACAGCCTGGCCACACCACGTGACAACGCCTTCCGCCTGTCGTATGCCAAAACCTACAAGCTGCAGCCCGATGTGTACGCGGTGCAAGGGTATGACGCAGCGCAAATGCTGGCCGTGGGCCTGGCTGCAGTGAAGGGTGATGTCAGCAAAAAAGCTGAATTTGCAGCGGCGCTGGGCAAAGCCAGCATCGACAGCCCACGTGGCAAGTTCACCCTGTCCAACGGCCACAACCCGGTGCAGGATTTTTACCTGCGCCAGGTGGTAGGCAAAGAGAACAAGGTGATCGGCATGGCCAGCAAAGGCCTGGCTGACCCGAGCCGGGGTTGCAAGATGTAAGTCATCTGCGGTGCCGGCCCGCGCTTGGCACCCGGGCGGGCAGCCCGGCGCGGCGTATCGCCTGTTACAGCGGATTCAACGACTTCTCTCGCCGGTAGTGCAAGTAGCCAATGCTGGCCCCGGCCCGCAGCCCCACCCCCAGGCGGATGGGCGCCAGCGTGATGCCGCCCTGGCGCTGGTAATTGACCCCCGCGCCACCGATCCAGTAGACGCTGCCGTCCACCCCGGGGAAGCGCTGGTAGATGTCGTCCACCCGCTTGAGGTTGTAGACCAGCGTGAACACCTTGGATGCATTGGCGCCGGCATCAAAACCGATGGACGGGCCGGCCCAGAACACCTTGCCACTCTCGCCGGATTTCAGCGTGAGCTGGCCCTCACCGTAGCGCAGCCCCACGGTCAGCGCTGCTGATGCTTCTTCGCCGCGCAGGTAGCCGTTGGGCCGGCCTTGCTCTTTGAACACCTTCTCGATCACCTTGGCCAGGCCCTCGGCGGTGCTGCCAAAGAAGTTGGTGGCGGCCTTGAGCACCGAGTCTTCGTCAAAGGTGTCGGCGGTATCAGCGGCCAGCGCGGGCTGCGGCTGCAGGGCCAGGCCGGTGCCGGCCAGGGTGGCCAAGCTGCCCAATTGCGCCAGCGCGGTGCGGCGGCTGGGGTGTGGGTGGTGGTGTGGGCGTGGGTGCGGATCGCGGGTAGTGGAGTTTGTGGTCATCGTTGTCACCTCATGTGGGGTTGTAAGCCTGGCCTGCCGGGGTGGTGGGCCTGTGGCGGGGGGCCTGTGGCGGGCTCGTATCAGCATGTTGCCGTTTGTCCTGAGGCTTGCTCAGCCAGACAGGTTGGGCCAGCACATCAAGCATGCGCCTGCAGGTGGCCGGCCAGCAAGTCAGCCAGGCGCGGCAGCAGGGCTTGCGGCAAGTCATGGCCCATGCCGGGGATGATCTCGGTGCTGGCGCCTGCGATCTTGCGCTGCAGCTCATGCGCCGCCGCCACCGGCACCAGCGGGTCGGCCTGGCCATGGATGATGCAGGTGGGCGCCTGGATGCGGCCCAGCAGCGCGGACCGGTCGCCATCGGCAGCCACCGCCAGCAACTGGCGCGCCGTGCCGTCCGGCCGCCAGCCACGGCGCACCATGGTTGTCAGACGCTGGCGTTGCTGGGCCGGGTCAGGTGGGTAGGCCGGGCTGCCGATCACCCGCAGCAAGCCCTCCAGATGGGCCACCACCGCGTCCACCTGTGGGCTGGCCGGCCGTGTCAGCAAGGCCCGGCGCACCGCCAATGTGGGCTGCGGCAGGCGCCGGTTGCCCGAGGTTGTCATCAGCAAAGCCAGGCTTTTGACGCGCTGCGGGTGCTTGGCTGCCAGGTGCATCGCAATCATGCCGCCCATCGACGCACCGCAGATATGCGCGCTGGTGATGCCCAGCGCGTCCAGCACGGCCAGCGCGTCGGCCGCCATGTCGGCCAGGGTGTACGGGCAAGGCAGCCGCAGGTGCAGCAGGTAGCGCAGTGACGCGGCCGTGAGGCTGGGCACGCCATAGGCCTCAAAACCCTGGCTCAAGCCCGCGTCGCGGTTGTCCAGCCGGATCACGCGGCAACCACGCTGCACCAGCAGGGCCACCAACTCCTCCGGCCAGCCCAGCAAGGGCATGCCCAGGCCCATGATCAGCAGCAGCGGTGGGCCGTTGGCTGGGCCTTGCACATCAATTTCAATCTGCAGGCCATTGGCGGTGATGTGCATGGCGGCGTGTCAGCGCGCTGCCCGGCGCTTTGCCGGCGCTGCTGTCGGGGCTGCTTTTGATACCGCCGCGGGTGGCCTGGCAGCGCGTTTGCGCGGCGCCACCGCACCCCGCACCGCAGCGGCTACCGCGCCGCCGATCAAATCGCCCACCGCCCCCACCACCGCGCCGGTGACAGCGTTGCCCACACGCTGGCCGATGCTGCCCTGGCCGCTCGCCACGCGCTTGCGCGCACCACCGGCCACATCCCGCCCGGCCTGGGCCAGGCTGCCCACCATGCTGGGCACGGGTGCAGCCGCAGCGGCGGCGTCCAGCAGGCAGAAGTCTTCAAAAGCGATCAGCAGCGCGTCACCCAAGGCGCGCACATTGGGCATGGCGCGGCCGTCTGCCATCAGGCCAAAGTCCATCTGCTGGTCATAACTTTCCACCGTGATGTTGAGTGCAATGCCGTGCATCACGATGGACGTGGGGTAGTTGCACACCATGCGGCCACCCGCCAGGTACAGCGGCACCGGCGGGCCGGGCACGTTGCTGATGGTCACGTTGGCCAGTTGCGGCACCCGCTCAGCCACCTTGGCTTTGCCGTACAGCGCGGTGAGTGCCTCCACCAGCCAGGGCACACCGATGGACGGGTAGTCGGTGGGCAGGATGTGTTTCATGCTGCCCATGGTGGCTTTCATCGCTGCAGTGGACGCCTTGATGTGGGCCAGCCGGGCGCCCATGTCGGCCAGGTGGGTGCCCAGGCTGACCAGGCTGAGCGAAGCTTGTGTGTCGGCCGTGGTATCACCCTTGGCGCGCAGTGAGACCGGCACCGCCGCCACCAGCGATTTGCGCGGCAGCGTGGCGTGTTTGGCCAGGTAGCGCCGCAGCGCCGTGCCGCACAGCAGCAGCACCACATCGTTCAGGCTGGCGCCATGCGCCTTGCCCAGCGCCTTGAGCTTTGGCAGGGGCAGGCTGACTGCCGCAAACCGCCGCTCATGGGTGGCCGACTGGTTGAGCACGGTGCGTGGCGCCAACACCAGGTTGCTGACCTTGGCCGTGGCACCCGCAACCGCCTTGCTGCGCAGCAGCCCTGTGTGTGACAGCGCCTGGCCGGCCGCGCCCGCCAGCGCGCCCAGGGTGGACGGCAGGCCTTTGATGATGCCGGCCACCTGCATGGCTTCTTGGGCGATGGCGCCGCGCAGCATCTGGCCCAGCCCCAGCCGGTAGGTCTTGGTGCGCTGGCTCGGCTTGAGGCCCAAGTCACGGCCCTCCGCGCTGGTGTCCAGGATCACCTGGGCCACCGCCACCGCGGCTTGACCATCGACCGCCGCATGGTGGAACTGCGAGTACAGCGCCACCCGCTTGCGGCCATCGGCCGTGGGCGCCAGGCCCTCCAGCACATGGAAGCGCCACAGCGGCCGGCTGCGGTCCAGCCGCTGCATGTGCAGCACACCCACCGCAGCCTCCAATTCGGCCATGCCATCACCCTGCTTGGCCGATGCGGGCAGCTTGAGACCCACCACATGGTGTTTCAAGTCGGGGTCAGCATCCACCCAGGCCGGGTTGGCCAGGTTCAGCGGCATCCACCACAAGCGGCGGCGCAGCACCGGCAGCAGCGGCAGCCGCTGCGCCATGTGTTGGCGCAGCGTGACCACAAAACTGCCCCGGTGGCCGGCCGGCAACTCGTAGAGGTTGAGTGCACCCACATGCATGGGCATCTCAGGTGTTTCGAGGTGGAGAAAGGTGGCGTCCAGGCCGGAGAGCTGCTTCATGCCAATCATGCTAGGCGGGCCGCTAGCGGCTAGCTCGGGGGTTGTCCCTAGACCGGTTGGGCCGGTGCGGCGGTGGCCACCAGCCCGCTGCGCCGCTCGCGCAGCGCCAGCCCTTCATTGACCAGCAGCGCGCCGATCACCAACGCCCCGCCAGCCAGCGCGGTCGGCCCAGGTGCCTCACCCGCGCCCACCCAGGCCAGCAGCACACCGAAGATCACCTCCAGCAGGCCGATCAATGAGATCTCGGGTGCAGGCAGCACCCGGGTGAGTTGCACCACCAGCAGGCAAGGGATGGCCAGTTGCACCACACCCAGCCCGGCCAGCAGCGCCAGGTCATGCGGCGTGGCTGACAGGGGCAGCGCGGGCAGCAGCGTCACGGCGGCCGATAGCAACGCCCCCAGCAACACGGCGGGCAGCATGTCGGGTGCAGTAGCGGACGGGTCTTGTGTGCGATTGCGCGCATGGCGCTGGTGCAGGTGCTGCAGCAGCGTCCAGTTGCTGGCGCCAGCAATCGGCACACCCAGGGCCACCAATGCACCCGTCATGGACGCACCGCTGCCGACATCCTGAACAAACGCCTGCTTGCCAAACATCCAGGCAATGCCCAGCCCCGCCACGCCAATGGCCACCCAGGTGCGGCGTGG
>JANPOW010000031.1:0-6680 GCA_031428185.1 Betaproteobacteria bacterium | reverse complement strand
CGCCTGCGCAGCGAGATCATGGCCGGGCTGTGGGAGGCGCTGGTGACCGGCCAGGCCGACCTGGCCATCGGCGTGATGATGGCCACCGCCACGGCCCAGCCCGGCATTGAAATGCGCCCGCTGGGCGAGGTGGACTTTGTGTTTGCGGTGGCACCGCACCACCCACTCGCCAACGCCACCGAGCCGCTCACCGACGCCCAGGTGATGGCCCACCGGGCCGTGGCGGTGGCCGATTCGGCGCAGCGGCTGTCGCCGGTCACCATCAACCTGCTGCCCGGGCAGGATGTGCTCACCGTGCCCACCATGGCCGCCAAGGCCGAAGCCTTGCTGCGCTGCCTGGGCTGCGGTTATGTGCCCGAGCCGCAGGTGCGTGACTACCTGCGCACCGGCCGGCTGGTGGCCAAGGTGGTGCAGCGCTGCCGCCCGGCGGCGCAGTTTGGGTATGCGTGGCGCGGCGCCGCCACGTCGCAACCGCGCAAAGCCCCACAAGGCCTGGCACTGCAATGGTGGTTGCAACAGCTGGACAGCCCGCTGACGCGCCGCGCCTTGCTGGAAAACCACCTCGGGCTGCCCATTCCGCTGGAATGAGCGCTGCTGCCGCCGGAATGAGCACGGCCCCTGCCGCCTACACCGGCCGCTTTGCGCCCTCACCCACCGGCCCGCTGCATGCCGGCAGCCTGGCAGCCGCACTGGCCAGTTGGCTGGACGCACGGGCCAACGGTGGCCGCTGGCTGGTGCGCATCGAGGATGTGGACACAGCACGCTGTGTGCCCGCTGCGGCCGAGTTGATCCTGGCCCAGTTGGCCGCCTGCGGCCTGCTGCCTGACGCCACGCCGGTGTGGCAATCGCAGCGCAGCGCGCTGTATGCCGCCGCGCTGCACCGCCTGCAGCAGCAGGGCATGGCCTACCCCTGCAGTTGCACCCGGCGCGACATCAACCTGGCCCTGGCCGCCACCGGCATGCCGCACCAACGCTTTGGTGAGCGGGTCTACCCCGGCACTTGCAGAAACGGTGCCCAACACGGCCCGGCACGCGTGATGCGGGTGCTGACGCTGCAAGCCGACGCCAACCGCAGCAAACACATCCAGATCGATTGGCAAGACCGCCGCCTGGGGCCGCAACAGCAAGACCTGACGGCTGAAGTGGGCGACTTTGTGCTGCAGCGCGCCGATGGCCTGTGGGCTTACCAGCTGGCGGTGGTGGTAGACGACGGTGACCAGCACATCAGCAGCGTGGTGCGGGGTGCCGACCTGGTGGACAACAGCGCCAGGCAAATCCACCTGCAACGCCTGCTGGGACTGGCCACCCCAAGCTATCTGCACTGCCCGCTGGTCCTGGGTGCGGACGGCCACAAGCTGAGCAAACAAAACGGCGCGCAGGCGCTGGACCTGCAACAGCCGCTGCCGGCATTGGCCGCCGCCGCTGCCGTGCTGGGCTTGGCCGTGCCGGCAGCCAGCAGCCTGGCCGACTGGTTGGCTGCGGCGGTCGCCACCTGGGCGGCACATTGGCCGCTGCCGGGCGGCGTGCCACCCGATGGCGCGGCGCCTGCCAACACGGTGGCATGATGCGCCCCGTTGCCGATTTGCCATCCCGCATGGGCGACCCGTCTTTTTACCCGCGACCCCACCTGCTGCACTGGACACCACCATGATCACCACCCCCTCCGGCCTGCAATACGACGACACCACCGTGGGCACCGGCGCCACCGCCGTTGCTGGCCAACGTGTCACCGTGCACTACACCGGCTGGCTGCACGCACCCACCACCGCCAATGGCCGTGGCGCCAAGTTCGACTCCAGCAAAGACCGGGGCGACCCGTTTGTTTTCCAGCTGGGTGGCGGCCAAGTCATCGGCGGCTGGGATGAAGGGGTGCAAGGCATGCAGATCGGCGGCACCCGGGTGCTGCTGATCCCGTCTGAGCTGGGCTACGGCGCACGCGGCGCTGGTGGTGTGATCCCGCCCAACGCCACCCTGGTGTTTGAGGTGGACTTGCTGGCGGTTTGAGCTTGGCGCCGCAGCCGCCGCAGCAACCCGCACGGCCGGTGGCCCCGGCGGGTGCGCCCACCGGCTGGCCGGCCTGGACGGCGTCGGCCGCCTGGGTGCTGGGTTTGTTGGCCGTGTGGCTGCTGTTCAGCGCCGGCATCCGCCCGCTGCTGCTGCCTGACGAAGGCCGCTACGCCGAGGTGGCGCGCGAGATGTGGCGTGGCGACGGCCTGGTGCCGCTGCTCAACGGCGTGCCGTTTTTCCACAAGCCCCCACTCACCTACTGGGTGGACATGCTGGGCATGTCGGTCTTTGGTGTGTCGGTCTTCACTGCCCGCCTCGGCCCGGCGCTGGGTGCCTGGCTGATGGGTGCGGCGCTGTGGTTGACGCTGCGCCGCGCCCGAGGCCCCCGCGTGGCCGGCATCAGCCTGCTGGTACTGGCCACCAGCCCGTTCTTTTTCATCGGTGGCCAGTACGCCAACCACGACATGCTGGTGGCCGGCACCATCAGCGCCGCCGTGTTGAGCTTTGTGCGGGCGCTGGAGGCGGGTGCGCCGGTGCTGCGCTGGCTTGTTGTTGGCTGGGTCTTCTGCGGCCTGGCCGTGTTGTCCAAGGGCCTGATCGGCGTGGTGTTGCCGGCCATCGTGGTGGGCCCGTGGCTGCTGGCGCAAGGCCGTTGGCGCGACATGCTGCGCCTGCTGCACCCGGCCGCCGTGCTGGCCGGTGTGGCGGTGGCCACGCCGTGGATGCTGCTGATGCAGCAGCGCTACGCTGATTTTTTTGACTACTTCATCATCGAGCAGCACTTCCGCCGCTACGCCGGCCGCACCTTCAACAATGTGCAGCCCTGGCCGTTTTACTTCTGGGTGCTGCCGGTGCTCACGCTGCCCTGGGCGCCGTGGCTGGTGGCCAGCGTGCGGCGTTTGCGGCGTGACTGGGCCAGCACCAGCACAGACCAGCGCCGCTGGGCCGGCCTGCTGGTCTGGTGGGTCGCCGTGGTGCTGCTGTTTTTCTCGCTGCCCGCGTCCAAACTGGTGGGTTATGTGATGCCGGCACTGGCGCCCATTTGTGCGCTGCTGGCGATGGCCTTCACCGCGCCAGGCAGCACCGGCGCCCGCTGGCTCAAGCCGATGGCAGTGGGTGCGGCGGTGTTCTGCCTGGCCTTGATCAGCGCGCTGGCCTGGGTGGCGCCCAAGTCCAGCCGCGATGTGGCGCAAGTGCTGCGCGTCCAGGTGACCCCGGCCGACTTGGTGGTGTTTGTCGAAAACAGCTTCAACGATGTCAACTTCGAGGCCAGGCTGATGCAAGTGCCACTGGTGGCCAGCAACTGGGACGCCGCCGACGTGCGCCAGCGCGACAGTTGGCGCAAAGAACTGGCCGACACGGTGCGTTTTGACAAGCCTGCGGTGGACGCCGTGCTCTACCCGGTGGACCAGTTGCCGGCGCTGGTCTGCCGTGGCAAGCGGGTGTGGTTGCTGGTGACGCACAGTGACGTGCAGCGCGCCCAAAGCGTGCCGGGCGCGCGGCTGGTGCAACGCGGCAAGTACGCCCAGCTGTGGCGTGCCGACCCCCAGCCCTGCCCGGCCCGGCCGTGATGCCGTGATGCCGCGATGACCCCCCGGCCATGAGCGGGTCCGGCAGGCCCGCCCCGGCCTGGCTGCGCTACAGCGCCGTGGGCGCGCTGGCCACCGCCGCGCACTACCTGCTGCTGTGGCTGGCGGTGGAGTGGTGGCACTGGCCGCCGTGGCTGGCGGCGGGCGCCGGTGCGGCCTTGGGCGCGCAGGTGGCCTTCATCGGCAACCGCAGCTTCACCTTTGGCCACCAGGGCCGCTGGCTGCCGGCCTGGTGGCGCTTCCAGCTCACTGCCGTGCTGGGTGGCCTCATCAGCATGGCGGTGGTGGCCGCAGGCACCCGGCTGGGCATGCACTACCTGCTGGCCCAACTGGGCGCCACGCTGCTGGCGATGGGGCTGACCTTCGTGATCAACAAGCGTTGGGCGTTTGCTTGATGTTGCGGTGACCTTGGGTGACTTTGCGGTGCGGTTTGACCGGCCACAACTCAGCGCCAGACCGGCCCCAGCAGCACACCCGCCGCCGCCAGATCGAGCAAAAAATCAGCGCCCGACAAATAGGCCAACTCACGCACCCGGGCGGCGGCAATCGCGTCGGGCGCGGCCTGGCCGCCAACACCGGCCTGCCCGGGGTGGCAGAACAGCAGCGCGCCCTCAGCCGGCACCTGGGCCAGCCAGGCCTGCATCAAGGCCCGGTAGTCGGTGGCGGCAAAGTCGTAGGCC
This sequence comes from Betaproteobacteria bacterium, assembly GCA_031428185.1. GTDB lineage: Bacteria > Pseudomonadota > Gammaproteobacteria > Burkholderiales > Burkholderiaceae_C > Pseudaquabacterium. The sequence continues at coordinate 2,404 of JANPOW010000031.1, read as the reverse complement.
CCCAGCAGCAGCGCGTTGTGCGGCAGGCCGGCATGCACCAGTGCCCGGGCCAGCGCCCGGCCGCCGCTGTGCGCGATCACCCAGCGCTTGAGGCCAAAACCCGGCCCGCCCACCCGCGCCGTGCTGCGCACCGGCACCGGGTGGCTGTGCAACCAGCCCAGCAGCAGATCCCGCACACCGGGCAGGTGGTGGATGTGTTGATGGCCATCGATGAAATCAGGCGCCACGCCGCTGGCGGCCTCGAACGCCTGCCACTGCGCGGCAAGTTCGTCGGCGATTGCCCCCAGTGGCAGCCGGCCCGCGTGTGCGGCCAGCAGCAGGCGTGGCAGGCTGGGCAGTTGCGGCCAGCGGCGCGCCAGGGCCTGGCTCAACGGCCGGCCCTCGGTCAGGTTGAAATGCAGCCCGGCCTGGGCGCCGGTGCTGCGCAAGCCGGCAACTGTGGCTGCATCCTGCACCCAGGCCGGGCCGTTGCTGAGGCAGGAGAAGGCGCCCAGTCGGCCCGCACGCACCAGGCTGCCGATGGCGGCATCGATGCCGCTGGACTGGCCGAAGTCATCGGCACACACCAGCAGGCAGCGCTGGGCTGGCGCAGGCGGCAGGTCAGCCACGGTCAGCCACGCCCGGTGCCCGCCGGCCGCCCCGCGCCATCCAGCGCACCCCGGCCCAGCGCCTGGCCAATGATGTAGACCGGCCGCTGCTTGACCTCGTCAAAAATCCGGCCGATGTATTCGCCCAGGATGCCCACCGACAGCAGTTGCACACCGATGGAGAACGCGATGCCGGTGGCCAGCGTGGCCCAGCCCGGCACGTTGTTGCCGAGGAAAAAATACTCGCCCACGATGTAGAGCGCAAACAGCAGCGACGCCAGCGCCACCACACCGCCCAGCGCGCTCCACATACGCAGCGGCGCGTTGGTGAAGGCGGTGACCCCGGTAAACGCCAGCCTTGAGAGCCGGCGCATCGAGAAGCTGCTTTGCCCGGCATGGCGCGGCGCCGGCGTGTAGGGCAGCACCACGGTGTTGAAACCCACCCAGGCGTACAAGCCCTTCATGAAGCGGTTGCGCTCGGGCAGCATCTTGAGTGCGTCCACCACGCGGCGGTCCATCAGGCGGAAATCGCCCGCATCCACGGGGATAGGCGTGCTGGACCCGGTGTTGACCAGCCGGTAGAACAACCAAGTGCCGAGCCGTTTACGCCACGATTCGTCCGAGCGTGAGGCGCGTGCGGTGCACACCATGTCAGCACCACCACGCCAGGCCGCCAGCATGGCGCCGATCATGGCCGGTGGGTGTTGCAGGTCAGCGTCGATCAACACCACCACCTGGCCAGCGGCGTGGTCGATGCCGGCAGTCAACGCCGCCTCTTTGCCAAAGTTGCGCGACAGGCGCAGGTAGCGCACCCCCGGCTGCTGCAGCCAGGGCAGCATGGCCAGCGCGGTGGCATCGGTGCTGCCGTCGTCCACCACGATCACCTCCCAGTGCGGTGTCAGGCCGTCCAGCGTGCTGCTCAGGGCCTGCAGCAGTGGGCTCAAGTTGGCGGCCTCGTTGTAGGCCGGCACCACACAGCTGATGCCGGGCTGCAGCGGGCGCTCAGTGGGGCCGGGCAATTGGCTGGGGTGGGCCAGGACGGTGGGGTCGGCGGGGACCATGGGATATGGCAACAAAACGGGCAACAAAACGGGCAACAAAACGGGCAGCAGGCGGGTGGTGGTGGCGGCGGGTCAAGCGGGATGTGGTGTCTCTACCCCCACCTCACAGCGCCAGAAAATGCTGCCGGTAGTGCATCAGCTCGTCAATCGACTCGTGGATGTCGGCCAGTGCGGTATGCGCCTGGGCTTTTTTGAAACCGGCCAGCACGGCAGGCTTCCAGCGCCGCGCCAGCTCTTTGAGCGTGCTGACATCCAGATTGCGGTAGTGGAAAAAGTCTTCCAGCAGCGGCATGTCCTTGGCCAGGAAGCGCCTGTCCTGGCAGATCGAGTTGCCACACATCGGGCTCTTGCCCTTGCCGATATAGGCCTTGAGCCAGGCAATCACCTGGGCTTGTGCGGCCGCTTCATCCACGCTGGACGCCCGCACCCGGTCAATCAGGCCACTCTTGCCGTGGGTGCCCTTGTTCCAGTTGTCCATGCCGTCCAGCAGCGCATCGCTCTGGTGGATGGCCAGCACCGGGCCTTCGGCACGCACGCTCAAGTTGGCATCGGTGACCACCACCGCAATCTCGATGATGCGGTCGGTGAAGGGTGACAGGCCGGTCATCTCCAGGTCGATCCAGACCAGGTTCTGGTCGTTGGCCAGCAGCAGGGTGGATTCGGTCGTGGGGGCGGCCGCAGTTTCAGCAATGGGGGTTGGCGTCGTGCTCATGGGCGGATTGTCGCAGCCGCATTTCAGGCCGCGGCAGTGCCGCA
>JANPOW010000030.1:0-2810 GCA_031428185.1 Betaproteobacteria bacterium | reverse complement strand
CGCAGTGAACTGGGTTGGATCAACCGCGGCACGCACCACGCGCCGCGTATCCACGACCTGAGACATACCTTCGTGGTCAGGCGCATCCTGCTGTGGCAGCAGCAGGGCATCGACGTGGATGAGGCGATGCTGTCGTTGTCGACCTACGTCGGGCACGCGATGGTGACCAACACCTACTGGTACCTGCAGGCGGTGCCGGAGTTGATGGCTGTTGCCGCGCAGCGCTTCGAGTCGTGCATGCCGGAGCTCAACCATGCCTGAGGCCCGCCACCACCGGAAGGATTCCCCGCCAAGCTTCCCGGCGCTGGTGCAGCAGTTCTTCACCGAGTACCTGGTGGCGCAGCGTGCGCTGAGCCCGCGAACAGTGGCCAGCTAACGTGACGCGATGACGCTGTTCCTCGGTTATGCGACTGAGCAGTTGGGCAAGTCGCCGATGGCCGTGCAACTGATGGACATCACGCCGGAACTGGTCCTCAAGTTCTTAGCTCACCTGGAACGCGAGCGGCACAACTCGGTGCGTAGCCGCAACCTGCGGCTGACGGCCTTGCGGTCGTTCCTGAAGTTCGCAGGCCGCCGCGACGTGACGGCGCTGCACGCCGTCGAGCGGGTGATGGCCGTGCCGATGAAGCGCTTCGAGCGGCCGATGCTGGGCCACCTGACGCGGCCCGAGATGATCGCCGTGCTGGGGCAGCCCGGCGCCGACTGGACTTCGCAGCGCGACCACCTGCTGCTGAGCCTGCTCTACAACACCGGCGCACGCGTGTCAGAGATCGTCGAGGTGCGCGTCGTCGACGTGGTCCTGGACGGCGCGGCATGCGTCCACCTGCACGGCAAGGGCCGCAAGGATCGCTCAGTGCCACTGTGGAAGTCGACCGCAGCGGCCATCCGCGCTTGGCTGCACGCCAATCCCGACCTGCGCGGTCCGGCGGCACTGCTGCCCAATCGATCCGGACACCCGATGACTCGGTGCAACGTGGCGCAGCGACTGGCGCTCGCGGTCGACAGAGCTTCTGTCGATCAGCCGGGCCTGAAGGCCAAACGCATCTCACCGCACAGCTTGCGGCATACGACAGCCATGCACCTGCTGCAAAGCGGCGTGCCGTTCAATGTCATCGCCCTGTGGCTCGGCCATGAGAGCACGAACACGACGCACCGCTACGTCGAGGCCAACCTGGAGATGAAGGAGAAGGCGCTCGCCCGGCTTGAGGCACCCGACATCAAGCTCAAGCGCTTCCGCGCCACCGACGACTTGATGAAGTTCCTGCAGAGCCTGTAACTATGCAAAGCACCGCGGCCGCCACCCGCGCTCAAACGTTTGACAGCAGTGTGGTGCCCCGCGCTCCGGCAGCCACCGCCAGCAACGGCCTCAAAAACCGCCCCGTAAAACTCTCGGCACACGCCGCAATCACCTCCGGCGGCCCCACGGCCAGCACGCGCCCACCCCCAGCGCCGCCCTCAGGCCCCATGTCGATCAGCCAGTCGGCGGTCTTGATCACGTCCAGGTTGTGCTCGATCACCACGATGGTGTTGCCGGCGTCCCGCAGCTGGTGCAGCACGCGCAGCAGCAGCTCGATGTCGGCAAAGTGCAGGCCGGTGGTGGGCTCGTCCAGGATGTACAGGGTGCGGCCGGTGTCGCGTTTGCTCAGCTCCAGCGCCAGCTTGACGCGCTGCGCCTCGCCGCCGCTCAGCGTGGTGGCGCTTTGGCCCAGCGTGATGTAGCCCAGGCCCACGTCAGCAGGGTTTGCAGCTTGCGCGCCAGGGCCGGCACGGCGCTGAAAAACTGGCGTGCCACCTCCACCGTCATGGCCAGCACCTCGTGGATGTTTTTGCCCTTGTAGGCCACCTCCAGCGTCTCGCGGTTGTAGCGCTTGCCGGCGCAGGTGTCGCAGGGCACGTACACGTCGGGCAAGAAGTGCATTTCTACTTTGAGCACGCCGTCGCCCTGGCAGGCCTCGCAGCGGCCGCCGCCACTGGCCGCGCCCACGTTGAAGCTGAAGCGGCCCGAGCCGTAACCCCGCTCACGCGCCATCGGCACCTCGGCAAACAGCTCGCGGATGGGGGTGAACAGGCCGGTGTAGGTGGCCGGGTTGCTGCGGGGGGTGCGGCCGATGGGGCTCTGGTCCACGTTGATGACCTTGTCAAAGGCGTCCATGCCTTCGATCTCATCGTGCGGCGCCGGCTCGGCGTGGCTGTGGTACAGCTTGCGCGCCACGGCGGTGTACAGCGTGTCGTTGATCAGCGTGCTTTTGCCTGAGCCCGAGACGCCGGTGATGCAGGTCAGCAGCCCCACCGGGATCTCGGCGGTGACCATTTTCAGGTTGTTGCCACGTGCGTTGACGATGCGCAGGCAGGTGGCGGTGGACGCGGTGTACCCGGGCCAGGCGCCGGGCTTGCCTTTGCTGGCTGCCGGCGCGGGCACGGCAGCTGGGGCGGCGGCAGCGGGTGCGTCAGGATTCCAGGTGTGGCGCAGCTTGGGCACCTCGATGCGCAGCGTGTGCGCCAGGTAGCGGCCGGTCAGGCTGTCCGGGTTGGCGGCCACCTCTTGCGGTGTGCCCTGGGCAATGATGCGGCCGCCATGCACGCCGGCGCCGGGGCCCATGTCGATGACATGGTCTGCGGACCAGATCATGTCCTCATCGTGCTCCACCACCAGCACGCTGTTGCCCAAATCGCGCAGGTGGCGCAGGGTGCCGATCAGGCGCTCGTTGTCACGCTGGTGCAGGCCGATGCTGGGCTCGTCCAGCACGTACATCACGCCGGTCAGGCCGCTGCCGATCTGGCTGGCCAGGCGGATGCGCTGGGCCTCGCCG
>JANPOW010000029.1:0-5357 GCA_031428185.1 Betaproteobacteria bacterium | reverse complement strand
CGCGTTGGTCTGGATCACCGAGTACTACACCGGCACCCAGTACCCGCCGGTCAAGCACATCGCGCAGGCCAGCACCACCGGCCACGGCACCAACATCATTGCCGGCCTGGGGGTGAGCATGCGCTCCACGGCCTGGCCGGTGCTGATGGTGTGCGCGGCCATCCTGGCGTCCTATCAGCTTGGTGGCTTGTACGGTATCGCGATTGCCGCCACCAGCATGCTGAGCATGGCCGGTATCGTGGTGGCGCTCGACGCCTACGGGCCCATCACCGACAACGCCGGCGGCATTGCCGAAATGGCCGAGTTGCCCAAGAGCGTGCGTGACGTGACCGACCCGCTGGACGCGGTGGGCAACACCACCAAAGCGGTGACCAAGGGCTACGCCATCGGCTCCGCTGGCCTGGCCGCGCTGGTGCTGTTTGCCGACTACACCCACTCACTTGAAGGCCGCGGCATGACAGTGGCATTCGATTTGAGCGACCCCAAGGTGATCGTCGGCCTGTTCATCGGCGGGCTGATCCCCTACCTGTTTGGCGCGATGGCGATGGAGGCAGTGGGCCGCGCTGCCGGCTCAGTGGTGGTGGAGGTGCGGCGCCAGTTTGCCGACGGCCAGATCATGGCCGGCAAGCGCAAGCCCGACTACAGCGCAGCGGTTGACATGCTGACCACTGCCGCCATCAAAGAGATGATCGTCCCGTCATTGCTGCCAGTGGTGGTGCCGGTGGTGGTGGGCCTGACACTGGGTGCTGCGGCGCTGGGTGGGTTGTTGATGGGCACCATCGTCACCGGCCTGTTTGTGGCCATCAGCATGTGTACCGGTGGCGGCGCCTGGGACAACGCCAAGAAGTACATCGAAGATGGCCACTTTGGCGGCAAAGGCAGCGACACCCACAAGGCCGCCGTCACCGGCGACACCGTGGGCGACCCGTACAAGGACACCGCCGGCCCGGCCGTCAACCCGCTGATCAAGATCATCAACATCGTGGCCCTGATGATCGTGCCGCTGTTGCCGGTGGGCGCCACAGTGCCGGCGGCCAACCATGCGGCGGCAGCCGTGGCGGCACCTGCTGTTGTGGCACCTGCCGCTGCAGTGGTCGCAGCACCTGCGGCAGCGATGGACGGTGCATCCATCAAAATTGAAGGTGGTGTGGTCAAGTTCTTCTTTGCCACCGGCAAGGCTGACCTGGCGGGCGGCGCTGCCGCAGCGCTGGGCGATGTGGCCAAGGGTGTGGCCGATGGCAAAAAGGCCGTCGTCAGCGGCTACACCGATACCACCGGCGACCCGGACAAAAACGCCGAATTGGCCAAACAGCGCGCTTTTGCGGTACGGGACGCGCTGAAGGCGGCTGGCGTGGCCGATGACAAGGTGGAGCTGAAAAAGCCGGAGGTCGCCGCCACCGGCGGTGACGCCACAGCGGCGCGCCGGGTGGAGGTGGCGTTGCAATAACGCCGTAAAGCAGCGCCCGGTGATCAGCGGTTGATCAGCAGCTGCTGCAAGTTCATAGTGGGCAGTGCCAATTAAAAATGGGCCATATCCTTTGAGGATCTGGCCCATTTTCTTGGTGGGTTAACCACGCACATTGCGTGCAGGTAAAAGTTGACCGAGCTGGGCTGGTTGGCTGCCGTATGTCGTCAAACCAACCGGACAAAGCGCCCGTAAGGCTTGAGCGCAGCGTCAGCTGTCAGCAGCGTGAGCTTGTCTTCCATCGCCTGCGCCACCAACAAACGGTCAAACGGATCACGGTGGACCCAGGGCAGCGACGCCACGCGCACCAGATGCGCCGCGTTGATCGGCAACTCAACAAAGCCCTCGCCAAGCAATGCCCTGTGCAACAAGCCTGGGTCCACCGAAAAATCCGGCCGGCCCAGCGACGTTTTGATCGCGACCTCCCAGATTGTCGCCAGGCTGAACATCAGCGGTGTATCGCGTGACCGCAGCGTCTTGGCCGCCGTGGCCGACAGACGCGCAGGCTCAAAGGCAGCCCACAGCAGCAAGTGGGTATCAACCAAGAGCACGCCGGCCCTCAGCGGCCAGCCGTGAACATCGCGTCAATGTCGCCCGCAAATGCCGACTTCACATCGGCCGCAATCACACCCTGCCCAGCCAGAAAGCCCAGCGTGCGCAGCTCAGGCAGTGCATTGATCGGCACAACCCGGACCATGGGCCTGCCAGCCTTGGCAATCACAAAATCCCGACCCTTGGACGCCTGCTCAACCAGACGTGACAGGTGCGTCTTGGCTTCGTGGATGTTGACTGTGACGGTCATTTGACAGCCTATTGAGTTCAGTTCAGTGGACTAAGTCTACCTCAGTCAATTGTCAGCGCCCACCTTGCCTGAAGGCCCGGTCGGCGGCACCTTGGGCTCAGAACTTGTAGCTGGCCGCCGCGTAGTAATTGCGGCCTCGCGGGTCGGTGAAAGACGCAGCGTAGCCGGCTGCGTGTGAGCCATACGACGACGACGCAGTGAACGGCGGCGCCTTGTCAAACAGGTTCTTGACGCCCAGGCGCAACGTCAGATTCTTGATGCCGGTGTAAGCCCCGGACAGGTTCCAGCGGTCGGAATCCTTGACGTGGTAGTCGGTGGCCACGCCGACGTTGGCGTCCACCAGCGCAGCCGATTCGGTCCAGCCCTTGACGAACTGGTTTTCCAGCCGTGCGCCCCAGGCACCGGTTGCCCAGTCGAACACCAGCGTGTGCTGCCAGCGTGGCACCGGCTGCACCGTGGCGCCGTCACCCGCCGTGCCCAGGTAGCTCACATACGGGCCGTCCTTGCCGTTCTGGCGGGTCCAGCGGGTGATGTAGGTGCCGTCCAGCTCCACCCCCAGCCGACCCAGGCCGGCCAGCGTCCAGGCGGCCTTGACATTCAGGTCGATGCCGGCAGTGCGCAGCCCGCCCAGGTTCTCCACCGGCGTCTCGATATAGCTGATAAAACCATCCGCCGTGCGGCGGATGCGGCTCTTGTAGCGGGCATACAGCGCAGTGTCGGTCAGCAGCGCGTCCCCGCCGATGCTGTCGATCTGGTCGGACTTGCTGATCTCCCAGTAGTCCAGCGATGCGGATACATCCTTCATTGGCTCCAACACGATGCCGGCCGATACCTGACGTGACTTCTCGGCCTTCAAGCCCGGTGTGGACGAATTGCGCACATTGAACTGGGTCTCACAGCGCGGGTCACCGGCAAAACCGGCCGGGCAGTCGGGGTCAACCAGCGAGTTGGCGGTGTTGGTGAAGGCCGGCGGGCTGTTCACATCCCACAGCGACGGTGCCCGGAAACCCGTGCCGGCCGCCGCACGCAACAGCAGCGCCTTGGTCGGCTGCCAACGCAGCGTGGCGCGTGGATTGACCGACGAGCCAAAATCGCTGTAATGGTCGTAGCGTGCTGCCAGCGACGCTTCCAGGCCTTTGGCGATCGGCAGGCTCAATTCGGTGAACAGCGCCAGCACGGTGCGGGCGGCTTTGGTCTGTGGCACGGTGCCCTCGCCGCCGATGTGCAGGCCCTGGCGGTATTCATCGTTCACAGGCCTGTCATTGGCTTCTTCACGGCGCGCATCAAAGCCCACCGCCAACGCCATCTGGCCACCACCCATCGCCATCAAGTCGCGTGAGGCTTTGCCGTCGATGCTGGTGGTGGTGCTGGTGGACTGGCGCATCGGGCCCTCCATCAGCGTGGTATTGAGCAGTGCCGTGCCCGCTGCATCGTTGGGGCCGAACGGGTTGATCTTGCCGGTGGCCAGCGCTGCCAGAAAACGCGGCTCATTGATGTAGCCGCGGTATTGCAGGCTGCCGGCAGCGCGTGAATAACTCAAGCCAGTGTCGTAGTCCCAGCCGGCCAGCACACCGCGCAGGCCACCCACCAGACGCACCTGATCGTTGGTGTTGTCATTGATGCGGTTGCCCACCGGCAACGCCCGCAGCGCCACCTCGGTCATGCCCGGCATGCCGGGGATGGTGTCAAACGGCGCGGCAAAGCCCAGGCTGGTCAGCAGCGTGGTGGGGAAGTAGGGGCTGCTGACCGGGAAGGCAAAGTGCGGGTACTCGCCGGTGACCGCATTGACATGGCCCGCGCTGGAATCAATCGGCACCGGCGCGATGCGGCCGATGCTGTGGTTGCGGGCGTAGGACGCCTCGGCATACAACTGGTGCTCGGCGCTGAGGTTGTACGACAGCCGCCCGAACAGATCGCTCTTTTCTGAATCGGGCAGGTTGTCCAGCGTGGCCGGGTAGATGAAACGGCAGCGCTTGATGTCCTTGCCGTTGGGCGACGGGTCAGCGGCTTTCAGCACGATGGTGTTGACTGGGTCGCAGGGCGAGAACTTGGCGTCTTTGAATGTGCCGTCACTCACATAGGCACCAGGGCTCAGCCCGTAGTCCACCAAGCGGCCCGGAAATGCCCTTCCGGAAGTCGGGGGGTCAGAGCCGGGGATCTCCTGGATGCCACGCAGGTACAGGCCTTGATCGACCGCCCGGATGCGCGTGCTTTTGGCCACATGCGCCGTCATCAGCAGGTTGAAGCGCTCGTTGCCCAAACCATAAGCCAGACTGGCACCGGTCTCGCGGCCACCGATCCGGGCCTCGGTATCGCCGTATCGCAGCGACAACTCGCCGCCGATGTAGTCGCGCCGGGTGATGAAGTTGATCACCCCGCCAATCGCGTCGGTGCCATAGACGGCCGACGCGCCATCCCGCAACACCTCGATGCGGTCAAGCGCGGCAAACGGGATGCTGTTCAAATCCACCGCCACCGTGCCACCCACATTGCCGAACGGATGGTTGGACAAGCGCCGGCCATTGAGCAGCACCAGCGTTGAATTGGCACCCAGGCCGCGCAGGTTGGCGTTGGAGGTGGCGTAGCCCACGCCCTGGCTGCTGTCCGAGAAGGCCGCCGAACTGGCGGTGACCCGGTGCAACACGTCTTCTACACTGACCGCACCGGACTTCTCGATCTGGTCGCGGGTGATCACCGTCACCGGCAAGGCGGTTTCACTGTCGGTGCGTTTGATGGACGAGCCGGTGATTTCGACGCGTTGGGTTTGGGCGTGGCTCTGTGCGACCGTCAGGCTACCGAGCACAAGCAGCACCGCAGTGCTAAGGGCGGATCGTTTGAACATAAGGCCTCCTTGTGGGAATAAGGTCAACTGGTGTGTGCATCTGCGCATTGCGGGTCAGCACTGATCGCATCGGTGGTCACCGAGTGGGCTCGGCATCCACGGGTGGAATCAAAAACGGGCCCGAAGGCCCGTTGAAAAACTTTGTGCAGCGCCAGCCGGTCAGAACTTCAGGTTGGCCGACAACGAGTAGTAGCGGCCGATCGTGTCGTAGGTCTGCGGGAAGGTGTTGCCGCTGTTGGCACCGGTGG
>JANPOW010000028.1:0-3931 GCA_031428185.1 Betaproteobacteria bacterium | reverse complement strand
TTGTGCAGGATGTCGTCGATGTTCTTGAAGGTCTGTTCAAACATGGTGTTCTGGTTTTTTTGGGCGCTAGCCGATGGCCAAGCTGCGGCACAAGTCGTGCCAGCCCATCTGACAACCCGGCAACTGCGCCACCGGCAGACCGGTGTGTGATCCCTGTCAGGGCGCCAGCGGCTGCTGCGCCACCGGCCCGGCCTGGCTCAGAGGCCCACCAGATCAGACGCACCGAAATCGGTGGGAGATTCGGCAGACGGATGCCCGGTGTCCGTCAGCCGGCGGTCCAGCAACCGCTGCTTGGCCAGCATGCGGGTCAGGATGCTGGCCTCCTCTTTCAGCGAGAAGGCAAACGGGTAGAGCGAGCGCTCGGTGGCCGCCATTTCAGGGTGGCCGCCAAATTCGCCGATCTGTTGCATGATGTAACTGAACTCGGCCGCCAGCAGCACGGCCGGGGCGTTGACGCTGCGGTTCATGCGCTCTTCAGACATCACCCTGAAACCCAGCATGCGCTCGTAATAGCGCACGTGGCGTGGGTTGACCTCGAGCAGCAGCAAATCGAACTTGCGGATGCGGTGGGCCACGATGTAGGCGACGTGGAACAGCGATGCCAGCACCCGCTTGGTGCCCACCGTGGGATCGATTGCAAGTTTTGTGAATTCACACATGCGGCGCGATTGACCACGCAAGGCCTCGACTTCGGGCGCAAACGCTTCGTCAGCACTGAGCCGTTTGGCACTGTCAAACGACACCGTGATGGTGCCGATGGTGGCGTCACCCTCTACCGCCGACAGGGTGAACTTGTGCACCGCGTTGTCGGTGGGCAAGGTCACCTCCTGGTAGCCGCGCCAGCCGTAGCGGTTTTTCAGCAGGCTGTTGACCATGCTGCGCCGCGCTTCGGTTTCAGCGGCCTTGATCTTGAACCGCCGTTGGCCGGCCGGCCCGTCGGGCAGCAGGTCAATGCGGGGGTCACGCACCAACATGTGGCCGGTTTGGCCACGCCAGGCAACGGATGCGGCGTAGATCGTGCTTGATTTCAAAAGTGACCCCAATCGGCACTGGGTGCGGTTAGCGGGATGGAAACCGACCGGGCTTTGATGATAGTCCTTGCCCCCAGGCCGCTGCATTCGGGCAAAACCACCCGTCGCGGGTCGGTGGACGATTGCACACCCGGGCTCTGATACTGCGGTGCGGACGCACGGTTTTGGTGTAAGTGAGGGTATCAATCGGGAATTTTGCGCAGTGCAAACGGGGACAGCACGTCGCCCGCATCAGCCTGGTGCATTGGGCACCGCCAGCAATGCGGTCAGGCTGTCGAGGCTGTCGGCCTCGTGCAATGGTTTGTCGTGCCGGATGCGCAGCATGCGCGGGAAGCGCAGCGCAATGCCGCTCTTGTGCCGTGGGCTGCGTGCAATGGCCTCAAACCCCAGCTCAAACACCAGCGTGGGGCGCAGGCTGCGCACCGGGCCAAACTTCTCCAGCGTATTGGCCCGGATCACCTGGTCGACCGCCTTGAACTCGGCATCAGTGAGGCCGGAATAGGCCTTGGCAAAGGCCAGCAGTTGCAGTGCGCCGGGCCGGGCGGGCTCACGCCGGGCAATCGCCGCCAGCACCGCGTCGGCCTCGGCCGCGTCGGCTGGCGGGCGGCTCCAGATGGCAAAGGTGTAGTCGGTGTACAGCCCGGCACGGCGGCCGTGGCCGGCCTGGGCGTAGACCAGCACACCGTCCACGGTGTAAGGCGCGATCTTCCATTTGCACCACACACCGCCGGCCTTGCTGCGGCCGTTGCCGTAGGCCGCGTCGCGCTGCTTGAGCATCAGGCCCTCCACACCACGTTGCCGGCTCTCGCCGCGGCGGGCGGCCAGGGCGGGCCAGTCGGCGGCGTGCACCAGCGGGGACAGCAGCAGCGCGCTGCCGGCCAGCAGGGTTTGCAGTTGGCTGCGGCGCAGGTGTTGTGGCCCATTGCGCAGGTCCGTGCCTTGCAGCGCCAGCAGGTCATAGGCGATGAATTGCACCGGGGCCTCGGCCAGCAGTTTTTTGCTGATCGTTTTGCGGCTCAGGCGCTGCTGCAACAGGTTGAAGGGCGCCGGCCGGCCGTCGACCCAGACCAGCAGTTCACCGTCCAGCACCGTGCCATCGGGCAGGCTGCGGGCCAGTGCCACCACCTCGGGGAATTGATCGGTCACCAATTCCTCGCCACGCGTCCAGATCCAGACCTGCCCGGCGCTGCAGACGATCTGGGCCCGGATGCCGTCGAACTTCCATTCGACCTGCCAGCCCTGCAGCGGGCCCAGCGTGCGGTCAAAGTCGCCGGCGTTGGCGTCCAGCGCCGGGTCGACGGCGTGGGCCAAAAAAAACGGCAGCGGCTGGCCGGCCGGCTGCGGCAGGCCAGTGCCCTCGGGCGCCAGCAGGGCTTGCAGGCGCTGGGCGCTGGGCAGATGGCGGGCATCGGTCCAACCCATCAGGCGCTGTGCCACCAGCTTGGGGTCAAGCCCGGCGTGCTGGGCCAGTGCGCGCTGCACCAGCAGCCGGCTGACACCGACCCGGAACCCACCGCCGATCAGCTTGGTGAGCAAAAAGCGCTCGTCGGGCAACAACTCGTCCCACCAGCTGCGCAGCGCGGCGGCCTGGGTGGCGGCCGGCGCGCCACGCAGCGGCAGCAGGCGGTCGGTCAGCCAGGTGGCCAGGCCCAAGTCGCTGTGGCGGCTGGGCGGTGGCAAGACCTGGGCGATGGTTTCGGCCAAGTCACCGGCGGCCTGGTAGCAGGCATCGAACAACCAGGCGGGGATGCCGGCCAGCGCCGTGGCCTCGGCCCGCAGCAGCGCGGCGGGCACGGTCTGGCGGGGTTTGCCGCCGGCCAGGACGTAAAGCCCCCAGGCGGCATCGGCCGGGTCGGCGCTGGCCAGGTAGCGCTGCAGCGCGGCCACCTTGGCAGCGGTGCTGGTGCTGGCGTCCAGCTCGGCGTAGAGCGCGGCAAAGCGGCGCATCAGTCGGGTGCGGCGGGTGTGGCGGCGGGTGTGGCGGCGGGTGTGGCGGCGGCTGTGGCGGCGGCTGTGGCGGCGGGTGCGGCGGCCTGGGCTGCGGGGCCGGCTGCGGGTGGTGCATCCGGCGCGGCGCCAACGGCGGGCTCGGCCAGCTCACCACCCTCGGCGCCGTATTCGGTGCAAAACGAGCCTGCCTGCAAGCCCTGCTCTTGCAGCCAGCGCACCATCACGGCCTCCTGGCCGTGGGTGACGATGACGCGCTGGGCGCCGGTGGCGGCAATGGCGCGCTGCAGGCCGGGCCAGTCGGCGTGGTCGCTCAGCACAAAACCACGGTCTACACCGTGGCGGCGGCGGGCGCCACGCAGTTGCATCCAGCCACTGGCAAAGCCGTCACTGAAGTCACCCAGCTTGCGCGCCCAGGCGCTGGCATGCACGGCCGGTGGGGCCAGCACCAGCGCGCTGGCCAGAGTGCTGGCCAGGTGCTGCTTGTCGGCCAGGTCGCTGAGCTGCAGGGTGGGCGGCAACGCCACGCCGGCAGCGCGGTAGGCCGCATTCAGTGGCGCCACGGCGCCGTGCACCACGATAGGCCCGATGCTGGCGTCCACCCCCGCCAGCAGGCGCTGCGCCTTGCCAAAGCTGTAGGCCAGCAGCAGGCTGGGCCGGCCGGCCGCGGCATTGGCGCGCCACCAGCTGTTGATCTGCGCAAACACCGCGTCTTGCGGCAACCAGCGGTAGATGGGCAGGCCAAAGGTGGATTCGGTGATGAAGCAGTGGCAGCGCAGCGGCTCAAACGGCTCGCAGGTGGGGGTGCGTTCGTCAATGGCCGACAGGTAGTACTCCCCCGAGGCCACCCAGACCTGGCCAGCGTGCTCCAGCCGCACCTGGGCCGAGCCCAGCACATGGCCGGCCGGGTGCAGGCTGATGCGTACACCGTTGTGCAGCACCGTCTCGCCATA
>JANPOW010000027.1:0-6476 GCA_031428185.1 Betaproteobacteria bacterium | reverse complement strand
CCCGCCGCCAGCCGCCGCTCGCCGCACGGCGCCGCACCGTCTTGCAGGCGGGCGGGGCGCTGCAAGCCAGCCTGGACGAGTAGGGTGTGCTGCTGGTGCAGGGCAGCACCACCCAGGCGGCGGCCTGGCGCAAGCTGGCCGGCGTGGTGGCGGTGGAGGCGGACCAGGCGGTGGATATCGGGCCGCCGGGCAGCGACCCGGCTTGATGCTGCAGAGATACGGCTTGATGCAGCGCCGCGCTGGCGCTGCCCTGCCAACCCGACGGCTTCAGGCCGCAGCGCCCAGCACCCGCAGAAGCTCGCTGCCGTAAGCGTCCAGCTTCTTGGCGCCCACACCGCTGATGCCGGCCAGTGCATCCAGCGACTCCGGTGCCTCCCGCGCCATCTCGGCCAGCGCGGCGTCATGGAACACCACGTAGGGCGGCAGTTTGTGCTCACGCGCCACCTCGGCGCGCCAGGCCTTGAGTGCGGCAAAGCGTTGCAGGCCGGCTTCATCCAGCGGCAGCGGTGGGGGTTTGGCGGCGCGGCTGCTGCTGCTGCTGCTGCTGCCACTGCCGCTTCGCCCGCCCCGGCCGGCGCGGCCACCCGCCGGCGCCTCGGCCGGCACCCGCAGCAGCACCGGCACACCGCCACGCAGCACCGCGCGCGCGCTGTCGCTCAGCTCCAGCGTGCCGTACTCGCCCACGCTGTGGATGTGGCCCAGCGCCACCAGTTGGCGCAGCACACCACGCCAGGCCTGCTCGGTGATGTCGGCGCCAATGCCAAAAGTGGACAGCGCCTGGTGCTTGCGCTGCGTCACCTTCTCGGTCACCTTGCCACGCAGCACGTCGATCAAATGCCCGGCGCCAAAACCGAAGCCGCTTTGCTGGTGGAAGCGGTAGATGCAGCTCAGGGCCTTGCGGGCGGCGTCGGTTGCGTCCCACACCGCCGGTGGCTGCTGGCAGTTGTCGCACGCATTTTGCAAACGCGCACACGGCGTGCTGTCCTCGCCAAAGTAGGCCAGCAAGCGCACCCGGCGGCAGTCATGCGCCTCGGCCAGCGCCAGCAAGGCATCCAGCTTGCTGCGCTGCAGGCGCTTGAAGTCCTCCGCCGCTTCACCCTCGTCGATCATGCGGCGCTGGTTCACCACATCGGCCAGGCCGTAGGCCATCCAGGCGGTGGCGGGGGCACCGTCACGGCCGGCGCGGCCGGTCTCCTGGTAGTAGCCCTCGATGTTCTTGGGCAGATCCAGGTGCGCCACAAACCGCACATCGGGCTTGTCGATGCCCATGCCAAAGGCGATGGTGGCCACCATCACGACGCCGTCGTCCCGCAAGAATCGGTCTTGGTGGCGGCGCCGCACATCGGCGTCCAGCCCGGCGTGGTAGGGCAGGGCGTTCAAGCCCTCACCGGCCAGCCAGGTGGCGGTTTCTGCCACCTTTTTGCGGCTTTGGCAGTAGACGATGCCGGCGTCACCGTCATGCTCGTCCTGCAAAAAGCGCAGCAGTTGCTTGCGCGGCTCGCCTTTTTCAACAATCTGGTAGCGGATGTTGGGCCGGTCGAAACTGGCCACAAACTGCTGCGCCTGGCCCAGCGCCAGCCGCTCGACGATGTCGGCCCGGGTGTGGTCGTCGGCCGTGGCGGTGAGCGCCAGGCGCGGCACGCTGGGGTAACGCTCATGCAGCTGCGACAGGCCCAGATACTCCTCGCGGAAGTCATGCCCCCACTGGCTGACGCAGTGCGCCTCGTCGATGGCCACCAGGCTGAACAAGCCACGCTCATGCAAGCTGTCGAGCATGGCCAAAAAGCGCGGCGTCAGGATGCGCTCGGGCGCGGCGTACAGCAGCACCAGCTTGCCTGACAGCAAGTCACGCTCCACCCGCCGCGCCTCGTCACCCTCCAGCGTGCTGTTCAAAAAGGCCGAGGCCACACCGGCTTCGTCCAGCGCGCCCACCTGGTCGTGCATCAGCGCAATCAACGGGCTGACCACCAGCGTCACGCCATGGCCGGCGCGGTGGCGGGCAATGGCGGGCACCTGGTAACACAAGCTCTTGCCACCGCCGGTGGGCATCAGCACCAGCGCGTCACCACCGTGGCAGATCTGGCTGACCACGGCGGCCTGCTGGCCGCGGAAGGCAGCGTAGCCAAACACCTGCTGCAGGATGTCCAGCGGGTCAGTGGACGTGGCGGACGTGGTGGAGGCGGCGCGGGTGGTGGGCATCGGGTGAGGATGGTAACGAGGGGCTGCGCTGCGGCGCGCTTTGTTGGCCGCTGTGCTGGCATGCTGCTGCACTGGTGCCAATCCCGCCTGCACACCCCAGCCTGCACGGACCCGCTGCGATGACCAACCCCCTGACCCCATCAACCCCCGGCCCCGACCTCTCCCCCGCCAACCTGCGCCAGCAACTGGTGCGCAATATCGACGAGGTGGTGCTGACCCGCTTGCACCGCCCACCGCTGTACGACACGCGCTGCGGTGGCCTGACGGATGTGGCACCTGCAGGCAGCCCCGCCCGCAAGCTGGGCGCCGGTTTTGACATCCTGGCGCCCGGCCAGCGTGGTTGCCCCTACCACTTTCACCATGCGCAGGAGGAGATGTTCATCATCCTGATCGGCCACGCCACCCTGCGTGTGGCCGGCCAACTGCTGGCGCTGCGCGCCGGTGACGTGGTCACCATCCCAGCCGGGCCGGCCTACCCGCACCAGATCATCAATACCAGCAGCGCACCGCTGCACTACATCTCCATCAGCACCCAGGAGCGGCCCGAAGTCTGTGAATACCCCGACTCGGGCAAATTGAGCGTGTCCGGTCTGGGTGTGCACCGCCATGCCGAGGCGGTGGACTACTGGGCGGGTGAGCCTTGACGCTGCCCTGCTTGCCCCAGCCCCCGTTTTGGGTGTGGCCGGCACCCTCCGCTGGGTGATGTTGGCGCGAGGGTTGGCGCGAGGGCGGTCGCTATCATGAAGTTCCGGGCCACAAACCCGCCCCCGCAGCGCCCCGGCGCGCCGCACCCCCTCCCGTTTTGACAGTCGAAAGCAAGGAGCCACGCCATGGCATCGGTCAACAAAGTCATCCTCATCGGCAACCTGGGGCGTGACCCGGAAGTGCGCTACATGCCCAGCGGCAGCGCGATGTGCACCGTTGGCATCGCCACCACCCGTAGCTGGAAGGGCAAAGATTCTGGCGAGCGCCAGGAAGAAACCGAATGGCACCGTGTGGTGTTTTTCGACCGCCTGGCCGAGATCGCCGGCGAGTTCTTGAAAAAGGGCAAATCGGTCTACATCGAAGGCCGGCTCAAAACCCGCAAGTGGACCGACAAGGACGGTGTGGAGAAATACACCACCGAAATCGTGGCCCAGGAGATGACCATGCTGGGCGGCCGTGACGACGGCGGCACGGGCGGTGGTGGTGGCGGTAGTGGTGGCGGCCGCGCCAGCAGTGGTGCTGGCGCAGGCGGCGGTGGTGGCCAGCCCGATGACCACTACGGCGACGACAACGCCCCGGCCCCCGCGCCGCGCCGCGCCGCACCGCCGCCGCGCGCTGCAGCACCTGCGCCAGCGCCGCGCGCTCCGGCGCCCAAATCCAGCACCGGCTTTGACGACATGGACGACGACATTCCGTTTTAAAAACCGGCTTGTCGGACGGATTTGGCGCCCGTCATCAGCTGGGCATTTGCGCTGACCGATGGCGTGCATGGCCTTCACGCTGGCCATGCCGGAGCGGATCAACCTTGCGCAAGCCGGGCCCGGCTGAAACCCCAGCCGCCGCACCGCCAGCAACGGGCCAGCAAAAAAGTCCTGGCATGCTGGCGCTTTAGTCAACCCACTGACGAGACACCATGCGCGCTCTGACCTTGCTCCTGCCCACCACCGTGCTGCTGCTGGCCAGCGCCACCAGCCATGCCACCGGCCTGGCCACCTGTGATTCCGGACCCAAAGAAGGCTGGCAGCCGCAAGCCAAGCTGGAACAGGTGCTGAAGGACAAAGGCTGGACGGTGCGCCGCGTCAAGGTGGACGGCGGCTGCTGGGAGGTTTACGGCCTGGATGAAAAAGGCCGGCGGGTGGAGGCCTACTTCCACCCGGTGACGCTGGCGCCCGTGCCCACCAAGGCCAAATGAGCTGGCGGACGTGGGCGGCTTGATGCCAGCGGCCTGACGAGCGCGGCCTGAGATGTGCAGCCCGGCATCAGCAGGCCGGCATCAGCAGCCCGACATGCGCCACCAGCCCGGCCCGCCCGGCCCCATCCTGCAGCCGCCGGTGCTGGTCTGGCCGCTGGCGCTGCGCCTGTTTCATTGGGCGCTGGCTGGCAGCGTGCTGGGTTGCTTGTGGCTGTCCAGCGGTGGGCCGTGGCATCAGCGGCTGGGCTACGCCGCGCTGCTGCTGGTGGTTTGGCGGTTGGCCCTGGGGCTGCGCAGCCAGCGGCCGCAGTTGCGCTTTGACCACTTTGTGCTGGGCGCAGCCGCCACCTGGGCTTACTTGCGGGCGCTGAGCCAGCGCCGTGAGGCGCGCCACCTGGGGCACAACCCGTTGGGTGGCTGGATGATTGCCGCGCTGCTGTTGGCCGCGCTGGTGGCCGGCGCCAGCGGCGCCCTCTACAGCACCGACCGCTTCTGGGGCGACAGCACCGTCTACACCGTGCATCAGGTGGCCGGCTGGGCCTTGGCGGTGCTGCTACCGCTGCACCTGGCCGGGGTGTTGCTGACCTCGCTGCTGCAGCGCGAAAACCTGGTGCTGGCGATGTTGACCGGCCGCAAGCGGCCCGCAGCGCCGGATGATGTTGGCTTGGATTGAGGCGGGCTGCGGCCCACTGCACCGGCGGGTTAGCCTGGCCGGGCCGGCGCTGGCAACTTGCCGCAAGGCTGCCGCCCACACGCCTGGCGGCGAAGGCACGCCAGCCGCCGTCGCCCGTGGGGCCTACTTGACAGTCACGCGGATGGTCTGGCTCATGGCCGGGCCATAGCTCTGGTGGGCGCCGTTGGCAAATTGCGCCGTCAGCGTGTACTGGCCTGGTGGCAGGGTGACTTCGGTCTCGGTCTGGCCGCGGCCAAAGTGCAGGTGCTGGGCATTGAACGGCACCGGCACGCCTGCAGCCACCGGGCCGGCGTTGATCACCAGATGGTGGTGGCCGCTGTTGGCCAGCACATCACCGGCCGGCGCCACCGCCATGCCCTTGATGCCGAAGCGCACCATGAACGGGCTGCTGAGGCTGGCGCCGTCCAGCGGCTCCAGCAGGCTGACGGCCTGCGCCGGGGCACCGGTTGTGCTGCAGCCCAGCAGGGCCAGCAACGACAGGCCGGCCGCGCCCAGCAGCAGGCGGCGGATGGTGGGGCTGGTCTGGAGGGGCATGGTGGTGGTCTCCGGTGATGGAAGCGCTCATTGCACCACGTCAACCGGCGGCCGGTGCCGGTGGCCAGCCTTGGCCCTGCCGCTGGGGCTGGCGTTGGCCGCGTGGGCCAGGCCAGTGCCGGCCACCCAGTCCACCAGGGCGTCCAGCGCCGGCCTGGCGGCACCGGCCTGGGGGTGGTTGAGCATGGCGGCCAGCGCCCACCAGCGGCCCTGGGCGTCGGGCACATAACCCGCAACCGCCGTGACGTTGCTCAGGGTGCCACCTTTCAGGCGTGCCCTGGCGCTGGCCGGCCCGGTCTCGAAGCGCTTGCGCATGGAGCCGTCCACCCCGGCCAGTGGCAGGCTCATCAGCAGCTCGGGCGCCCAACGGCCACGGTGGGCGGCCTGCAGCATCAGCGCCAGGGTGCGTGGGCTGATGCGCTCGGTGCGCGACAAGCCGGAGCCGTTGTCCAGCACCAGGCCGGGGGCGTCGATCTGCTGGTCGGCCAGCCAGCGGTGCACCGCTTGCTCGGCCAGCGCGGCGGTGCTGGCGCTGGGTTGATCGGCCATCGCGGCCAGGCCCAGCGACAAAAACAGCAGCCGGCTGTTCGGGTTGTCAGATTGTTTGTTGGTCAAGCGCAGCAGTTCACCCCAGGGCCGCGCCAGGTGGCGTGCCAGCAGGCGGGTGCCGGGGGGTGTCAGGGCCGATCGTGGGTCGGCTGCTGCGGGGCTGCCGGTGCTGGTGCTCGCGCTGTTGCTGCCGGCCGCCCAGGCCACACCCGGCGCCAACCAGGCCACGGCCGGGGCGGTGGTGCCCAGGCTGGCCACAGCGGCGGCGGCCACGTTGGTGGGCACCGGGGCAATCAGCGCGCTGCTGGCGTCCCGCACCTGGCCGTGCCACTGGCCGCCCAGGCCCTGCCAGACCCAGCGCAGATGCCGCTCGACCAGCGCATTGCGGGGCATCAACACCAGGCCGGTGCGCTGGCTGCAGGCGTTGGGGAACCCGCCTTGCAAGCGGATGCGCAGTGGGTCGCTTGCGGCGCCATCCAGCGGCGCCGGGCTGGCCCAGTCCTCAGCCCAGTTGCGGCAGGGCTTGTCGGTCAGGCGCAGCGCGCTGGCATCGATCTCCACCCCGGGCAGCGGCGGCCAGGCGCGGGCGCTGACGCTGCCGGG
>JANPOW010000026.1:0-8350 GCA_031428185.1 Betaproteobacteria bacterium | reverse complement strand
CACAAAGAAAAGACTTCGCTGGCGCTTTTTCCTACACTTTCTGATTCGTTTGCCTGGAGCCAGCCGACATGAATGCACCATTGCCCGAATCGATTCGCTTGGCCTTGGAGGCCGCAACGCTGGACGACAAATACACGCTGGACCACGGCCGCGCCTTCATGAGCGGGGTGCAAGCGCTGGTGCGCCTGCCCATGCTGCAGCGCCAGCGCGATGCGGCCGTGGGCTTGAACACCGCAGGCTTCATCAGCGGTTACCGGGGCAGCCCGCTGGGGGGCTATGACCAGGCGCTGTGGGCGGCCAAAAAGCACCTGGCGGCGCAGCACATCGTGTTCCAGCCGGGTGTGAATGAAGAGCTGGCAGCCACCGCCGTGTGGGGCTCGCAGCAGCTTGAGTTTGATGCCGCCAACAAGAAGTTTGATGGGGTGTTTGGCCTCTGGTACGGCAAAGGCCCGGGGGTGGACCGCTGCAGCGATGTGTTCAAACACGCCAACATGGCCGGCACGGCGCCACACGGCGGTGTCATCGCGCTGGCCGGGGATGACCACGTGGCCAAGAGCAGCACCGCCGCGCACCAGAGTGACCACATCTTCAAGGCCTGCGGGCTGCCGGTGTTTTTCCCCAGCAGCGCGCAAGACATCCTCGACTTGGGCCTGCACGCCTTTGCGATGAGCCGCTTCTCGGGCGTCTGGACATCGATGAAAACGATCCAGGAGGTGGTGGAGTCCAGCGCCAGCATCGACGTGTCGCCGGATCGGGTCAACATCATCCTGCCGACCGATTTTTTGATGCCGCCCGGTGGCCTGCACATCCGCTGGCCCGATGCTGCGCTGGTGCAGGAGGCGCGGCTGTTTGACTTCAAGTGGTATGCCGCGCTGGCTTATGTGCGGGCCAACAAGCTCAACCACAACGTGATCAGCGGCCCGAACGATCGCTTCGGCCTGATCGCCAGCGGCAAGGCCTATAACGACACCCGCCAGGCCCTGGCTGATCTGGGGCTGGACGACGACACCTGCCGCTTGCTTGGCATCCGCCTGCACAAGGTGGCGGTGGTGTGGCCGCTGGAGGCCACCATCACGCGCGAGTTTGCGCAGGGCCTGACTGAAATTTTGGTGGTCGAAGAGAAGCGCCAGGTCATCGAATACCAGCTCAAAGAAGAGCTGTACAACTGGCGGCCCGATGTGCGGCCCAATGTGCTGGGCAAGTTCAATGAATCCGAGGGTGACCAGTCGGGTGGTGAATGGAGCCAGGCCAACCCGGGATCGAACTGGCTGCTGCGCGCCAATGCCGACCTGAGCCCGGCCATCATTGCCGGGGCCATCGCCCAACGGCTTAAAAAACTGGGTGTGCCGGCTGACATCAGCGCCCGCATGGACGCCAGGCTGGACGTGCTGGCCGCCAAAGAGCGGGCGCTGACGGTCAGTGCCACCGGCGGGGCGGAGCGCCAACCGTGGTTTTGCAGCGGTTGCCCGCACAACACCTCCACCAAAGTGCCCGAGGGCTCACGCGCGATGGCCGGCATCGGCTGCCATTTCATGGCCACCTGGATGGACCGCGAAACCATCGGCTTCACGCAGATGGGCGGTGAGGGGGTGCCCTGGGTGGGCCAGGCCGCGTTCAGCAAGCGCCCGCACATGTTTGCCAACTTGGGCGACGGCACGTTTTTCCACTCCGGCTCGCTGGCCATCCGGCAGAGCATTGCCGCCGGTGTCAACGTCACCTACAAGATTTTGTACAACGACGCGGTGGCGATGACCGGCGGCCAGCCGGTGGACGGCATCCTCACCGTGCCGCAAATGACCCGCACGGTGGAGGCCGAAGGCGCCAAACAAATCGTCATCGTCACCGACGAGCCTGAGAAGTACAGCGGCGCCAGCGGTCTGGCGCCGGGCGTGACGGTGCGCCACCGCGACGAGTTGGACAAAGTGCAGCGCGAGCTGCGTGAGGTGCCGGGCTGCACCGTGCTGATCTACGACCAGACCTGCGCCACCGAGAAACGCCGCCGCCGCAAGCGCGGCAAGCTGGTGGACCCGGCCAAGCGCGTGGTGATCAACGAACTGGTGTGCGAGGGCTGTGGGGATTGCAGCGTGCAAAGCAACTGCCTCAGCGTGGAGCCGCTGGAGACTGAACTGGGCCGCAAGCGCCGCATCAACCAGAACAGCTGCAACAAGGACTACAGCTGCACCAAAGGCTTCTGCCCCAGTTTTGTGACGGTGGAAGGTGGGCAACTGCGCAAGCCCAAGAAGGAGACCCGCATTGACCCGTTCAGCTTGGGGTCAGTGCCGCTGCCGGTGTTGCCGGTGGCGCTGGACGCCCATGGCCGGCCGCGTGCCTGGGGCATTGTGGTGGCGGGTGTGGGCGGCACCGGGGTCATCACCATCGGCCAACTGCTGGGCATGGCCGCGCATCTTGAGGGCAAGGGTGTGGTCACGCAAGACTCGGCCGGGCTGGCGCAAAAAGGCGGCGCCACCTGGAGCCACATCCAGATTGCCGACACCCCTGAGCTGATCTACACCACCAAGGTGGACACGGCAAAAGCCGACCTGGTGATTGCCTGCGATGGCATCGTGGCGGCCGGCAAAGCCACCTTGTCACTGATGCGCGAGGGTGCCACCTTTGTGGCGATGAACAACCACGCCACGCCTACCGCCGCGTTTGTCAGCAACCCCGACTGGCAAGCGCCCACTGCCGGTTGTGAGGCCGCCCTGCTGGCCACCGTGGGGCGTGAGCGCCTGGGCCTGTTTGACGCCGAGCAGGTGGCGGTGCAGTTGCTGGGCGACGCGATCTACACCAACCCGCTGCTGCTGGGCTATGCCTGGCAGCGTGGCCAGGTGCCGCTGGGCCTGGCGGCGCTGCATCGTGCTTTTGAGCTGAACGGCACCCAGATCGACAACAACAAGGCAGCGTTTGACTGGGGCCGGCGCTGCGCGCAAGACCTGGGCGCGGTGCAGGCTTTGTTCAAAGCAGCGCAGGTGATCCAGTTTGTCAAGAAGCCGTCCATCGACGAGATGGTCAAGAAGCGGGTGGCTTTTTTGACCGACTACCAGGATGCACGCTATGCGGCCAAGTACGCGGCCTTTGTCGAGCAGGTGAAAACTGCCGAAGCCCCGCTGGGCAGCAACAAGCTGACCGAGGCGGTGGCGCGTTACCTGTTCAAGCTGATGGCCTACAAGGATGAATACGAGGTGGCGCGGCTGCACACCGACAAGGCCTTTACCGACCAGATCAGCGCCATGTTTGAGGGGCAAGCCGGCAAGGACTACAAACTTGTGCACCACCTGGCGCCGCCACTGCTGGCCAAGACCAACGACAAGGGTGAGTTGCAGAAGCGCCCGTTTGGCCCCTGGGTGCGCAGCGTATTTGGCGTGCTGGCCAAGCTGAAAGGCCTGCGCGGCACGGCCTTTGATGTGTTTGGCAATACCGCCGAGCGGCGCGAGGAGCGGGCGCTGATCACCGAGTACCAGGCCTGCATCAGCGAGTTGCTGCAGGGCTTGAGCAGCGGCAACCTGACCGCCGCGCTGGAGCTGGCCCGCCTGCCCGAGGACATCCGGGGTTACGGCCACATCAAGGCCCGCCACCTGGCGGCGGTGCGGCCCAAGTGGCAGCGGCTGCTGGCGTTGTGGCGTGCGGGTGGGGTGGTGCAGGCTGCGGCTTGAGCGTTGGCCGCGCCCCTGCGGCCGTGCTTTAAGCGGCGCCCGCGCGGTAGGCCTGCTGCAAGCGCAGCAGCAGCGCGGCGCGGTCGGGCATGGGCGCACCGGCGGACGTGCGGGCCAGCAGCGCCCGGTCCAGTGCACCGTCCAGGCCGTTGCGCTCGACGGAATACAAGGCCTTTCGGTCGCGGCGGGTTTGGTCAGTCCAGGTGGCCACCACATACAGCACCGGGCCGTTGGCATAACTTGCCCACTCAAACCGGATGCCGGCCGCGCCGCTGCGGTTGCTCTTGAGCAAGCGGCCCACCGGCATGCCACCACCACGGGGCAAGGTTGCGGGCAAGCACATTTCACGCGCAGCGGCCTCAGCCACCTGGCGCGCTGCGTCCGGCCCGCCGTGCTTGCTGGCTGAAAAGTAACGCGATTGGCCGGGGCCACCACCGTTGATGCGCAACTGGTGGCCTTGGACCACACCCTGGCGCCGGATGGCGACGATGTGTGCACTGATTGCTGTCATGGCAGATGAAGGAAGAATAAGTTGCGCAAATTGGGGCGCCGCGCCGGTTTGGCAAGGCCCGCGTGGTGTGCGGCATCAACACCCGCACAAACCGGGCACCAGCCCACGGCCAGCCAGTGCATCACGCCGCCAGCCGGCCGCCGCTCTGCTGTGCTGACAGGGCCAGCAGCGCGTCAATCAACTGCTGCTTGAGCGCCTCGGCCGTGTCGTTGGGGCCTTGGCAGGTGCCGGCCGCATGGTGGCCACCACCACCGTGCTGCAACATCAAGCCGCCCACGTCCACCGGGTTGCCACGGTCAAAAATCGACTTGCCAACGGTGTAAACCGTGTTGCGCTTGTCGCGGCCCCACAGCACGTGCATGGACACATCACACTGCGGGAACATGGCGTAGACCACAAAGCGGTTGCCGGCAAAGATGGTCTCTTCGTCGCGCAAATCCAGCACCACCAGCTTGCCGTACACCTTGGCCACCCGCTGCAATTGGGCGCGGAACAGCGCGTGCTGGGCAAAAAACAACTCCACCCGCTGGGCCACGTCGGGCAGGGCCAGGATGTCTTGCACCGGCATATCGCGGCAGCAGTCAATCAACATCATCATCAACTGGTAGTTGGAGACGCGGAACTCACGAAACCGGCCCAGCCCGGTGCGGGCGTCCATCAAGAACGACAGCAAGTCCCAGCCCTGCGGCGCCAGCACATCGTCGCGGCTGAAACCCGCCGAATCGGCCTTGTCCACCGCGTCCATCATTGCGCCGCTGATGTGGCCAAACGCGGCCTTGCCACCAAAGTAGTTGTAGACCACCCGGGCCGCCGATTTGGCGTCGGGTTGCAGCACCAGGCCGGGGTTGGCCTGGCCGGCATTGCGCATTGCCTCGCTGGCGTGGTGGTCAAAACAGAAGGCACAGCCCGGCACATAGGGCAGGTTGGCCAGGATGTCATGCGGGGTGACGCTGACCTTGCCGTCTTGTATGTCCTTGGGGTGGTGGAAGACGATGTCACCCAGCAAGTTCAGCTCTTTGAGCAACACGGCACAAACCACGCCGTCCATGTCGCTGCGCGTCAGCAGCCGGTAGGGGTGGGTGGGGATGTTCATCGGGGCGCGCTCCTTGGGGTCGATAAGGCGGCTGCGGACCGGCCGCAAACCGTGTTATCGGCCGCCGGGGCGCTGGGTTGAGCGCATTTGTGGCGGGCCCAGGCTGGGGCTTGTCCGCAGCAGCCCGGATGGCGCAGCCAGCATCGGCATGCCCCAATGCCGGCACAGGAGCAAACCCCCATGCACACCGGCGTTTTCAACGTTCTGGCCCAGGACCGGGTCCACTTCGGCAGCCCCGCAGCCGACGCGCTGCTGACCGAGGCCACCCTGCGCGGCGCAACACGCATCGTGGTGGTCACCAGCGCATCGCTGCACCGCAACACCGGCGCGGTGACTGAGGCGTTGGCCAAGATTGCGCCGCGCGTGGTGGGCCTGTTTGATGGCTGCATCGAGCACACCCCGCGCGACACCGTGCTGGCCGTGGCCGATGTGGTGCGCGCTGCAGAAGCCGACCTGATCGTCAGCATTGGCGGCGGCACGGTGATCGACACGGTGAAGGTGGCGCTGGTGGCATTGGCCCAGGGCTTGACCCGGGTCGAGCAACTGGACGACTGGCACATGCGGGTGGCGCCCGACGGCAGCCGGGTGGTGCCCCAGCCCGGCCCGCCACCCTGCCGGCAGATTGCGGTGCCCACCACCTTGTCGGGCGCCGAGTTCAGTGACCTGGGCGGCAGCACCGATGTCCGTTTTGGGATCAAGCAGGGCTACACCGGCGCCCTGATCGGCCCGGCGGCGGTGATCCTGGACCCGCGCATCACCCTGCACACCCCTGACCGGCTGTGGCTGTCCACCGGTGTGCGGGCCATCGACCATGCGGTGGAGGCGCTGTGCGCCATCAACGCCCAGCCGCTGATTGACGCCACCAGCGTGCGGGCGCTGCTGCTGCTGGGCCGATCACTGGCCAGGTATGCCAGCGACAAAACCGACCTGGACGCCCGCCTCGAAAGCCAGCAAGGCGCCTGGCTGGCCGCCACCAGCATCCGCCGCACTGAGTACGGCGCCAGCCACGGCCTGGGCCATGCGCTGGGCGCCGATGCGGGTGTGCCGCACGGCATCACGTCCTGCGTGCTGCTGCCCACCGTGATGCGCTACAACGCCAGCGCCTGCCCGGCGCAGATGGCCGAGATTGCGGCGGCGCTGGGGGATGCGTCGCGCCCGGCCGCGGACCTGGTGGAGGCCTTGATCAGCCGCCTGGGCCTGCCCACCCGCATCAGCCAACTGGGGCTGGACCGGGCGCGCCTGCCGCTGATCGCGCAAAAAGGCCTGGCCAACCCGTGGGTCCACAGCAACCCGCGCAAGATTGACGGCGTGGCGGGGCTGCTGGCGTTGCTGGAAACGGCTTGGGGGGCGGGTTGACCCCGGCCTGACACGCCGGCAACAGCGGGCGGGCGGCACGGGCAAGGTGATGGCGCGTGGCCCCCTACTCCACAACAGATTTCACATGCTAGTTCATATGATAAATTGCTCATATGAACCAAGAGCAGACTTTATGATCCAGCGTCCAGACCCCCGCTTCATGTTCCGTGACCAGGAACTGGCCCGTGTGGCCCACGTCCTGGCCCAGGGGCAAAGCGTGTTGCTGGTGGGCATACGCCGTACCGGCAAGACGCAGTTGATGAAAGCTGCGTTGCAACAGCAAGCCGCCATCGGCCCGGTGGTGTACCTGGACGTGTCTGACCAAATCCACCTGCAAAG
This sequence comes from Betaproteobacteria bacterium, assembly GCA_031428185.1. Taxonomy (GTDB): domain Bacteria; phylum Pseudomonadota; class Gammaproteobacteria; order Burkholderiales; family Burkholderiaceae_C; genus Pseudaquabacterium. The sequence continues at coordinate 1,398 of JANPOW010000026.1, read as the reverse complement.
CTTTTACCGCAGCCTGCTGCAGGCCTTGCCCAAAGGGCTGATGCAGCAGGCTGTGGACGCCATCAAGACCGCCGGCAAGCTGCCAGACGCGCTGCTGAAGTGGCTGCGCAGCCATGTGGACAAGGCCGAGGTGCTGGGCCAAAGCATCGACTTCAACCCGCCCGGTGATCTGCTGCAGCGCTACTGGGAGCCCGTCGCTGAGGCCGTGCTGACGGCCGCGCAACAAGAAAGTGACCCCGCCAGGCTGCCGGTGATCGGCATTGATGAACTGCCGTTCATGCTGCAAAACCTGCTGGATCGCCAGGTGTCGGTGGCCGACATCACGGTGGCGCTGGCCACCCTGCGCAAGCTGCGCGATGCCGGGCTGCGCATGATCATCGGTGGGTCCATCAGCATGGAAAACCTGCTGACACTGCACCACATCCCGCACACCGTGCTGGGCGGCCTGAAGCGCGAGGTGGTGCGCCCGTTCACCCGCGACGAAGCCCAGGCCTATCTCAGCAAGCACCTGGCCGCACGGCCGGCGCTGGCGGCCATCAGCACCGCGCTGGACGCCCTACCCGACCATGTGCCTGACTTTCTGGATGAATGCTGTCGCTTTCTGCGGCCGCTGCCGCAAGCCAGTGAGGTGGCACAGGCGATGGACGAATTGGTCCTGCCGGCCATCCGGCGCTCATTTGTGCGGCAATTTGAAGAGCGCCTGGCCAAGTTCTACCTGGGCGCTGACCTGGCCAGTGCCGAAGCCATCCTGGACCAGTTGGCCCGCGCCGCAGCCGCTGGTGGCAGGTTGGACGGCAGCCAGTTGCCGGCCGGCTACCAGACCGTGCTGGTCAAGCTGCAGTTCGATATGTTTGTGGACGAAGCCCAGGGCTACGACTGGCGCTTCAGCCTGAACGTGCTGCGCCAGTGGTGGCGTGCCACGCGCGGCATCGCCTGAGAGGCCGCCTGTCCGTCCGTCCATTGCACCCACGGCACCCACAGCACCCACAACAAGCGATGGCCAGCAACAACATCCCGTGGTTCAACCCCAGCGAAATGGACGACGCCACCGTCATCGCCCTGGCCACCCGGCGCAACAGCCTGCTGGCTGAGTTTTGGGGCGTGGCGCGTGAGCGGCTGGCGCACCACGCGCCTGGCCGCCACTGGCTGGTCACCGGCACCCGGGGCGCTGGCAAATCCTACTTTTTGCGCCTGGCCCAGGCCCGTGTCAGCCAAGTGCTGCCCTCCGGCCAGGCCCGTTTGGTGCTGCTGCCGCAAGAGCTGCAAAACGTGCATGCGCCGCATGAGTTGCTGGACGAAGTGCGGCGCATGCTGCGTGTGGGCCAAGGCGATACCGGCCACATTGCCCAGTGGCGGGTGCAAGACCCCGACCAGGCCTGGGCCACCAGCCTGCAGGCC
>JANPOW010000025.1:0-12973 GCA_031428185.1 Betaproteobacteria bacterium | reverse complement strand
CACTGCTGTCCGGGCTGACTGCCGCGCCGGGTTGATTCAGCCGGGCTGCACAATCGCCCGCGGTGGGGAGAACCGGAAGTTGTCAAGCCAGTTGTCGCACAAGTGTGTTCAATCAAGCCGCGTTTAGAGCGGCTTCTGCCGCCTTGGTTTGAGCACTGTCTGGGTTGCGGTGAACGGTGTCGATGATGGCCCGGTTGCGGGTCTTTCTTGACCAGCGCTGCGGTTGTTTTTTCGCGCTTTTTCATACACGCGCAGCGCGTGCTTGCAGCAGCGCCTCATCGCGCTGCGCATGGCGTTGCGCCGGGTCACGAAGCGGATGGCACTGTGCCTGTGGTCCTCGTTGTACCAGTGCGCCAGCTCGGTCACCCCGCGCCTGGCCTGCATCAAATCAGCAAACGGCTTGAGTGGGTCGCGGCGCTCTCGCAATCAAAGACCTGCCAGCCCACTACCTTGCGGCTGAAGCTGCCAACGAACAGGTACAGGTACAGGTACAGGTAGAAGAACAGGCCCCGCACCTGGGTGACACCCACCCACAGGCGTCCGGTCGTATTGCCGTTGCTGGACTTCAATTCTGCGCAGCCACGCATTTTCACCAACACACCCCGCAGTCGCCATCGGCGATCACCCCGCCGGTGGCGCCTTATCGAGGTGGGGTCACGGATTCAGCTTGTCCTCAAATCGCGTGGTCCAGCGGCGCGCCCGGCCTGGCCGCGCATTCATCAAACAGGCGCACCGTGCAGCCGGCGCACACCGCGCCGTCCAGTAGCGGCACGATGGTGGCGATGGCGTGGTGTTTGTCGGCAAACACATGGTCTGGCCCCAGGCGTTGCAAAAAGCCGGTGCGCTGCCACAGCGCCAGCACGGGTGGGCGCGGGCGGTGAAAGTAGAGGTCACCACCACACTCGCGGCGGCGGATGCGCTCGTCGTCCCACAGGTCGGCGGCGGCCAGGTCGATGGTGTTCATGCTCTTGGCCATCACCAGCAGGTGGCGCTGGCCTTGCGGGCTGGCCTGGGCGCGGCGGCGCAACAGGCCCAGGTGCTCAGCCACATGCGGCACGGCGCCAAACCAGACTGAGCCCTCCATGCGCAACAGCTTGAGCTGGGGGCATTCGGGCAGCGTGGCGCGGGCACGGTGATTGGCCGCTGCGGCGGCCTCTGCGGCTGCGGGCGCGGCCTGGGTCGGTGCTGGTGTTGCAGCCGGCGCCGAGCCCGGCAGCGCATCCGGCAGCCGGTCCAGCACCACAAACGGCCGCTGCGGCGCCTGGCTGTCAAAACCCATGCTGCGCAGCGCGGGCCTGGCGGTGCGGTACAGGTAGACCACCAGTGACAGCATGACGCCGGCCAGCACCGCCACCTCCAGCCGCAGCGCCAGGGTGGCGGCGGCCGTAGCGGCGGCCACGCCAAACTCGCTGCGGTCCAGCTGCCAGGCACGGGCCCAGGCAGCCCGGTCGACCAGGGTGATGGCCACCACCAGCAGCAACGCGGCCACGCCGGCCAGTGGGATCCAGGCCAGCAGCGGCCCGGCCAGCGCCACCAGCGCCACCAGCCACAACGCCGACGCCACCGCCGCCAACGGGCTGCGGGCACCAGCCTCCAGATTGGGCAGCGACCGGTTGAGCGAGCCGCACACCACCATGCCACCGCTCATGGCCGCGCTGATGTTGGCCAGGCCCTGGCCCAGACATTCGCGGTTGGGGTTGATGGCCTGGCCGGTGCGCACACCCAGCGCCTTGGCAATGGCCATGGCCTGGCCCAGCGCCACGATGGTCAGCGCCATGGCGGCCGACAGCAACTGCGGCAACAGCGCTGACCAATGCGCTGCGGCCGCTGCTGGCCACTGCAACCACTGCAGCTGTGGCCAGGCGGATGCCGTGTGCCCCACCCGCAGCGGCGGCGCACCGGGCAGCCAGTTGGCCGCGCCGGGCTGGTTAAGCCACCAACAGGCGGCGCTGCCCAGGCCCAGCGCCAGCAGCAGATGCGGGCCACGCCGCCACCAGCGCCGGCCGGCCAGCGCCGCGCCCAGCGTCAACCGACCCCCCAGCAGCGCGGGCTGCGACCCCCCGCAGGCCAAGGCCTGGTCCGGAGTGGCGCGGCCGGCCGCCCCCCTCAGCCCGGCCAGCGCATACCAGGGGATGAGGCCGGCCGCGCCGCTGGTGAAGCCCAGCATCACTGACGGCGCGATGAAGTTGGCCAGCGCGCCCAGCCGGGCCAGCGCCAGGCCCACCTGCATCAGGCCCACCAACAGCGTCAAGGCCAGGGCCAGCGGCACGGTGAGGCTGGCATCCCCCGCTGCCAGGGGCAGCAGCATGGCGCCCAGCGCCAATGCGGTGGCATTGGTCGGCCCCGACACCACATGCCGGCTGGACCCGGCCAGCGCCGCCACCGCACACGGCAGCACCGCTGCGGCCAGCCCCATCGCCGGTGGCAGGCCGGCCAGTGCGGCAAAGGCAATGGCCTGCGGCAGCACCAGCACGGCGCCCAGCAGGCCGGCCAGCGCATCGGCCCGCAAGCTGGCCGGGCTGGCCTCGGCCACCCAGGGGCCAAGCCAGCGCGTCAGCAAGGGCCGCACCGGTGCTGGGCCTGGTGCTGGTGCTGGGCCTGGGCCTGGGCCTGGTGCTGGGCCTGGTGCTGGGCCTGGTGCAGGGTTGGCGTGGCAAGCGGCATCACACAAGGGTAGCAGTGGTGATCGTGGCGCCGGCCAAAACGCCGCAGAATCCGGCCCAACTGCCGGAACCCTGCATGACCAGTCTTGCCCTGCCAGCCGCGCTGCGGCGCCTCAGCCACTGCCTGGCCCTGTGTGCGCTGCTGCTGGCACCGGCCCAGGCCGCCACACTGCGCATTGCCAGCGCGTTTGACCCGCAGACGCTGGACCCGCACGCGCTGGCCTTGCTGTACCACACCCGGGTGGCGCACCAGGTGTATGAGTCGCTGGTCAGCCGCGACCAGGGCTTTCATCTGGCGCCGGCACTGGCCCAAAGCTGGGCCATGACAAGCCCCACCAGTTGGCGCTTCAAGCTGCGTGCCGGGGTCAAGTTTCATGACGGTGCGGCGTTTGCGGCTGACGATGTGCTGTTCTCGCTGGAGCGGGCGCTGGGCCCCACCTCGCAACGCAGCTTCACGCTCAAGGGCATCAGCGCGGTGCGCAAGGTCGATGACCTGACCATCGACATCCAACTGAGCACGCCCGACGCAGTGCTGCCTGAAAAACTGAGCTATGTGGCGATGATGAGCAAGGCCTGGTGCCAGCAGCACGGGGTGGAAAAAGCACAAGACTTCAACGCCAGGCAAGAGACCTACACGGTGCGCAATGCCAACGGCACCGGGCCATACAAACTGCTGCAGTACGCGCCCGATGTGCAGGTGCAACTGCAGCGCTTTACCGGCTGGTGGGGCGCAGGCAACCCGCAAAACGGCAATGTCGAGGCCGTCACCTTTCTCAGCATCAAGAGTGACGCCACCCGGCTGGCCGCACTGGCATCGGGCGAGGTGGACCTGGTGCTGGACCCCCCGTTTCAGGATGTGGCCCAGCTGCAAGCCGACCCCAAGCTGGTGGTGCGCAGCACCACCGACCTGGGCACCCAGTACCTGACGTTTGACCAGGCGCGGGATGAGCTGGCGGGCAGCGATGTGCGTGGCCGCAACCCGTTCAAGGATTTGCGCGTTCGGCGCGCGGTGGCGCATGCGGTCAACGTGGATTTGATCGTGCAAAAAGTGCTGCGTGGCCAGGCCGTGGCCACCGGCTCGTTCATCTCGCCGCTGGTGGACGGCTACCTGCCCGAGTTGGACAAGCGCCTGCCACATGACCCCGCCAAAGCGCGTGTACTGCTGGCCGAGGCGGGCTACCCCAACGGTTTCAGCGTGACGCTGGATTGTGTCAACGTGGCCTGGCGTGATGCGGTGTGCCAGGCCGCCACCGCCATGCTGACGCAGGTGGGCATACGCACCACCTTGCGCAGCGCGCCGGCCAACCAGTTCTTCCCCAAACTCAGCCAGGGCACGGCCAGCGTCATCGAATACGGCTGGACCCCCACACCCGACCCGTGGAGCACGCTGAGCGCCTTGCTGCGCACCTGGGACCCGCAGGGCGGCGGTGCGTTCAACGCCGGGCGCTACAGCAACCCGGCGCTGGATGCCTTGATCGACGCGGTGCGCACCGAGCCCGACCTGACCAAGCGCCGCGCCCGCGTGGGTGTGGTGTTGCGCCTGGTGCAAGACGACCTGCCCTACCTGCCGCTGTACCGCCGCACCCTGAGCTGGGCCGCGCGCAAGCCGGTGCAACTGGTGCAGTGGCCCAACGACACGCTGGAGCTGCGCTGGGTGCGCTTGCCCTGAGCCCGCGCCCTTGCGTCAAGCCGGCCGGCGGGGGCCGGCGCTGCGGTGTTGACAATCGGCCAGCCATCGCCGCACCCGAGCGACAACCTGTGCGGGGCTGGCGCGATGGTCTGCATGGCCATTGCGGTCGACGCCACGTTTCAGCCTGAAGCGCAGGCCGCCAATCTGGCCTGCGCGACTTCCAGACCCAGCGTGGTGGCCTGCCGACTGGCACCCGCTACATCGACGCCCACGGCCAGGCCCAGGCGCTGCCCGACCGACTGGCCGGCAACCCGGCGCTGTAGGTGCGGCGCGGCATCACTGGCCAGTTGATCGAGGTGCGCAGCCGCGGCCTGGCCGATGGCAGTGAGGTGCGCACCTGCACCGATGTGACCGACAGCGTGCAGGCCCAGCACGCGCTGACGGCCGCCAAGAATGAGACCGAACGGGCCAACCAGGCCAAGACGCAATTCCTGTCCGGCCTGTCGCATGAACTGCGCACACCGCTGAACGCCATCCTGGGCTTTGGCCAGTTGCTGCAGGCCGACCTGCAGCACCCGCTGGCCGAGGCCCACCGCAGCCCGCTGCACAAAATGCTCAACGGCGCACGCCGTGTGCTGCGCCTGATCAACGACGCGCTGGACCTGGCCGTGGTGGGACGTGGCAAGTTGCAGGTCGTGCAGGTGCCGGTGGCGGTGCGGGCACTGCTGCAAAGCTGCCTGGCACTGCTGCAGCCCTTGGCTGATGCCCGCAGGATCACCCTGCCGCTGCAAGCCGGCGTGCTGCAACTGGCGGCAGGGGCCGAACGCTGCACCGTGCTGGCCGACCCCACACGCTTGAAACAGGTGCTGCTCAACCTGCTGTCCAACGCCATCAAATACAACCGGCCGGGTGGCACGGTGCGGGTGGCCTGCAGGCTGGCGCCGGCCGGGCCGGATGAGCCGGCCCGGCGGCGCATCAGCATTGCCGATGGCGGCCCCGGGCTGGATGCCGGCCAGCAAGCCCGGCTGTTTGATCCGTTTGAGCGCCTGGGCGCCGCCCACGGCCCGGTTGAGGGGGCCGGCCTGGGCCTGGCCGTCAGCCGCAGCCTGGTGCAGGCAATGGGTGGCCACATCGGCCTGGACACGGCGCCGGGCCAGGGCAGCACCTTCTGGGTGGATTTGCCGCTGGGCCCGGCCCAGGCGCTGCCACTGCTGCCGGCCACCGCCGCAGCAACGGCCAGCGCAAACCCGGGCACCAGCACCCGGCCAAGCTTGCTGTGCAGCAGCGACACCGTGCTCTACATCGAGGACAACCCCGTCAACGTGATGCTGATGGAGGCGATGCTGGCCCTGCTGGGCCGGCCCCGGGTGGTGGTGGCCACCACCGCCGACGACGGCCTGCTGCAAGCCCGAACCCTGCAACCCACGCTGACCCTGCTCGACATCGAGCTGCCCGACAGGCATGGCCTTGACGTGTTGCAGCGCCTGCAGCGCCAACCCGCGTGTGCCGGTGTGCCGGTCTTGGCGGTCAGCGCCAACGCCATGCCGGCCGACATCGCGCATGGCCTGGCGGCCGGCTTTGCCCACTACCTGACCAAGCCGCTGGAGCTGGCGCAACTGCGCGCGGCCATCAGCGCCACCTTGGCTGCTGACAAGCTGACCCCGCTGACCGCAGGCTGAGCCGTGGCCCGGCCACGCGCGGGCGCGGCTCAAGCCATGCTGCAGAACACCGCGTCGAGTTGCGCCACCCAGGCTGCTTTGGCCACCGGCGTGGCAAAGCTGGCCTCAAAGCTGTTGCGCAACACGCAGTAGGCCTGGGCCACACCCAGTTGCGGCAGCGCCTGGAAAGTGGCCAGCAGGTTGGCATTCATGTAGCCACCAAAGTAGGCCGGGTCGTCGCTGTTGATGCTGGCGCACAGGCCGGCATCCAGCAGCGCCGGCAGGTTGTGCTCAGCCATGCTGGCAAACACACACAGCTTGATATTGGACAACGGGCACACGGTGAGTGGCAGGCGGCTGGCCGCCAGCCGCGCCACCAGGGCCGGGCTCTCCACGCAGCGCACACCGTGGTCAATGCGCTGCACCTGCAGCACATCCAGCGCGGCCTCGATGTAGGCCGGTGGCCCCTCCTCGCCGGCATGGGCCACCAGGTGCAGGCCCAGCGCGCGGGCCTGCGCAAAGACGCGGGCAAATTTTTCAGGCGGGTGGCCACGCTCGCTGCTGTCCAGCCCCACGCCGATGAATTGGTCGCGCCAGGGCAGCGCGGCGGCCAAGGTGGCCAGTGCATCGTCCTCAGGCAGATGGCGCAAGAAACACAGGATCAGGCTGGCGCTGATGTTGAGGCGCGCCTTGGCCTGCAGGCAGGCACGGTGCAGGCCGCTGATCACCACGCCGATGTCCACACCGCGTGCGGTGTGGGTCTGCGGGTCAAAAAACAGCTCGGCATGCACCACATGGTCGGCCGCTGCACGCTCAAAGTAGGCCCAGGCCATGTCGAAGAAGTCAGCCTCTTGCAGCAGCACGCTGGCACCGGCGTAGTAGATGTCGAGAAAGCTCTGCAGATCGGTGAAAGCGTAGGCCGCGCGCAGGGCGTCCACACTGGGGTAGGCCAGCGCCACGCCGTTGCGCTGGGCCAGCGCAAAAATCAGCTCGGGCTCCAGTGACCCCTCGATGTGGATGTGCAGCTCGGCCTTGGGCGCGCGGCACAACAAGTCCAGCAGCGCCGGGCGCGCCAGGGTGATGGGCAAGCCGGCGGGCAAGGCGGGTGGGGTGGTCGGCATGGGTGGTCCTGGGGTGGGCGTGGGGTGGGCGTGGGTTGGGCGTGGGGTGGGCGTGTCGGCCTGGGCGGCCGGCCATGGGCGGCTCGCAAGGATTTTGCCAAGTCAGGGCGTAGGCGCTGTCCCACGCCGCAGCACGCCCCGCGCTGCTGCTCGACAACTGCGGCAAGCCCTATGCTGCAAGCGTCTCTGGCCACAGGGTGCCGCAGTGCGCCGGGCTGGCCCTGCCCCACCTTGACCACCCTGCAACCCCAACATGAACATCCAACTCGGCTACGACATCGAACTGCGGGTCAACACACCCATCGCGTTGATCCACCTGCTGCGGGTGCATCCGTCGCGGCAAGGTGATTTACTGACGCCTGAAAACATCCAGATCACACCCAATCTGCAGGTCGAGCCGTATGTGGACGCGTTTGGCAACCACTGCAGCCGGGTCAACGTGCCGGCCGGCGTGGCCAGCGTGCGCTTCCAGAACCAGGTGGTGATCCGCGACAGCGGCCAGGTCGACGAAGCCGACTGGACGGCCTGGCAGCACGACCCGACCGAGTTGCCGGTGTCCACGCTGCAGTTCTTGCTGCCCAGCCGCTACTGCGAGGTGGACAGCGAGTTGCTGCAATTTGCCTGGACCCAATTTGGCAACACCCCGCTGGGCCGGCCGCGCGTGCAGGCCATCTGCGATTTTGTGCACCAGCACATCCGCTTCGACTACCAGGCTGCCCGCGCCACCCGCACCGCGGTGGAGGGCTACCGCGAGCGCACCCGCGGCAGCCGCGAATACACCCACCAAGCCGTCACGCTGTGCCGCAGCATGAAAAAGCCGGCGCGCTACGTCACCGGCTACCTGGGCGACATCGGCATCCCGCCGGTGCGCTCACCGATGGATTTCAGCGCCTGGTTCGAGGTGTTTCTGGGTGACCGCTGGTACACCTTTGATGCGCGCCACAACAAACCGCGCATCGGCCGCGTGGTGATGGCGCGTGGCCGCGACGCCGGTGATGTGCCCATCGTGATGGCCTTTGGCCTGCACACGCTGGCACGGTTTGATGTCACCACCCATGAGGTGGACGACTGGGGCAACGTGGTTTGAGCGCAGCCGGGCCACACCCTGCAGCCCGGCGGTGGCCCATGCGAAACGCGGCAAACCAGACCGCAGCCGCCATCGTTGATGGCGCCGCCAGCGCCAAGGCAGCCGCCACACCGGCCGCAGCACCCGCACCAGCCACGGCCAGCGCCGGTGCGGCGTCTGAGGGCAAAGTGGCCTATGACGGCCGCAAGTTTGCCGGCCGCAACACCGCCAGCGGTGAGCGCTTCAACCCCGGCGCCCTGATCCTGGCGCACAAGACCCTGCCGTTTGGCACCCTGGTGCGGGTGAGCAACCTCAAGAACAACCAGCGCGTGGTGGTGCGTGTCAATGACCGTGGCCCGTTCTCGGCTGACCGGGTGGGTGACCAGTCACAAGCCGCCGCCGGCAAGACCCGCATGCGCTAAGTCAGGCGTGGTCAACGCCAAGCTGGAGGTGGTGGGCCAGGCCAAGGCGCGTGGTGGCAACACAAAGCCGGCGAGGCCCGCAAAGCAGCCAACAAAGCCTGAAACGCCATGTGATGGCCGGCGCACGCCGGCTTGTTGCAGCACACGCCGCCACGCTGACCAAGCGTTGGCGGCGTTTTCACATGCACACGGCCACAACACACTGCCGCTGGCTGCCGGCCCAAGCGTTGCCACCGCTGGGCTGCACCGTAGCAAGCCAGGCCAACCCCTTTTCAATTGCTGATAGTCATTTTTCGATAAAAGAGCTTTAATTGGCAAATTCAATCAACAGGAGAACACCATGTTGTGCAACCCACGCCGCCGCCTACGGCATCTGCTGGCAGCCTCTGCGGTCGCGCTGCTGGCTTGCGCCAGCGGCATCAGCCTGGCCCAGACCACCACCTGCGTGCCGGGGGCCTCGGGCGCCTTGCCGGTGGTCAATACCGGCCTGCCGGTGGTGCAGATCTGGACCACCGCCGGCGCGCCGGTGCTGGACCGCGACAACTACGTCACCGCCTGCATGCGCATCCGCGACGGCAGTGTGCAGGCCTACCAGCAAGGCTTGTTCACCGGCACCATCAAGATCAAGGGGCGTGGCAATTCCACCTGGGACATGCCCAAAAAAGGCTACCGCCTGAAGCTGGATGCGGCCGCCGCCGTGCTGGACATGCCGGCCCACAAAGACTGGGTGCTGCTGGCCAACTACGCCGACAAAACCCTGATGCGCAACGTGGTGGCGATGGAACTGAGCCGCCGAATCGGCATGCCCTGGACCCCCCGGCTGCGCCATGCCGAGGTCTACCTGAACGACCAGTTTCTGGGCAATTACATGCTGGGTGAAAAAATCGAGGTGGCCCCGCAGCGCGTGGCGATGACGGCCATGACCAGCGCTGACATCACCCAGCCCAACCTGTCGGGCGGCTACTTGCTGGAGGCTGATTTTCTGGAGTACATGGGCAGCACCGACCGTTACTTTGACACCGCCGAGGGCATCCACTTTGTGATGCAAAGCCCGTCCGGCAACGCGGTGATGCCGGCGCAGGCGGCCTACATCAGCCAATACACCCAGGCGCTTGAAACCGCCATCCTGTCGCGCAATACCAGCCCCGGCACCGGCTATGCCAGCCTGATGGATGTGGATTCACTGATCGACTGGTTTCTGGTGCAAGAGCTGCTGAAAAACGTGGACGCGGCGTTCAGCTCCAGCGTCTACATGGTCAAGGACCGCAACGCCAAGATGAAGATGGGGCCGCTGTGGGACTTTGACCTGTCCGCCGGCAATGTGGACTACGAGCCGCTGGTGCTCAAGCCCACCGGCTGGTATTTGCCGGTGCAGTCGGCCTGGGTCAACGCGCTGTGGCAAGACCGCACCTTCAAGCAGCGGGTGCGCCAGCGCTGGGTGGCGGTGCGGGCCAAGTTCCAGACCATCCCCACCTACATCACGCTGCAAGAAAACGCGCTGAAGCTGTCGCAGGCCGAGAACTTCAAGCGCTGGCCCATCCTGAATGAATGGGTCTGGCCCAACGCGGTGGTGCTGGGCAGCCACCATGCCGAGGTGGTGTACTACAGCGACTGGCTGCGCAAGCGCATTGCCTGGATGGACAAAAATCTCTGAAGTGGTTGATGCAGCCGCAAAGCGCGGCGGCAAAAAAAAGGCCGCACGCAGCGGCCTTTTTTTGGTCAACCCGCAGCCCGCATCACTTGCCGTCGCCCGGCACCTTGCCGTCCACACCCTTGACGTAGAACTTGACGCCGCCCAAGAACTCATCGTCGGCAGTCTTGTCTTTTTCAAGCACCAGCTTGCCATTGTTGTCAGTGAGCGGGCCTTTCCAGATCACAAAGCTGCCGTCTTTCAGGCCGGCTTTGATGGCATCGATCTTCCCCTTGATCTCGGCCGGCACGTCGTCGGCAATGGCCACAAAGTCAATCGCGCCCTCTTTTACGCCCCACCAGGTTTTGCCGCTGGCCCACTTGCCGTCCAGCGCGTCCTGGGTGGTCTTGATGTAGTACGGCGCCCAATTGACCACCGCTGAACCCAGATGCGCCTTGGGGCCGTAGGCGGTCATGTCGCTGTCCCAGCCGAACGCGCGTTTGCCCATGTTCTGCGCGGTTTTCAGCACCGCAGGCGAGTCGGTGTTCTGCATCAGCACATCGGCCCCACCATTGATCAGTGCGGTGGCGGCTTCGGTCTCCTTCGGCGGATCAAACCATTTGTTGACCCACACCACCTTGGTCTTGATCTTGGGGTTGACGCTTTGCGCGCCCAGCGTAAAGGCGTTGATGTTGCGGATCACCTCGGGGATGGGCACCGAGCCCACCACACCCAGCGTATTGCGCTTGGTCATGGCGCCAGCCACCACGCCGGCCATGTAGGCGCCCTCGTAGGTGCGGCTGTCGTAGGTGCGCAGGTTGTCTGCCGTCTTGTAGCCGGTGGCGTGCTCAAACTTGACGTCCTTGGCGTCGGCGGCCACTTTGAGCATGGGCTCCATGTAGCCGAATGTGGTGCCGAAGATCAGCTTGTTGCCCTGGCCCACCATGTCGCGCAAGACACGTTCGGCGTCGGCCGATTCGGGCACGTTCTCAACCAGGCTGGTCACGACTTTGTCGCCCAGTGCTTTTTCCAGCGCCTTGCGGGCGTTGTCGTGCGCAAAAGTCCAGCCACCATCACCCACCGGGCCGATGTAGGCAAAGGCCACTTTCAGCGGCACGGGTTTGGCCGCCGCTGGCGCGGCGGCGCTGGCTGCGGTTGTGGCAGGTGCGGCGGCAGGCTCCACTTTCTTGCCGCAGCCCACCAGGGCCGCAGTGGCGGCAAGGGTGGACCAGCCGGCGAGCTTGAGCAGCGAGCGCTTCGGGGCGAGCGTCATGAAATCTCCAAGGGTTGAACAAGGACCAGACAAGCGAACAACATGAACAACACGAACAAACGCAGACGATGAAACCGGACGTTCATCCAGCAGACGCCGCAGGCCGCTGCGGGGGCGGGTCATCCACCCGGGAAAAAGGCTTTGCCGAGTGAGGCCGGCATGTTGACGCGGATGAAAGTGGGGTTGCGCGAGATCAGCACCAGCACCACGATGGTGGCCAGGTAGGGCAGCATGGACAGCCACTGGCTGGCGATCTGCACGCCCTCGCCCTGCAGATGGAATTGCAGCATCGTGACGCCACCAAACAGGTAAGCGCCCAGCAGCACCCGGGCCGGCCGCCAGGTGGCGAAGGTGGTCAAGGCCAGTGCAATCCAGCCTTTGCCGGCCACCATGCCCTCCACCCACAGCGGCGTGTAGATGACCGAGATGTAGGCGCCGCTCAGGCCGCACAGCGCACCACCGGCCACCACCGCGGCCAGCCGGATGCGCCGCACCGGGTAACCCAGTGCATGCGCGGCCTCGGGTGATTCACCCACCGCACGCAGCACCAGGCCGGCGCGGGAGCGGTACAAAAACCAGCCCAGCGCGAAGCTGCCCACCACCACCAGATAGACCATCGGATGCTGCTTGAACAGCGCCGGGCCGACAAACGGGATGTCGGCCAGGCCGGGGATCTGGAAGCGCGGGCGGTCGCCGATTTTTTCTTGCGTGTATTGGATGCCGACAAACGCCGAGAAGCCGGCGCCAAACAGGCTGAGCGCCAGGCCGGTGGCGTACTGGTTGGTGTTGAGCCAGATCACCAGCAGGCCAAAGATGGCGGCCAGCAGTGCAGCAGCGGCCATGCCCGCACCAAATGCCAGCACATCACTGCCGGTGTGCACGGCGGTGGCAAAACCGGCGATCGCCGCCACCAGCATCAGCCCCTCGGCCCCCAGGTTGAGCACGCCGGCGCGCTCATTGATGAGCAGCCCCAGGCCGGCCAGGGCCAGCACGGTGCCAGCGTTCAGCGTGGCGGCAATGAGCAGGGCAAAAGCATCCATGAACGGGCCTCAGGCAAGCGGACGCCGTGGAACCGGCTTGGCCGGGCCGCTGGCGGCGCCCCCCCGGGGGGGAGGCGACCGCAGGTCGCTGCGGGGGGGGGTCCATTTCGCGCGGTAGTGAATCAGCGTGTCGCAAGCCAGCAGCGCAAACAGCAGCAGGCCTTGAAACACCCCGGTGATCGATTTGGGCAAGCCCAAACGCGATTGCGCCAGCTCTCCGCCGATGAAAAACATGCTCATCAGGATGGCCGAGGCCACCACGCCCACCGGGTGCAGCCGGCCGACAAAAGCCACGATGATGGCGGCGAAACCGTAGCCGGCCGGCACATGCGGCGTCAACTGGCCCAGCGGCCCGGCCGCCTCCAGCGCACCGGCCAGGCCGGCCAGCCCGCCCGAGATCAGCAGCGCCAGCCACAGCAGGCGGCTGGATGAAAACCCGGCGTAGCGCGCCGCCGCCGGTGCCAGGCCAC
>JANPOW010000024.1:0-2007 GCA_031428185.1 Betaproteobacteria bacterium | reverse complement strand
CCGAGCAGATGCTGCAGGCCTTCCGCCGCCCGGTGTATTCCATCGTGGTGCTCAAGCTGGCCGACCCCAGCCTGTTTGCCGCCACCAAAGCCCGTCTGGATGCCGACCCGCGCCTGGCGCTGGAGGCCAAGCCCGAGCAGCGCTTTTATGCCGAGCAGAGTGAAGCGCTGGCCACCTTCATCAACATCCTGGGCTTGAGCCTGGCCATCATCTTTTCCATCGGCGCGGTGGTGGGCGCGATGATCACGATGTTTGCCGCCGTGGCCGCGCGCACCGGCGAGATCGGCACGCTGCGCGCGCTGGGCTTTCGGCGTGGCGCGGTGCTCAGTGCCTTCATGGCTGAATCGCTGCTGCTGGCGGCCATCGGCGGTGTGGTGGGCTTGGGCGCAGCCAGCGTGATGCAGGCGGTGGATGTGTCCACCACCAACTTCCAGACCTTTGCCGAACTGGCTTTCCGCTTTGTGCTGACACCGCAGATCGCCGTGCAAACAATGGTGTTTGCACTGGCCATGGGCGTGGTGGGTGGCTTCATCCCCGCCTGGCGGGCGGCACGGCTGCAGATCGTGGATTGCCTGCGCGCGGCTTGACCGTCACAGCGGGTAAGGCGACGGGTCAAACTGCTTCAGGTTCAAGGCCCGCCACACCCGCTCACCGGTGATGGGCATCTGGATCGCCTCAGCCGCTGCGCCCAGGCCCGCATGGTCCAGCGCGTCGATCACCGCATTGACCACCGCCGGTGTGGCGCCGATGGTGCCCAGCTCACCCACACCCTTGACACCCAGCGGGTTGGTCTTGCAGGGGATGCTGGTGTCAAACGCGGTCTTGAAGCCAAGAAAGCCATCGGCATGCGGCAAGGCGTAGTCCATGAAACTGGCGCTTTGCAACTGGCCGGTCTCGGCGTCGTAAGCCACCCGCTCACACAGCGCCTGGCCGATGCCTTGCACCGCCCCGCCCTCCACCTGGCCGCGCACGATGGTGGGGCTGACGACCCGGCCAATATCGTTGACCGAGGCGTAGGCCACCACCTGCACCTCACCGGTGGCGGCGTCAAGCTCCACCTCGCAGATGTGGCAGCCGTTGGGCCAGGTGGGGCCACCGGCGGTAGTGCTGGCGGCCACGCTGATGCGCAGCGCCGGCTGGCGGGCGGCCAGCTCGAACAAGCCGATGCCCAGATCGGTGCCGGCCACCTGGAAGCGGCCTTCGGTGTATTCGATGTCGGCCGCCGGCGCCTCCAGCGCATCGGCCGCCAGCGCCTTGGCCTCGTCAATGGTTTTCTTGGACGCCACGCTGACGGCCGAGCCGCCGGTGAACAGCGAGCGTGAGCCGGCGCTGCCAAATCCGTTCGCGCGGTCGGTGTCGCCCTGCAGCACGCGGATGCGCTCGATCGGCACACCAAACACATCCACCGCCAGTTGGGCGTAGCTGGTGGCAATGCCCTGGCCCATGGCCTGGGTGGCCGAGCCCAGCTCAATAAAGCCATCGGCGGTGATATTGACGGTCACCGTCTCCTCCATCGCATTGCCACCGGTCCATTCCAGAAAGGTGGCAATGCCACGGCCGCGCAGCTTGCCGCGTGCATGCGATTCGGCGCGGCGGGTGGCAAAACCGGTCCAGTCGGCCAAGGCCAGGCCCTGGTCCAGGATCTGCGCAAACGCGCCGCTGTTGTAAAGCTGACCCAGCGGGTTTTTGTAGGGCATCTGCTCGGGCCGGATCATGTTGCGGCGGCGCAGCTCCGCCGGGTCGAGCCGCAGTTTGCGGGCCGCGGCGTCCATCAGCCGCTCGGTCAGGTAGATGGCCTCGGGCCGGCCGGCGCCCCGGTAGGCGCCGGTGGGCGTGGTATTGGTCATCACGGCAGTGAACTGCAGGTCCACCGTGGGGATGTCATAACTGCTGGTGGACACCCAGGGGCCGATCAGCACCTGGATCGCCACACCGACCACTGCCGCATAACCGCCGACGTTGGCGTAGCCGCGCACCCGCAAGGCCAGCACCTTGCCGCTTGCGTCC
>JANPOW010000023.1:0-3889 GCA_031428185.1 Betaproteobacteria bacterium | reverse complement strand
GCCCGCAGGTGGATGTGATCGCGTCCTGGGGCGCCGAGCTGCTGGACTGGCTCAACACCTACACCTTCCCGGCCGAGGCGCGCCATGCCGACCCGGCCTTTGCCCAGGCCGCCGCCACGCTGTTTGCCGATGCGCTGCTGGCCCACGGCAGCACGGCGGCGGTGGTCTTCCCCACCGTGCATGTGGCCAGCACCGACGCACTGTTTGCCGCCGCCCAGGCGCGTGGCATGCGGCTGATCACCGGCAAAGTGCTGATGGACCGCCACGCGCCCGATGGCTTGCGTGACGATGTGCAGCAGGCCAGGCGCGACTGCCGCGCGCTGATCGAGCGCTGGCACGGCCAGGGGCGGCTGGCCTACGCGGTGACCCCACGCTTTGCCGCCACCAGCAGCCCACAACAACTGGCCATGGCCGGCCAATTGCTGGCTGACCACCCCGGCCTGTACATGCAAACCCATGTGGCTGAAAACCGCGCCGAGGTGGCCTGGGTGGCCCAGCTATACCCCAGCGCCCGCAGCTACCTGGACGTGTACGCCAGCCACGGCCTGCTGACCGAGCGCGCCGTGCTGGCGCACGGCATCTGGCTGGACGATGCCGACCGCACCGCGCTGCGCGAGAGCGGCGCGCAGATTGCGTTTTGCCCGTCGTCCAACCTGTTTCTGGGCAGCGGCCTGTTTGGCTGGCAGCAGGCGGCGGCGGCGGGCATCGCCGTCAGCATGGGCTCGGATGTGGGCGGCGGCACCTCGTTGAGCATGCACCGCACGCTGGCCGACGGCTACAAGGTGCAGGCCCTGGCCGGCAACCGCTGCACTGCCTGGGCCTTGCTGCACGCCGCCACCCGGGGCGCCGCACACGCGCTGCGGCTGGGTGACGAGATGGGCACGCTTCGCGCCGGCGCCATGGCCGATGTGTGCGTGTGGGACTGGGCCGTGGGCACGGTGGCCACACGCCGCCACAGCCTGGCCCGCGAGTTGCATGAGCGGTTGTTTGCCTGGCTCACCCTGGGCGATGAGCGCTACCTGGTTGAAACCTGGGTGGCCGGTGTGCGCCGCCACGCCCGGGTTTGACGCCGACATTCAGCCGCAAAAGCCATCAACACCGCCGCAGGCCAGCACCGCATGCTCCGACTTCAACTCACCGGCATCAGCAAGCAATACCCCGCCGTGCGCGCCATCGACAAGGTGTCATTGAAGGTGGCACCGGGCCAGATCCACGCCGTGCTGGGTGAAAACGGTGCCGGCAAAAGCACGCTGATGAAGATGATTTACGGCGCCGTGCGGCCCGACGCCGGCCAGATCGCCTGGAACGGCCAGCCCGTGCAGATCCACAACCCGCAGCAGGCGCGGGCGCTGGGCATTGCGATGGTGTTCCAGCACTTCTCGCTGTTTGACAGCTTGACGGCGGCCGAGAACGTCTGGCTGGGCCTGGACAAGGCCTTGCCTTTGCCGCAAGTCATCAGCCGCATCCGCAGCGTGTCGCAGGGCTACGGCCTGGACGTGGACCCGCTGCGCCCGGTGCACACCTTGAGCGTGGGTGAACGCCAGCGGGTGGAGATCGTGCGCGCACTGCTGACCAAACCGCAGTTGTTGATCCTGGATGAGCCCACCTCGGTGCTGACACCACAGGCGGTTGAAAAGCTTTTTGTCACCCTGCGACAACTGGCGCGTGAGGGCTGTTCCATCCTCTACATCAGCCACAAGCTGGACGAAATCCGCGCCCTGTGCCACCACTGCACCGTGTTGCGCGGCGGCAAGGTGACGGGTGAGGTCGACCCGGCCAAAGAAAGCAACGCCAGCCTGTCACGCCTGATGATTGGCGCCGAGCCACCCGCGCTGGCCCACCGCCCGGCCCGGCCTGGCGCAGTGGCGCTGGCAGTGCGTGGGCTGTCACTGGCGAGGTCGAATCCATTCGGCATGACGCTGCACAACATCGCGTTTGAGCTGCGGGCCGGTGAGATCGTGGGTGTGGCCGGTGTCTCCGGCAATGGCCAGCAAGCGCTGATGGCGGCCTTGTCGGGTGAGGACACGCGCGCACCCCGCGGCAGCATCACGCTGTTTGGCCAGGACATCGCCCAAGCCGCACCACGCCAGCGCCGCGCCGGTGGCCTGCACTTTGTGCCGGAAGAGCGGCTGGGCCGGGGCGCCGTGCCCAGCATGAGCCTGGCGCAAAACACCTTGCTGACACGCACCGCAGCGGTGTCCCGGCTGGGCTGGATCAACACCGCAGCGGTCAGGCGCCTGGCCAATGGGTTGATCGCGCGCTACAAGGTCAAGGCCGGTGGGCCAAGTGCGGCGGCCCAAAGCCTGTCGGGTGGCAACTTGCAAAAGTTCATCGTCGGGCGCGAGATCGACGCCCAGCCCAAGGTGCTGATCGTCTCGCAGCCCACCTGGGGTGTGGACGTGGGCGCGGCGGCACAAATCCGCGCTGCGCTGCTGCAGTTGCGTGACCAGGGCTGCGCGCTGCTGGTGGTCAGTGAAGCGCTGGACGAGTTGTTCCAGATCAGCGACCGGCTGCTGGTGATGGCCCAAGGCAAGCTGTCGCCCAGCGTGCCGGTGGCGCAGGCCACCGTGGCGATGGTGGGTGAGTGGATGAGCGGGCTGTGGGGCGGCCTGGATGAGCAGACCGGTGCGGCTGCGCTGGCCGGCGCCGCGCACCGGGCGCAAGCCAGCCCACACGACACGACCAACGGTGACCTGCATGCTCAAGCTTGAGGCACGGCCACAACCGTCGCAGTGGATGGTGATTGCCTCACCCGTCATCGCGCTGCTGATCACCGTGTTGCTGGGTGTGCTGCTGTTCAGCGCGCTGGGCAAAGACCCGCTGCGTGGGCTGCAGATGTTTTTCATCGAACCCATCAAAAACGGTTACGCCTGGAGCGAGATTGCCATCAAGGCCACCCCGCTGGCGCTGATTGCGCTGGGCTTGTCCATTTGCTACCGCAGCAATGTGTGGAACATCGGCGCCGAGGGCCAGTTCATCCTGGGTGCCATTTTTGCCGGTGCTGTGGCCATGACGGCCGGGCCTGGCAGCACACGCTGGGTCGTGCTGGCCATCCTGGGTGCCGCTGTGCTGGGCGGCATGCTGTGGGCTGGTGTGGTGGCGCTGCTGCGGGACCGTTTCAACGCCAATGAAATTTTGGTCAGCCTGATGCTGGTCTACGTGGCCGACCTGCTGCTGGGCTGGTTGGTGTACGGCCCCTGGAAAGACCCCAAGGGCTACAACTTTCCGCAGACCGTCACGTTCGACGCCATCACCAAGATCCCCAAGCTGATGGACGGTTCACGCGCCAACATCGGTGTGCTGATTGCGCTTGCGGCGGCGGCGCTGGGCTGGCTGTTGCTGTTCCGCAGCTACGCCGGCTTCCAGTTGCAGGTGGGCGGGCTGGCCCCGGCAGCGGCGCGTTATGCGGGCTTCTCATCCCGCGGTGCGCTGTGGTTGGCGCTGCTGCTGTCGGGTGGCCTGGCCGGCCTGGCCGGTGGGCTGGAGGCCGCCGGCCCGCTGGGCCAACTGACACCGCATGTGCCGGCGGGTTACGGTTTTGCGGCCATCATCGTGGCCTTTGTGGGCCGCTTGCATCCGGTGGGGGTGTTGTTTTCGGCCGTGCTGATGAGCATGTTCTTCATCGGTGGTGAGCTGGCGCAATCGCGCCTGGGCCTGCCCAAATCCATCACCGGCGTGTTCCAGGGCCTGCTGCTGATTGCGCTGTTGGCGTGTGACACGCTGATCCACTACCGTGTGAAATGGACCCCCCCCCGCAGCGACCTGCGGTCGCCTCCCCCCCGGGGGGGCACCGCCAGCGGCCCGGCCAAGCCGGTTCCGCGGCGTCCGCTTGCCTGAGGCCCGTTCATGGATGCTTTTGCCCTGCTCATTGCCGCCACGCTGAACGCTG
>JANPOW010000022.1:0-18846 GCA_031428185.1 Betaproteobacteria bacterium | reverse complement strand
GCGCACTGCCATACAGCAGGATGCCGGCGCGTACCCAGTCGCTTGCCAACCCGGCATGGCGCAGCATGGCCGCGCTGTTGCTCAGCGAGCGCTCACCCGGCAGATCGTGCGTGGCGGCCAGGAACGCCGCCACTTGCTGTGCAACCCCACGCGGGCCATCGGCGTCTGAGAAATGCGTCATCAGCGAGATCTCGTCCACCTGCGGCAGCGCAGCCAACATGGCCCAGGCGCTGCGCAAGGACGTGGGGCCAAAGCCCAACCGGTTCATGCCGCTGTTCATCTTGAGGAATACCCGGTGCGGCGCCTGCGTCTTGTGGCGTGCCAGCCAATCAATCTGCTGCTGTGAATGCACCACATGCCACAGCTGCAGGCGTGAGCACAACTCCAGGTCACGCGGCTCAAACACGCCCTCCAGCAGCAGGATGGGGCCACGCCAGTCCAGCGTGCGCAACTTTTGCGCTTCGTCGAGGTCCAGCAAGGCAAAACCATCGGCAGCGCGCAGTGCGCCAAACACCCGGGCGATGCCGTGGCCGTAGGCATTGGCCTTGACCACCGCCCAGACCCGCGCATCGGGCGTTTGCGCCTTGGCCCGGGCCAGGTTGTGGGCCAGTGCGCTGGGGTGGATCAGGGCTTGGATGGGGCGGGGCACGGTGGACGCTCAGGCAGTGGGATGGCCGTCCATCACACTGCGGCGGGATTCTGCCAGTGCCCCCAGCGGCTGGCCCGGCGGCGCCCGGGGGCGAGGGGGGTGCGTGCTATAACCGCGCCGCGTCGGGCTGTAGCCACCCCCCGGCGGCCAGAGGTGGATGGTGCCGGGTACGGGCACGTTCCGTGCAGTTTGGAGACATGACGGGCCGCTCGCAGCGGCCCCTGAGCGAAGCAGATGAAAAAAGGCTTCTACACCATCATGGCGGCGCAGTTTTTCAGCTCGCTGGCTGATAACGCCCTGCTGGTGGCCGCAATTGAATTGCTCAAGTCGAACAACGCTGCGCCGTGGCAGATCCCGGCATTGGCGCCGATGTTTGCGCTGTTTTATGTGTTGCTGGCGCCGTTTGTGGGCGCCATCGCTGACGCCGCGCCCAAGGGCCGGGTCATGTTTGCGTCCAACCTGATCAAGGTGGTGGGCTGCTTGATGATGTTGTTTGGCAGCCACCCGCTGTTGGCCTACGCGGTGGTGGGGCTGGGTGCGGCGGCCTATTCACCGGCCAAGTACGGCATCCTCACCGAGTTGCTGCCGCCGTCGCAACTGGTCAAGGCCAACGGCTGGGTGGAGGGACTGACCATCGCCTCCATCATCATGGGCATCCTGGTGGGTGGGCAGTTGGTGGGGCCACGCATCGCGCCCGTCCTGTTGGGTTTTGACATGCCGTGGGTCGACACCAGCGTGGACACCCCGCCCGAGGCGGCCATCGCCACCACCATCCTGTTCTACCTGGTGGCCGCGCTGTTCAATCTGAAGATCCCGCGCACCGACGCCCCGCTGCAGCCGATCTCGGCCAACCCGGCCCTGCTGGTGCAGGACTTTGCGTTGTGCAACCGCCGCCTGTGGGCCGACAAGCTGGGCCAGATCTCACTGGCCACCACCACCTTGCTGTGGGGTGTGTTTGGCAATCTGCGGGTCATCGTGTTTGCCTGGGCGGCAGCTGCGCTGGGCTACGGCACCACCCAGGCGTCCAACCTGGCGGGGGTGGTGATCGTGGGGTCGGTGATCGGTGCGCTGCTGGCCTCGGCCTACATGAAGCTGGACCGTGCGGTGGCCGTGCTGCCGCTGGGCATCGTCATCGGCTTTTTGATGGTGGGGCTGGACGTGTTGACCAGCGTCTGGGTGGCCGCGCCATTCCTCATCGTGTTGGGCGCGCTGTGCGGTTTTGTGGTGGTGCCGATGAACGCGCTGCTGCAGCACCGCGGCCACAACCTGATGGGTGCCGGCCGGTCCATCGCGGTGCAGAACTTCAATGAGCAGGCCTGCATCCTGGGCCTGGGCGCGTTTTACACCGGCATGACACGGCTCGGGCTGTCGGCCTTCACGGCCATTGCGGTGTTTGGCCTGACGGTGGCCGGTGCGATGGCGCTGATCCGCCGCTGGCACCAGCGCAACTGCGTGCTGCACGGTGCCGAGGTCGAGCGCCTGCTGGCCATCGCCCGCACCGACTGCCACTGACGGTGGTGGTTGGCTCGGGGGCCAGCGTGCGCGGCTGGGCGGCGGTGGCGCTGGTTTTCAATGCCTTCAGCTTTGGCCTCAGCTGGCTGCCGTTGCGCCATGTGGCGGCGCTGGGTGTGCATCCGCTCTGGCTCACCGGCGTCAGCTACAGCGCGGTGGTTGTCACCTTGCTGCTGGTACGCCCGGCCGCCTTGCCAGAGTTGCTGCGCAGCCCCGCGCTGTGGGCCCTGGTGGCCGCAGCCGGTGCCACCAATGCCTGCTTCAACTGGGCCGTGAGCATTGGCGATGTGGTGCGGGTGGTGCTGCTGTTTTATCTGATGCCGCTGTGGACGGTGTTGCTGGCCCGCTTGCTGCTGGGTGAGCGCATCAGCGCCCGCGGTGCGGTGCGGCTGGCGCTGGCGCTGGCCGGGGCGGTGGTGGTGTTGTGGCCGTCGGGTGGGCCGGCCGTGGCGCAGCCCGGCCCGCAGGGGCCGGACATGCACCTGCCCGATCTGCTGGCGCTGCTGGGCGGCATGGGCTTTGCGCTCAACAACGTGCTGTTGCGCCGCGCTGCGGCCAGCAGCCAATCGGCCAGCGCCATGGCCATGGCCATGTTTGCCGGCGGCGCCCTGGTGGCGCTGTTGCTGGCGGGCCTGCTGAGCCAGGCCGGGCGCATCGCCGGGCCACCGGCACCGGCTGCCGGCTGGCTGCTGGTGGCTGCGGCGCTGGCACTCTGGTTGCTGCTGGCCAATCTGGCGCTTCAATATGGCGCAGCACGGCTGCCGGCCAACACCGTGTCGGTGATCCTGATCACCGAGGTGGTCTTTGCCAGTGTGTCGTCGGTGTGGTGGGGGGCTGCCAGCCTGGGGCCGCAGGTGCTGCTGGGTGGCGGGCTGATTGGCGCTGCGGCACTGCTGGCGGCACTGCAGCGCGATTGATCTGCCAGGCGCAGCAAAAGCCCGGGCGGTTGCGCCGGGTCAGCGCGGCGGCGCGGGCCGCGCCGCCTGGTCGGCCGGCGCCAAGCCGGTGTTGCTGCCGCCCGGCGGCAGCAAGGGCGTGCCCGCAGCGCTGGCTGCGCCCAGGCCGTGGTGCTGCAGCAGGCTGTCCAGCGCTGCGCTGTCAAGTGGTTTGCCCAGGTAGCCCACCGCGCCAGACAGCGTGCCGCGCACCCGCAAGACCGGGCCGTGGAAGGCCGACACCATCACCACGGCCGGTGGTTTGCCGGCCGGGCGCTGCGGCTGATGGCAGATCTGGTGGCACAGGGTGAAGCCATCCACCGGGCTGCCCGGGCCCAGGTCCAGGTCCAAAAAAACCAGGTCATAGGGCCGTTGGGCCAGCAACTGCAGCGCGCGCTCGCTGGTGCGTGCGGTGTCCACGTCCAGCCGGTAACGCTGCAATTGGCGGCGCAGGTAGAGCAGCGCAATCTCGCTGTCATCGACCAGCAGCACCCTGGCGGGGGGCAGTGCCTGCTGCAGCGCGGCCCGCTGGCGGCGTGCTGCGTCGCGGTCCTGGTGCCAGGGGCTGGGCGGGTGGCTCAGCACGGCGGTGGTGCGGCTGGGTGGGGCATGGGCAGACGGGGCGCCATCACGCCGGGCCAGCAAGCTGTCAAGCTGGTGCAGCAGGCGTGACGGGTCAACCGACCCCGACACGTGCGCCGCAGCGCCAGCGGGTGCCTGTGCACCCACAAACACCGCCTCGGCCGTGCGACCCAGGGTGCGCAGCAAGGCCACCACCTCGGGTTGCGCGGCGTCGGCAATCACGAAGCGGGCATCGTCCATGCCCAGCACCGTGCTGTAGGCCGGCACGCGGCGCACGGTGCGGCGCAGCAGGTCACCCAGCAGCTTGCGGTCGTCAGGGGTGAAGCCCAGGATGGCGACAGGGAATGGGGCGGGCATGGGCCGGGTTTGGGCTGGCGGCTGAGAAAAGGGGCGGGTGGCGTGGGCGGGTGGTGCGGGCGGATGGCGTGTCGCCCGGCCATCTTCAGCGCCGGCCGCCGGCGCCGTCAACCGCCGGGGCAATCAGAACAGGGGATACGGCGCGCAGCGCTACGATCCTGCTGACCTGCACAGCCCGCCAGAACCCCACCATGCCCAAGCCCAGCCTCCATGACTTTGAAGCCACTGACATCACCGGTGCGCGCCTGCCATTGTCCAGTTTGGCCGGCAAACTGCTGTTGATCGTCAACACCGCCAGCCAGTGTGGCTTCACGCCGCAGTTCGGCGGGCTGCAGACCTTGTGGCAAACCTACAAAGACCGTGGCCTGGTGGTGCTGGGCTTCCCCAGCAATGAGTTTGGCCAGCAAGACCCGGGCGACAACGCGCAGATCGCCAGTTTTTGCCAGCTCAACTACGGTGTCAGTTTCCCAATGATGGCCAAGGTGGCGGTCAACGGCGCGGCTGCCCATCCGCTGTACCAGTGGCTCAAAAGCGAGGCGCCGGGCCTGCTGGGCAGCCAGGCGATCAAGTGGAACTTCACCAAGTTCCTGGTCGACCGCGACGGCCAGGTGATCCGCCGCTACGCGCCACAAGACGCACCGGCCAAGCTGGCCGCCGACATCGACGCGGCGCTCTGATTTTTGGCGCCCGGACCATCCGCTACCCGCCCCCGAACCGCCTGGAGAACCCCGATGTTTGAGCATGTGCAGCCCTACGCGGGCGACCCGATTTTTGCGCTGGTGGACGCCTTCAACGCCGACACGCGGCCAGGCAAGGTCAACCTGTCCATTGGCATCTACTTTGACGAGCAGGGCCGGCTGCCCGTGTTGCCCAGCGTGCAGCAGGCCGAGGCCCGCATGCTGGCCGCTGCCGGCCCCAAGTCCTACCTGCCGATGGAGGGCGACGCCGCCTGCCGCGCCCAGGTGGCGGCCTTGCTGCTGGGGCCGGACCACCCGGCGATTGCCGCTGGCCGCGTAGCCACCATCCAGACCGTGGGCTCGTCGGGTGGCCTCAAGGTGGGTGCGGATTTCTTGAAAACCTGGCTGCCGGGTGCCGCCGTGTGGGTCAGTGACCCGACCTGGGACAACCACCGCTCAATGTTTGAGGGCAGCGGCTTTGTGGTCAACAACTACCCCTACCACGACGCTGGCACCGGCGGTTTGCGTTTTGAGGCCATGCTGGACGCGCTACGCAGCCTGCCAGCACGCAGCATCGTGCTGCTGCATGCCTGCTGCCACAACCCCACCGGTGTGGACCTGAGCGCCGCCCAGTGGGATGCCTTGATCCCGCTGCTGCGCGAGCGCGAGTTGCTGCCCTATCTCGACCTGGCCTATCAGGGCTTTGGCGACGGTATTGACGAAGACGCCTACGCGGTGCGGGCGCTGGCAGACGCCGGCATCACCTACTTTGTGGCCAACTCGTTTTCAAAAAGCATGAGCGTTTACGGTGAGCGCTGCGGTGCACTGACGGCGGTGTGCGCCAGCGCCGCCGAGGCCGCGCTGGTGCTGGGCCAACTGCGCTTCACGGTGCGGCGCATCTACAGCAGCCCGGCCATCCACGCCGGCAAGATCGTGGCCCACGTGCTGGGTGATGCGGACCTGCGCAGCTTGTGGCAGGCCGAGCTGGCGGCCATGCGCAGCCGCATCCTGGCCATGCGCCAGGCCCTGCAAACGCGGCTGGTGGCCTTGCGGCCGGCGCAGGACTTTGGCTACCTGCTCAGCCAGCGCGGCATGTTCAGCTACACCGGCTTGAGCGCGACGCAGGTGGACCAGTTGCGCGAGCAGCATGCGGTGTATCTGCTGCGCTCGGGCCGGGTCTGCATTGCCGGGCTCAACAATGGCAACGTCGGCCGCACGGCCGAGGCCATTGCGGCGGTGTTGGCGGCCTGAGCTGACGGCTGCTGGCGTGGGTGGCTTGAGCGCGCACGCATCCACGCAGCAATCGCCCGCGTAGAGCGGGTGTCGGCAGCGTTTTGCGGATTGGCTGTAAGCAGACCGCCGCGCCACCGACTGACTGTTGTGACCGATGCAGCGCTGGCCTGAACCCGCCACCCGCTACCCGCATCTGGCACCTGCGGTGCTGCCGCAGTGGCCCACAACCCCGCCCGCTACCCAACCTGCCCCCCAAGGAGCTCTCCATGCAAACCATCAAATCTGGCCTGGCCATTGCCACCGCTGCTGCTGCCCTGTTCTCTGCCGGCCTGCTGGCCACGCCCATGGCGCAAGCGGCTGACGGCACCGTCAAATGTGCCGGTGCCAATAGCTGCAAGGGCACCAGCGAGTGCAAAACCGCCAAGAGCGAGTGCAAAGGCCAGAACGGTTGCAAAGGCCAGGGCTGGACCCAGGCCAAGTCGGCCAAGGCCTGCACTGACGCTGGCGGCAAGGTGATGTAAATCCGCAGCCCGGCCCGCCTTGTGGCGGCCGGGCGCCACCATGCTGCACACCACTCTGCAAGGATTTGGCCTGGGCTTGCGCACCGAGCACCTGGCTGATTTTCATCCGCAGCGCCCGGCCGGCGTGGACTGGCTGGAGATCATCAGCGAGAACTTCATGGTGCCCGGCGGCAAGCCCCTGCACCACCTGGACCGCATCCGCGCCGATTTCCCGCTGGTGATGCACGGTGTCTCGCTGTCCATCGGCGGCACCGACGCGCTGGATGCGGACTACCTGCGTGATCTGCATGCGCTGGCCCGGCGGGTGCAGCCGGCCTGGGTCTCTGACCACCTGTGCTGGACGGGTGTGCAGGGCCGCAACTTGCATGACCTGCTGCCCCTGCCGCTGACCGAGGCCGCGCTGCGCCATGTGGCTAGCCGGGTGGGCCAGGTGCAAGACCTGCTGGGACGCCGCCTGGTGCTGGAGAACGTGTCCAGCTATGTGCGCTTTGCGGCCGACGAGATGAGCGAACACGACTTCATCAGCGCGCTGGCCAGCCGCGCCGATTGCCTGTTGTTGCTGGATGTCAACAACGTCTACGTCAACAGCGTCAACCACGGTTTTGATGCACGCAACTACATCAACACGCTGCCCGCGGAGCGGGTGGTGCAAATCCACCTGGCCGGCCACTCCACCGGCCCGGATGGCCTGCTGATCGACACCCACGACGCGCCGGTGTGCCCGGCGGTGTGGGATTTGTACGCCCACACCCTGCGCACCGTGGGCTGGCGGCCCACCATGATCGAGCGGGATGACCACATCCCGGCGCTGGCTGACCTGGTGGCTGAACTGCACCTGGCGCGCTGCATTGCGGCCGACGTGGCGACCGAGACTGCGGTGACCCCCGCATGAGCACCGCCCGTCTTGACGCCCTGCGCCAGCAGCAGTTGGCCTTCCAGGCCGGCGTGCTGGGCCAGCCCGACGGCGTGCTGTTGCGGCCGGCGCCGGGTGGCTACGCCGCAGCGCTGCAGGTCTACCAGCAGGCCCACCGCCTGCGCTTGGCCAGCGCCTTGCGTGACAACTTCGAGATGCTGGCAAACGCGCTGGGCAATGAGCGCTTCGAGCCGCTGGCCGCCGCCTACCTGCAGGCCCATCCGCCCAGCCAGCCGTCGATCCGCTGGTTTGGTGGCCAGTTGGCCAGCTTCATGGACAGCTGCGTGGCCACCGACAACGGCCTGGTGCCCCACCCGGCGCTGGCTGATCTGGCCCGCATGGACTGGGCCTTGCGCGCCGCGTTTGACGCTGGCGATGCACCGGTGCTGCAGCGCCAGGCGCTGGCCGGGCTGGCTGCGGATGACTGGCCCGGCCTGCGCCTGCAGTTGCACCCGGCAGTGCAAACCGTGGCACTGCAGTGGGCGGTGGAGGCCGCCTGGCAGGCACTGCGCGCTGCCGAACCCGGCACCGAACCCGAGCTGCCCGCGCCGCAGGCCAGCCCGCACACCTTGCTGGTCTGGCGCCAGGGGCTGGAGACACGCTGGCGCTCTTTGGCCAGCACCGAGGCCACGCTGCTGCAAGCCGTGGCGGTGGGCCATCCCTTTGCAGCCTGGTGCGCGCAAGCCGCTGCACTGGTGCCAAGCGCTGACGCTGCAGCGCCGCTGGTGGCGGGCCTGCTGCAGCAGTGGTTGGCGGACGGCTTGTTTTGCAGCGTCAGCGCCGGGCCGGCGGTGCGCTGACGCGGCGTGTTGGACGCGGCGTCTGGCGCCGCATCAGACGTGCGCCCGATGCGCGTCAGATGCAGCGCCCGCCGTCGATCTCCATGCACACACCGGTGACCATGCTGGCCTCGTCGCTGCACAAAAAGCAGGCGGCGTTGCCCAAGTCCTCAGGCAATGAGAAACGGCCGATCGGGATGGTGGACAAAAACCTGGCGCGCACTTCGGGTGTGTCCTCGCCCATGAAACTTTTGAGCAGCGGTGTTTCACCCGCCACCGGGTTGAGCGCCACCACGCGGATGCCAAACGGCGCCAGCTCCACCGCGTTGGCGCGGGTGGCGGTGATCACCCAGCCCTTGCTGGCGTTGTACCAAGACAGGCGCGGGCGCGGGCTGACCCCGGCGGTGCTGGCGATGTTGAGCACCACACCACGGATGCCGTGCACACCCGGTGGGTTGGCCTTGAGCACCGGCACGGCCTGCCGCATGGCCAGGTAGATCGCCTTCATGTTGACCGCCACGATGCGGTCAAAGTCGGCCTCTGACACGTCCTCCAGCAACGTGGGCAGATGGGTGACTCCGGCGTTGTTGACCAGGATGTCGAGCCGGCCAAACTGCGCCACCGCGCCCGCCACCATGCGCTGCACATCGGCCGCCACCGCCACATCGGCCTGCAGTGCCTGCGCCGCAGCGCCCAGCGCCGTGGCCACCCGCTGGGCGGCGTCCAGGTCACGGTCCACCACCAGCACTTTGGCGCCCTCGGCCACAAACTTGGCGCAGATGCCGGCGCCGAAACCCGAGCCGCCGCCGGTGACGATGGCCACCTTGTTGTTGAGTCGCATGGATGTCCCCGGGTGTGTTTGGGTCGGTGCCCAGCCAACTCAGGCCGCGAGCAGGTTGTCAAACGGTTGGTGGCGCTTCCAGCGGTAGGCGCCGAAATCACGCTCGTCGGTGGACAGGATGCGGCCGTGGCCCAGATGCTCGGCCAGCAGCACCAGCGACGCATCGGCCAGGTCCATCGGCAGTTGGGCGTATTGCTGCATCAGTGCCGGTATGCGGTGCACGCGCTCTGGTGGCACATCCCACACCACCAGTTGGCCATCGGCCACGTCGGCCATCAAGTCAATGGCCTGGCGGGGTGTCAAACGGCGGTGGTACAGATGACAGACCTCGGCCAGCACCGGCCAGGTGGTGATCCAGCCTTCAGCGGCAGTGCCGGCCAGTGCCGCTGCGCGGCTGTGCCAGGCGTCGTGGCGGTCGACCAGCGCGTAGAGAAACCCGCTGTCAAGGGCGATCACGGCCGGCCCGGCACATCAGCCAGACCGTGCTTGGCCACCAAGGCCGCATACACCTCACGTTTGACGTTGGACGCCACGTCGCTGCGGCCACTGTCCCCCTGCCCGATCATGGCCAGCAGGCGTTGCGGGCCACCCTGCATGGCGCGGGTCTGGGTGTAATAACGCGCCACCGCCTCCCGCACCACATGGCTCACGCTCTGGCCGGTGGCCTGGGTGAGGTAGTTGATCTGCTGCTGGGCGTCGTCATCCAGTCGGGCATTGATGCGCATGCTGATGCTCCGGGTCAAAGTGTCAGACAGTGTATGACGACGGCGGCGCACCGGTCAATCGTGCTTGATGGCCACCGTCTTGAGCGACGAAAAACCGTACAGCGCTTCAAAGCCTTTTTCGCGCCCGTGGCCTGACTGTTTGACACCGCCAAACGGCAGCTCAATGCCGCCGCCCGCGCCGTAGTTGTTGATGAACACCTGGCCGCAGTGCAGCTTGCGTGCCATGCGCAACTGGCGGCCACCGTCACGCGTCCACACCCCCGCCACCAGGCCAAAGTTGGTGCCGTTGGCAATCGCCAGTGCTTCGGCTTCACCGTCAAACGGGATCATCACCTGCACCGGGCCAAAGATCTCCTCCTGCGCCAGCCGGTGGTCTGGCGCCACCGGTGCCAGCAGCGTGGGCGCGACATAACAGCCCGCCGCCGGCAGGTTGGTGGGCAGTGCGGCCTGGCCGGCGACTGCCAAGCCGGTGCTGCGCGCCACGTCCAGATAACCCTGCACCAGCTCACGCTGGCGGGCGGAGATCAACGGTCCCACGTCCGGGTCCGTCAGCGCCGGGCCCACGCGCAGTGCGGCATAACGTTCAGCCATGCGGCGCTTGACCGCGTCAAACACGGGCCGCTCGACCAGGATGCGTGAGGCCGCCGAGCAGGTTTGCCCGGCGTTCTGGATGCCACCGTTGACCAGAAACGGCAGCGCGGCGTCCAGGTCGGCATCGGCAAACACGATCTGCGGGCTTTTGCCCCCCAGCTCCAGCGTCACCGGGATGGTGTTGCGGGCCGCGGCAATCTGGATCAGGCGGCCCACCGCCACCGACCCGGTGAAGGACAGATGCGCCACGCCGGGGTGGGCGGACAGCGCGGCGCCCGCCTCCTCACCCAGCCCGGGCACGATGTTCAGCGCGCCGGCCGGCAAACCCGCTTCTTGCGCGATGTGGCCAAAGGCCAGCGCGGTGAGGCAGGCTTCTTCAGCAGGTTTCAGCACACAGGCATTGCCCATGGCCAGCGCCGCGCCCACTGACCTGCCGATGATCTGCATCGGGTAGTTCCAAGGCACGATGTGGCCGGTGACGCCGTGCGGCTCACGCAATGTCAACGCGGTGTAGCCGGCGGCAAATGGCAGCGTCTCGCCGTGCACCTTGTCGGCGGCGCCGCCGTAAAACTCCAGGTAGCGCGCCAGCGCCACCGCGTCGGCCCGGCCCTGTTTGAGCGGCTTGCCCACATCCAGCGCTTCCAGCTGCGCCAGCTCATCGGCCCTGGCCAACGTGATGGCGCTCATCTTGTGCAGGATGCGGCCCCGTTCGGTGGCGGTCAGCCGGCCCCAGTCACCCGCCAGCGCGGCCTGTGCGGCGGCCACCGCGGCGTCCACATCGGCCGCGTTGCCCCGCGCAATCCGGGCCAGCAGGCTGCCGTCGCTGGGGTTGAGCAAGGGCAGGGTTTCGCCGCTGGTGCTGGCGCGCCATTGGCCGTTGATCAGCAGTTGTCGGGTGTCGAATCCAAGGTCTTGCATCAGTGTCTCCAGTGTGAAAGGGGGCTTGCGGCAACGTCATGCAGTGGCCAAACCGATGACGGCGTCCAGGTAGCCCGCCTCTCCAATAAAAAATACAGGCCTGGCCGCCAAACCAGGTGTGCTTTGTCCGCGTGGTGCCCAAAGGTGCTCTATGCGCAGGCGGTTGGTTTTAGGTGTTGGGGTTTCAGCTCGCCAGCGGCATCAAACGCATCGTCAGCCAGGTTGTCCAGCACCTTTTGTCGGGCCGCTTGCGGGGTTTGGCTGGCCGATTGATTGGCCTGGCCCGCAAAGGCCGCATCAATTTCAGCGGCCAGCTCGTTTTGCATGAAGGCGCGGCTCTCTTTGCTGCGCGCATGCACGATGCAGTACAGGCCGAAATCCAGCTCGGGCTGGTTGAGCTGGAAAAGGTCTTCCAGCAGCTCAACAAAGCGGGTTTTTTGGGGGGTCATGGGGTTTTGTCTGACTTGTGCTCAGGCGCAGGCGCCTGTGGTGCGGCGCTCATGGCCACCAAACTGAGCGCCGTGTTGAGTGGCAGGTAGAAGCCGTTGGCACGGCTGGCGAAGGCCTGAAATTGATGCGCGCGGAAAAAATCTGCGGCGGCGTCGTCAATCGCGTCGGCGCAAATGGCGTGGATGCCCACTGGCGCGGCGGCCAGGCGGTTGATGGCGTCGGCCAGCAGCAGGGCGCCAACATGCTGCCCTTGAAATTGCAGATCGCGGCCCAGCCAGCCAATCAAGACCGCCGGGATGCTGGGGTAGCGGGGAAGGCTGCGGGCGGTGTGTTCCGGCAGTTCGGTGAGCGGGATGCTGCGCGACGACAAGGTGTAGAACCCGGCAACCCTGCGGCTGGCGGTTTCAACCAGTGCATAACAAGCGGCATATCCACGTTTCACATCTTGCAAAACCGTTTGCCGAAAGTAGCTGTCAATGCGCGGGTTGCCGCTGCTGAACGCCGCACGGCCGTGCTTGGCCAGCGCTTCAGAGTGGAAGGTGCTCACTGCACATCAACGTCTTTGGCGTGCTGGCGCAGCGCCTGCTGCAGCGCCGCGTTGGGTGCGGGCGGGTTGAGCAGCGCGTCGGCAAAACGCGCCTGGTCCTCGGCCGACAAGCGGATGATTTTTTCGTCCTCAATCACGCGCTGTGCAGCGTCTTGCGCTGCGCTGACGACAAAGTCAGTGATGCTGCGCCCCTTTAGCTCTGCCGCCCGCTTGAGCAGCGCGTACACGCTGGCCGGCAGCCGGGCTTCCAGTCGGGCGATTTGGTCTGTGGCCATGCGATCCTCCAGCGGTTAAATTACGGCAGATTGCCGTCAATGTCAAGCTGCGGTCGTGTCTGCGCTGGTGCGCCCAGCCACAGCCGTCAGCGCCTGGCCGCGTGATGGGCAACCCTGCTGCCGCGGGTCGCCTGTTGGCGGTACGGCATCATCTCGCCGTGCCTCACCCACCGCCCCGCCGACCCTGTTGCGTCACCTCACTGCACACTTACTGCCATCTTGGCTTGGGCGCATGAGCGTTTTCCTGTTCAAACGCCTGCTCACCTTTCTGGCCACGCTGGCGGTGGCGTCCGTGCTGGTGTTTGCCGTGCTGGAGCTGCTGCCCGGCAACGTGGCCCAGGTGATGCTGGGTGAAACCGCCACGCCCGAGGCCACCGCCGCGCTGGAAAAAAAGCTGGGCCTGGACCGTCCCGCGCCCGTGCGCTACGCCCAGTGGATCAGCGGCCTGCTCACCGGCCACACCGCCAACAGTTTTTCGTATGACACGCCCACCGCCGAGCTGATCAAAGAGCGGCTGCAAGTCACCGTGCCGCTGGCCGCGCTGGCGATGGTGCTGACCACGGTGCTGGCGCTCTCACTCGGCATTTTTGCCGCGTCGCGCCACAACACGGTGGGTGATGTGGGCGTGATGGCGCTCAGCCAGGTGGGCATCGCCATCCCCAGTTTCTGGTTTGCCATCCTGTTGATCCTGTTGTTTGCGGTCAAGCTGCAGTGGGTGAGTGCGGGCGGCTTCCCGGGTTGGGCTGACGCCGACGGTGGGGGTGTGCTGGCGGGCTTGAAGGCCTTGTTGCTGCCGGCCATCGCGCTGGCGCTGGTGCAGGCGGCCATCCTGGCGCGGGTGACACGCTCAGCCGTGCTGGACGTGATGCGTGAGGACTTTGTGCGCACCGCCCGCGCCAAGGGCTTGAGCCGCCGCGCCACGCTGTGGCGCCATGTGCTGCGCAACGCCATGATCCCGGTGCTCACCATCATGGGCCTGCAGTTTGCCAACCTGGTCACCGGCGCCATCGTGATCGAAAACGTGTTTGTGCTGCCCGGTATCGGCCGGCTGGTGTTCCAGGCCATTGCCAACCGCGACCTGGTGGTGGTGCGCGATGTGGTGATGCTGCTGGTGGCGCTGGTGGTGGTGGTCAATTTTTGTGTGGATGTGCTGTACGCGCTGGTCGATCCCCGTCTGAAGGCAAGTGATGCCTAGCCCCGCCAGCTTTGCCCGTCGCGCACTCAAGCACCCCAGCTTTCTGGCTGGCGCCACGCTCACGCTGCTGCTGGTGCTGGCTGCAGGGCTGTCGCTGGTCTGGCAGCCCTACCCGCCGGCTGAAATCGACATCCCCGCCAAGCTGCAGGCGCCCAGCGCCGCGCACTGGCTGGGCACCGACAGCCTGGGCCGCGACATCGCGTCGCAATTGTTGGTGGGTGCGCAAAACTCCATCGTGGTGGGCGTGGTGGCGGTGGCCATCGGCTTGGGGCTGGGGGTGGTGTTGGGCTGCCTGGCTGCGGCGCGGCGCGGCTGGGTGGATGAGCTGGTGATGCGCGCGGCCGATTTCACCTTCGCCTTCCCGGCGCTGCTGTCGGCCATCATGCTGGGCGCCATCTACGGCCCGGGGCTGCTGACCGGTATCCTGGCCATCGGCATCTTCAACATCCCGGTGTTTGCGCGCATCAGCCGGGGCGCGGCCAACGCGGTGTGGTCGCGTGAGTACGTGCTGGCCTCGCGCGCGGCGGGTTTTGGGCCGCTGCGCATCACGCTGGACCATGTGCTGCCCAACATCGCCAGCGTGCTGATCGTGCAGGCCACCATCTCGTTTGCCACCGCCATCCTGGCTGAAGCCGCGCTCAGCTACCTGGGCCTGGGCACCCAGCCGCCGCAGCCCAGTTGGGGCCGCATGCTGAATGAGGCGCAGACGCTGCTGTTCCAGGCGCCGATGTTGGCCGTGTACCCGGGTGTGGCCATCGCGCTCAGCGTGCTGGGCCTCAACCTGATGGGCGACGGCCTGCGAGACCTGCTGGACCCTCGGCTGGCGCGGCGCCGCTAAGCCACACGCCGGCAGGCGCCGGCCCAGCACTGTTGCTGGCAGATTGCAGCATCGTCCTGCACTGGTGGATTGCGCCCGTCAGCGTACAATGCGCGGTTTGGTGCGTTGTGCCGCAGCCGCAGCGGCGCATCCCAGTTGCCAGTTTCAAAGTGCCTGAAAGTCATGCCTGAAAGTCAGGCCTGAATGCCATGCGTTTTGGGCCACCGGTAGCCGGCAGCCGCCCCAAACCGATCCCGGTCTGCTTGTGTTTGTCCCGTCTGGTGTCTGCAGCAAGGTGTGCAGTCAAGCAGCGGCGACAGGTCTGCTGCCCCAGCCAGGGCAGGGGGCCGGCCGCCCCCGCCACGGGGCGGCACCCCGACGCTGACCCCGCCCGTTGCCTGTGGTTTGCCAGCCACCCACCTGCCGTGGGCTGCTGGTAGGCCGCGTCACTTTTCGGGTGTTGCCAGGCCGTCAGGCCGGCCGTGCCCTTTGGATACAAGCTGGAGATTTGCGCCCCATGGCCAAGGAAGAACTGATCGAGATGCAGGGCAAGGTGACCGAGGTCCTGCCTGACTCGCGTTACCGCGTCACGCTGGACAACGGCCATGTGCTGATCGCCTACACCTCGGGCAAGATGCGCAAGCACCACATCCGCATCCTGGCGGGTGACGCGGTGTCGCTGGAGTTGTCGGCCTACGATTTGACCAAAGGCCGCATCACCTTCCGCCACATTGAGCGGCGCGGCCCCGGGCCGGATCAACCCCGGCGTTGATTGCGGCGGCCAGCGGCCGGCGCCAGCCCCCGACGCCGGCCGCTGGCGCCGGCCGCCGGCCGACAATGGCGCCATGCCAGCCAATGTCGAAATCAAGGCCCGCATCGACAGCGTCGATGCCTTGTTGCCCCTGGCCCGGGCCCTGAGTGACGATGACCACCTGCAGCGTTTGCACCAGGACGACACCTTCTTCGTCGCGCCCCACGGCCGCTTGAAGTTGCGGGTGTTTGGTGACGGCTCGGGTGAGTTGATCCACTACCTGCGGCCCGACGCGGACGGCCCCAAGCTGTCTGACTACCTGCTGGCCCCGGTGGCTGAGCCCGAAACCCTGCGCGCCGTGCTCACCCGCGCCTGCGGCCTGCTGGGCCGGGTGCGCAAAGAGCGCATCCTGGTGCTGGTGGGCGCCACCCGCATCCACCTCGACAAGGTGGAGGGGCTGGGTGAATTTCTGGAGCTGGAGGTCACCCTGGGTGAGGCCCAGACCGAGGCCGAGGGCATCAGCACCGCCCAAGCGCTGATGTTGCAATTGGGCATTGATCCGTCGCAGCTGGTCAGCGGCGCCTACCTCGATCTGCTGCGCGCCGCCAACGGCGGTTGACGCCGCCCGCTGCGGCACAGACGGGGGTTTGCTGGCCCGCCCGCTGCAACACGCAGCCCGGCCGCGTGATTTGGTGCCCAGTTGCCCCGCTGTTCCGGCCACCTGGCAGCGCTGCGGGCAGCCAGACTGGGCACCAGCGCAGGGCTCAACCTGCGCCGACACCACTTAACCCGTTGTTCCCCAATGGCCAGCCTGACCGTGAGCATTGCAGTCCCCGCCAATCACAAGCCCGCCGCCCGCCCGCCCAGTGTGTCCCCGGGCAGTGCGGGTGCGCCCAGGCTGCTGGCGCTGCTGTGCGACCCGGACGTGGACGTGCATGCCGTGCTGGCCGCCTTGCGCGCTGAGCCGGCGCTGACGGCCCGGGTGTTGAAGGTGGCCAACTCACCCTATTACAGCCAGCGTGGCCATGTCGGCACGCTGGACCGGGCGGTGCAGGTGCTGGGCCTGGCGGCCATCCGTGGCATTGCCGCAGCCGCCTGCCTGGACCGTGCCATGCCGGCGCGTGCCGGCCAGGCCTTTGAGCCGCAACGCTTCCGTCAGCACAGCGTGGCGGTGGCCATCGCCGCGCAGCAGTTGTCGGGCGCGCTGCGCGCCGGGGTGGACAGCGAGGCCTTCATAGCCGGCTTGCTGCATGACATCGGCATCGTGGTGCTGGCCCAGGCCGATGCGTCGGCCATGGCCGGTTTCCAGCCGGCCAGCCAAGCGCCCGCTGCGGCCGCACTGCTGTGCGAGCGCAGCCACTTTGGCGCCGACCACGCCGAAGCCGCCAACCGCCTGGTGCAGGCCTGGTCACTGCCGACCTGGCTGCTGGCACCGCTCACCGCGCACCACCTGCCCACAGCGGGTGTGCCGGGCACCGGGCTGGCCATGCTGCCGGCGCTGATCGGCCTGGCCGACCACCTGGCGGACCGCGCCGGCTTTGGCCTCTGGCCGCTGTGCGCACTGCCGCCCGATGCTGCGGTGCTGGATGCGCTGGGCCTGGACACTGCCATCACCGACGCCATCAGCGCTGACCTGCCGCAGCGGGTGGGCCAGTTCCTGGCGCAGTCATGAATGCACCGGACCGCACCGCGTTGCGGGCCATTGCCGGGTTGCCCGACAGCGCTGCGGTCATGGCCGCAGCGCTGTCGCCAGCCCATGGCCTGGACGCCGCCTACAGCGCCGACCTGATGCCTGCACTGTTTGAGCTGACCTCGGTGGGCATCCAGCTGATCGACCTGGGCCGGCAGGTGTCGGTGGCGGTCAACCCGGCGCTGGTCCGCATCACTGGTTACAGCAACGATGAGCTGATGCAGGGCGACCCGTGTGACCGCTTCCCGGCCGGCTGCCAAGCGGTGCGCGACGGCTGGCACGCCGACGTGATGGCGCACGGCCGCTTCGGCCCGGCCGAAGTGGAGTACGTGCACAAAGGTGGCCACCTCATCAACCTGGTGTTCAGCGGTGTGCGGGTGACTGACCCGCGGGGCCGGCAGTTCTTGTGGCTCAACGTGCAAGACGTGACCAGCTACCGGGCGCTGGAGCGTGAGCTGCGCATTGCCGCCAACCAGGACCGCCTCACCGGCCTGGCCAACCGCAACCTGCTGCTGCGTGAGCTGCAGGCCCTGGTAGAGCGGGCGCAAGGCCACGGCGGCGCGCCGTTTGCCGTGCTGTTTCTGGACTTTGACCGCTTCAAGCTGGTCAACGACACCCTGGGCCATGACGCCGGTGATGAGCTGCTGTGCGCTATTGCCGGGCGCTTGCGCGCGGTGGCCCAGGCCGGTGCCCGCCACGCCAGCAACGCCTGGTTGGCGGCCCGGCTGGGTGGTGATGAATTTGTCGTGCTGGTGCCCGGTGTGGCCGACGAAGCCGCCGCCTGCGTGGTGGCCATGCAACTGCAGGCGGTGCTGGCCGCGCCGTACAGCGTGCGCCAGCAGGCCATCCACTCCAGCGCCAGCATCGGCATTGCGCACTGGCAGGGTGACGGCGCATCAGCCGAGGCCATGCTGCGCGACGCCGACATCGCGATGTACGAGGCCAAACGGCGCGGCCGTGGCAACTTTGTGGTCTACGACCAGGCCATGCGTGCCCGCCTGACACGCGCCATGCAGTTGGAGGGTGAGCTGCGCCATGCGGTGGCGCGCCAGCAATTGCAGGTGGTCTATCAGCCCATTGTTGACCTGGAGACCGGCCTGATGAGCGCGGTGGAGGCCTTGCTGCGCTGGACCCATCCCACGCTGGGCGCCGTGCCGCCCCTGGAGTTCATCCCGCTGGCCGAAGAATCGGGCCAGATCGTTGAGCTGGGCGCCTGGGTGCTGCAGCAAGCCTGCCTGCAGTGGGCCGCCTGGCAACGCCAGCACGGCAGCGCCGCACCGGCCATGGTCAGTGTCAACCTGTCGCGGGTGCAGTTGGCGGTGGGCCAGCGCCTGCTGGCCACGGTGCAAGACGCGCTGGCCGCAGCCGCCATGCCACCGGCCGCGCTGCAACTGGAGATCACCGAACGCGAGGTGATGAAAGACCCGGCCGCCGCACGTGCGCTGATGCAGGCCCTGGCCGGGCTGGGTGTGCACCTGGCAATGGACGACTTTGGCACCGGCACCTCGTCGCTGGCCTGCCTGCGGGACTACCCCTTCCACACCATCAAAATCCACCGCTCGTTTGTCACCGGCCTGTCGCAAGACCCGCATGTGCTGGCCGTGGCCCACGCCACCGTCAGCGTGATCGAGAACCTGGGCATGGCCAGCGTGGCCGAAGGCATCGAAGACCCGTCCGAAGTGGCCACCCTGCAAGCCCTGGGCTGCCGCTACGGCCAGGGCCTGTGGTTTGCGCCGGCCGTGCCGGCTGAGCAAGTGCTGGGCGCACTGGCCGGGCGACCGGCCGGCTGAGCCATCACGCCGGGCGGGCTGCCGGCTGAGCCATCGCGCCGGGCCGGCTGCCGGCTGAGCCATCACGCCGGGCCGGCTGCCGGCTGAGCCATCACGCC
>JANPOW010000021.1:0-23490 GCA_031428185.1 Betaproteobacteria bacterium | reverse complement strand
GACCTGGGCCGCACCACCGACAAACGGGCGGCGCAGCTTGACGAGCAGGCGGTGAAAAATGCGCGTGATCTGCGCCAGCAGTTGCTGGACCAGGCCAAACAATTGTCTGAAGAGTTGCGGCTGCGGGTGGACAAGCTGGCCGCCACGCTGGACCGCGAGGCCCAAGCGTTGCGCGACGACAAGACCGACCGCGCCGCGCTGGCCGCGCTGTTCACCGAGATGGCCATGCGGCTGACCGACGAACTGACGCTGCCCGGCGAGTGAGCTGCGTCGAGCCCGCCGCAGCGCTGCGCGGCCCCGCAGCGGCTGCCGAGGCGGCGAGCAGCGGCCCGCAGCCCGGTGATGCGTTTGCCGAGTTGCGTGGCCTGCTGTTCAGTGATGAACAGTCGCAGCTCGCGCACCTGCGCCGGCGCATCGAAGAGCCGCAGTTGCGCACCGAAGATGTCAGCCGGGTGCTGGCGCAGGCCATCGCGCTGCAAACTGCCGAGGGCCCGGCGCTGGCGGCGGCGTTGACGCCCAGCGTCGAGGCGGCAATCGCCAACTCGGTCCGGCGTGATCCGCAGGTGCTGGCCGACTCGATTTTCCCCATCATGGGCGCGGCCATCCGCAAGTCGATTGCCGCAGCGCTGCACACCATGACCCAGTCGCTCGACCAGACACTGGCCCACAGCTTGAGCGTGCAGGGGTTCAAGTGGCGGCTCGAAGCCAAGCGCAGCGGCCGACCGTTTGCCGAGATCGTGCTGCTGCACACCTTGCTGTACCGGGTTGAACAGGTGTTCTTGATCGACCGCCGGACCGGCCTGCTGCTGCAGCACGCTGCGGCCACCGACGTGGTGGTGCAAGACACCGACCTGGTCAGCGGCATGCTGACGGCGATTCTGGATTTTGTGCGCGACTCGTTCAACAGCACGTCGGGCGAGACGCTCGACGCCTTGCAGGTGGGTGAGTTGCGGGTGTGGATCGAGCAAGGGCCGCTGGCGCTGCTGGCCGGGGTGATCCGGGGCACACCGCCGCAGGCGCTGCGCAACCGCTTGCGCCTGGCCATCGAGCGCATTCACCAGGCGCACGGCGCGGCGCTGCAAGCCTTCGACGGCGACACTGGCGCGTTGGCGGCCGCGCTACCGCAGTTGGAATCGTGCCTCGAAGCGCGCTACGGCAAGCCCGCTGCCGTCGGCGCTAGCGCTGCGCCACCCCGGCGCGGGCTTTCGCCGTTGGCCCTCATCGGCGCTGCGCTCGCGCTGCTGATCGCGCTGCCTTCTTTCTTCCATTTCAGGCAGGCTTGGCGCTGGGACGGCTTTGTCGACCAGTTGCGCGCCGAGCCCGGGATCATCGTCACCGAGGCCGTCAAACGTGGCGGCCTGTACCGCGTGGCCGGGCTGCGGGATGCGCAGGCGGCCGATCCGCAAGCGCTGCTGCTGGCCGCCGGCCTCGATCCGCAGGACGTGCGCTTTGCCTGGGAGCCGTATTGGTCGATGCGGCCTGAGCTGCTTGTCCGGCGTGCCGCAGCGCAGCTGGCACCGCCGGCCACGGTGCAGTTGCGCATGCACGGCCAGACCCTCGTGGCCGACGGCGTGGCGCCGCGCGCCTGGGTGCAGGCGGCACGGCGGGCTGCTCCTGGCCTGCCCGGCATCAGCGCTTTTGATGGCAGCCGGCTGGCGCTGGCCGAAGACCTTGAAGGGTTGGCGCTGCGCGGCCGAATCAACAGCACCGTGCTGCACGCCAATGCCGGCGCAGCGCAGCCGGCGCCGGGGCAGGACGCGCTGTTGGCGCGCCTGGACGCCGATGTGCGCCGGCTTGGCGAGCTGGCGCGCAGCAGCGGTGCGCGCGCCCGCCTTGAGATCGTCGGCCACGCCGATTCGCGCGGCAGCCCCGCCGCCAACCTGCGCTTGTCCGCCGCGCGTGCCAACGCGGTGCTGGGCCGGCTTGCGGCACTGCAGGTCAGCCGGGTCGAGCTGGTGGCCAGCGGTGTTGGCGCCCACCCGCCGCTGCAGGCTGCGCTGGCGCCATCCCCCGGTACACAGCCGCTTGCGCAGACCCGTGCCGCAGCCGATGCACAACACCGCAGCGTGTCATTCAAGGCATTTCTGCCGGCTGCCGCAGCGCCAACCGAGTAAACCGGCCGGGCCCATGAAACAACGAAAAATCTGCATGTTGGGGGGCTTTGCGGTCGGCAAGACCAGCCTGGTGCGGCGCTTTGTGCACAGCCTGTACACGGGGCAGTACCACACCACGATCGGTGTCACGGTCGAGAAAAAAGCGCTGGCGCTGAGCGGCGCTGAGCTGACCATGATGCTGTGGGACATCCACGGCGACGATGAGTTGCAGCGCATTCGGCGCGCCTATTTGCGCGGCAGCAGCGGCTACCTGCTGGTGGTCGAC
Organism: Betaproteobacteria bacterium; assembly: GCA_031428185.1. Classification (GTDB taxonomy): domain Bacteria; phylum Pseudomonadota; class Gammaproteobacteria; order Burkholderiales; family Burkholderiaceae_C; genus Pseudaquabacterium. The sequence goes on along the minus strand of JANPOW010000021.1, from coordinate 21,111 downwards.
GGCACGCGCCGCGAAACGCTGGCCAGTGCGCAAGCCCTGCAAACGCTGGCAGTCGACGAACTCGGTGCGGTGCCGTTTGTGCTGGTGCTCAACAAGTCAGACCTGCTGGACCAGTGGGACATCGACGGCGATGCGCTGCGTGAGCTGGCCGGCCGCAGCCTGCTGACGATTCGCACCAGCGCGCTGACAGGCCACGGTGTGGAGGGCGCGTTCCGATGCCTTGCCCAAGCCCTGCTGGGCGACGACACGGCGGCAAAACCCGGTCTTTCCGGGCCTGGCTGCGAGTGACAGCCTCCGACCCGGGGGCCGGTGGTCCGGCAAATTGCCGCACCAGCCCGGTGCCAATCAGTACAGTCAGTGCCGACGGTGGTGGCCCCTGGGGGCCATTGCCCAACCGAGTTGTCTGCATGCCGCTGCGCTACCCATTTCACCCACACAACAGCCGATGACCGCCACTGCCCCGTTTTGTGAAAACGTGATGACCGCGCTCGGCGTGGTGGTGCTTGAACGCATCACCGAGCGCCGCTTCAGGGCCATCGCCAACGCGCCCGCCTGGTTCGCCCGCTTCCACCGGGCGGGGGATGTCACCCGCGAGGCCTTTGCGCTGGGTGACGAGGCGTCATTTCTGGCCAACTTTGTCATTGATGCCGAGGCCTTCTGGGCCGGCGATGGGCGCGGGCGCTTTGGCTCCGGCCTTTGGAGCGAAGGGGATGGCGCCGGCCAGCCGCACCAGTTCGAGGCATTTGCGGTACGTGCCGGCACGCTCAGCTTGCTGCTGGTCAGCCGCTTGCCCGAGGACGAGTATCAACAGCGCCAAGCGGTGTTTCAGACCGCCCGTGAAGCCATGCTGCGCTCGGGCGGACGCGCCCGTGAACCAGGGCTTGTCGGCACGTCGGCGGGCACGCCGAGGGCGGCGCGCAATCTGACCGAGCTCAGGCGTGGCGACAGCGGGCACTACGACAGCCAGACCGGGCTGCCAAACCAGGACTTGTTTAAAGAGCGGCTGGCGCACCAGATCACAGCGCTGCGGCGGCCGCAGCAAATGCTGTGTGTGCTGCTGGTCAGCATCGACCGCTTCGACCAGATTGCCCGCAAGTTGGGGCCGGCGGGCGCTGGGTTGATGCTGCAGCTGTTTGCCGCCCGGCTGTGGACCTGCCTGCGCGACTCGGACACCGTGGCCCGCTTCGGCGAGCAGCAGTTTGCCGTGCTCATCACGGCCACCACCGAGCCACAAAACCTGGTGCGCATGGTCAGCACCCTGCAGGATGTGTTGCGGCCGGCGTTCGACTGCGGCCAGCACTCGGTCTCGGCCACCACCAGCATCGGCGGGGCGCTGACGCCCGACAGCGGCGGCACGGCGGCGCAACTGCTGGATCGCGCCCTGACCGCGCTGGCGCAGGCCGGGCAGCAAGGCGGCAACGGCTACAGCTTTGACGTGCAGGGTATCGACGCGGCTGTGGCGCGCCGGCTCAGCCTGGACAACGACCTGCGCCGGGCGATTGAGCGCCAGCAGTTCGTGCTGCACTACCACCCGCGCATCGATTTGAAGAGCGGGCGCATCGTTGGCATGGAGGCGCTAGTGCGCTGGCAGGCGCCGGGGTGCGGCCTGGTGGCGCCACTCGATTTTGTGCCGCTGGCCGAGCAGACCGGGCTGATCGTGCCGATCGGCGAGTGGGTGCTGCGCCACGCCTGCCGGCAATTGCGCATCTGGCAAACACAAGGTCTGTCGCCCCTGTTGCTGTCGGTCAACCTGTCGGTGCGGCAACTCGAGCACCCGGGCTGGGTCGACACGCTGCGCGGCGTGCTGGCCGAGTCAGGGCTGACGGCCGCTGACCTGGAGCTTGAACTCACCGAAAGCGCGGTCATGAAAGACATTGCAGTCAGCCTGTCTGCGCTGCATGAGACCAAGCGCCTGGGCGTGGGCTTGTCGATCGATGACTTTGGCACCGGCCACTCCAGCCTGGGCTACCTCAAGCAACTGCCGTTTGACGTGCTGAAAATCGACCGCTCGTTCATCCAGGACATCGCCACCTCGACCACCGACGCGGCCATCGTGGCGGCCATCATCACCGTGGCGCGGCTGTTGAAGTTGCGCACGGTGGCCGAGGGCGTGACCTCGCAAGAGCAGCTCAGCGTGCTGGTCGGCCTGGGCTGCGACGAGGTGCAGGGCTTTTTGTTCAGCCCGCCGCTGGCGGCGGATGATTTCGCGGCCTTTGCGCGCAAGTCGCTGGGGCGGCCTGCCGGGCCGTGACGCGCCGGCGCTGGTGCGTCACGGCCTGACCGCGCCAGCCCGTGGCGCAGCGTGCCCAGCACCTCGGAGAAAAACTCGCGCTGGTACAGCAGGCTCAGCACAGCACAGCACAGCACAGCACGGTGGCGGTGGCGGTGGCGGTGGCGGTGGCGGTGGCGGTGGCGGTGGCGGTGGCGGTGGCGGTGGCGGTGGCGGTGGCGCCGCCCGCCAAAATTCAAGTGCGCCCCGCTGCGGCCGAAATGAGGGTGTCCTGCCCTCAATTCACCCACCTGGCGCCAGCCCATGACCGCATCTGACCCCCCGGCCACCGCTGCTGCGGCTGCGGCTGCCAGCGGCCCGACCTTGTTGCTGGTGGACGACGAGCCGTCGGTGCTGAGCGCGCTGCGCCGCTTGTTCCGGCCGCACGGCTACCAGGTGCTGCAGGCCACCAGCGGCGCCGATGCACTGGCCCTGCTGTCCGAGCAGCCGGTGGACCTGGTGATCTCGGACATGCGCATGCCGGCAATGGACGGCGCCAGCCTGCTGGAAGCGGTGCGGCTGCGCCAGCCCGACACGGTGCGCATCCTGCTGACGGGTTATGCCGACATCGGGTCTACCGTGGCGGCCATCAACCGGGGTGAGATCCACCGCTACATCGCCAAACCCTGGGACGACCAGGACATGCTGCTGGTGGTGCGCGACGCGCTGGCACGGCGCGGCCTGGAGCAGCAAAACGCCCAGTTGCTGGCCTTGACCCAAAGCCAGAACCAGCAACTGCGCGAGCTGAACCTGAGCCTGGAGGCGCGGGTGAGCGCGCGCACCGCCGAGCTGGAGCAAGTCAACCAGATGCTCAATGCGGCTTACGCCGAGGTCAGCAGCAACTTCACACTCAGCGTCACGGTGCTCTCAGGCCTGCTGGAGATGCGGCAGGACGGCATTGCCGGCCATTCACGCCGCGTCTCGCAGCTGGCCAAGCGCATGGCAGCCCACCTGCAACTCGACAGCCGGGCGCAGGAGGATGTGTTCTTGGCCGCGCTGCTGCACGACATCGGCAAGATCGGCTTCACTGACGCGATGCTGCGCAAGCCCATCTCCACCTACAGCAGCGACGAGCTGGCGCGCTACCGCCAGCACCCGCTGGACGGTGAGGCCGCGCTGATGCCACTGGCCCAGTTGCACGGCGTGGCGCGCATCGTGCGCCAGCACCATGAGCGCTTTGACGGCCACGGCTACCCGGACGCCCTGGCCGGTGACGCGATCTGCATGGGTGCCCGCATCGTGGCCGTGGCCAGTGACTACGACGGCCTGCTCAACGGCAGCCTGGCGCAGCAGCGCTTCAGCCGCGACGCCACCTGCCAGGCCTTGCGTGCCGGTGGGGCCACGCGCTACGACCATCGGGTGGTGGCGGCCTTGCTGGCGGTGCTGTCCGAGATCGACGCCGAGGCCGTGGCTGAGACCCAGGTCGAGATCCGAAACCTGCGGCCCGGCATGGTGCTGACCAAGGATTTGCTGTCGCCCAAGGGCGCGATCCTGTTGGCGGCGGGCTATGTGTTTGAGGCCAGGGTGATCCGCCAGGTGGGCGAATTTGCCACCCGCGAGGGCCTGCGTGTGGCGCTGCGTGTGCTCAGCAGCTCCATCCCCAGCGACGGCGGCAGCGCCGTTGGTGGCAGCACGGTTGCCACGCCAGCGGCGCCAAACACAAGAAGCGCCAGCGCCACCAAACCGCTGGCCACCACATGAGCGACCACACCTTGCAAGCGCAGTTGGCCCAACGGCCGGACGACAGCCTGCTGGACGCCTTTGCCGTGCCGGCCTGGCTGTACCGGGCCGGCCAGCCGGTGCGGGCCAACCCGGCCCTGCAGCGCCTGTGTGGCCTGGACCCACGGCAGGCCACGGCCCACCTGCAACTGGTGGTGCCCGACGACCGCGCTGCGCTGGACGCCGCCACCCAGGCCTGCCTGCTGGGCAGTGCCGAACCACCGGCCCAGCCAGCCCGGCTGCTGGCCCGCAGTGGCAGCCTGCGCCGGGTGGAGCTGAGCCTGCGCCGCGTCTGCAGCGATGGCCAACCCGCCGTGCTGGTCACCTGCGTGGACCACAGCGACATGCAGCACGTGCAGGACAGCCTGCAAGCCATGAGCGGGCTGCTGCACCAGATCATTGACGGGGCGCCGGTGGCGTCGTTTGTGATCACCCGTGACCACCGGGTCAGCCACTGGAACCGGGCCTGTGAGCAACTCACCGGCTGGGCGCGCGCCGACATGCTGGGCAGCACCGACGCCTGGCGCGCCTTCTACCCCCAGCGCCGGCCCCTGCTGGCTGATTTGATTGTGGACGGCAGTGACCAGGTCGTGCGGGACACGCTGTACCTGCACCAGGTCAAAGCGTCGGCGCTGAACCCTGCGGCGTTTGAGGCCGAGGCGTTTTTCCCGCATCTGGGGCCAAGCGGGCGCTGGTTGTACTTCACGGCCGCACCGCTGCACGATGCTGATGGCCAGGTGATCGGTGCCATCGAGACCCTGCAGGACGTGAGCCAGCGGCGCAACGCCGAAGACGCCCTGGTGCGCCACGGCAATGCGCTGGAGCAGCGGGTGCAAGAGCGCTCGGCCGCGCTGGCCGCCAGCGCGCGTGACCTGGAGGCCTTTATCGACAACGCGCCCATCGGCGTGGTCTACACCAACAACGGCCGCGTGCTGCGCTGCAACCGCAAGATGGCCGAGGTGTTTGGCCTGGCCGACGGCGGTGCGGCCGTGGGCCAGCCGGCGGCTGACTTTTACCTGTCGATCGACGACTACGACGCGCTGGCCCTGATGGCCTGGCCGGCCTTGTCCCAAGGCCAGCCGCTGCACCACGAGATGTGGATGCGCCACCACAGCGGGCGGCCGATGTGGATGCAGCTGAGCGCCTACGTGGCCAACTACCAGGACACCGCCGCCGGTACCTGGTGGATGCTGCAAGACCGCAGCGAGATGCGCAGCGCGCAAGAAACCCTGCTGGAGCGCTTTGAGCAACTGCAGGCCACGCACCGCCAGCTTGCCGAGACGCAAGACCAGTTGCTGCAGTCCGACAAGATGGCCTCCATCGGCCAACTGGCGGCCGGTGTGGCGCATGAAATCAACAACCCGGTGGGCTTTGTCAGCGCCAACCTGAACAGCCTGCGCCAGTACGTGCAGTCACTGCTGGGCCTGGTGGACGCCTACGCCGCCGCCAGCGCCGACCCGGCCAGCCCCAGCGCAGCCCTGCAACTGGCGCAGCAGCAAGCCAGCGTGGAGCTGGACTACCTGAAGGACGACCTGCCGCAACTGCTGGACGAAAGCGCCGACGGCCTGGCGCGGGTCAAGAAGATCGTGCAGGACCTGAAGGATTTCTCGCGCGTGGACCAGGCCGACTGGCAACAGGCTGACCTGAACGCCGGGCTGCAGTCCACCCTCAACGTGGTGCGGCATGAGGTCAAGTACAAAGCCGAGGTGCGGCTGCAACTCGCACCCCTGCCGCCGGTGCTGTGCCTGGCCGGCCAGTTGAACCAGGTCTTCATGAACCTGATCGTCAACGCCTCACAGGCGATCACCGAGCGCGGGGTCATCACCTTGTCCAGCGGCGTTGTCGGGCGCTGGGCCTGGGTGCAGGTGGACGACAGCGGCAGCGGCATGAGCGAGGCCGTGCAACGCCGCATCTTTGAGCCCTTTTACACCACCAAAGCGGTGGGCAAAGGCACCGGGCTGGGCCTGTCGCTGTCGTTTTCCATCGTGCAGCGCCACGGCGGGCAGATCCAGCTGCGCTCGGTGCCGGGCAGCGGCAGCGCCTTCCGGGTCTGGGTGCCCATCGCCGGGCCGCAGCCGGCCGATGGCGGTGCAGCGCCGGCGCTGCCGGTGTGGGATTGATGGACAGGTGGCCCGCCGCACCGCGCACTTGCCAGCCTGTTGCACCCCGCCGTCCGTGCCGCGCTGCTGGCTGCGCGGCAGCAGCCGGGCAGCAGCACCCCCAGGCCCAGGCCCCGAGCAGCGCGGGTTGCTGGTGGGCGCTTGAGCCGCGCGGCTCAACGCAGCCCGGCCACCGCCCGGGGCGCCATCGATTCGAGGTAGTCAATGCCCGGCGTCAGCGCGTCCACCCAGTAGCCCAGCAGCTTGTCGCGCAGGATGGGATCAGCGCAGCGCGGGTCGTAGGGTGGCAGCTGGCGCTCCGGGTCACCACACACGGTGGCCACCAGCGCGTCGCGGAACGGGCCGTAAAACGCCGCGTCCACCGGGCCGTGTGAGCCGGCGATGCGGCTCAGCACATTCGGCTCGACGCGGGTGTGCTGCTGGTCCTGGTAGGCAAACAGCAGCAGCACCGCCTCTTTGAGCATGCGGTGCTGGCGCGCCCAGGCCTCGCTGCCGAAGCCGTTGAAGTGGTGCACCGCGCCCGGGCAGACGCGGTGGAACTCGGCATAAAAACGCTCGAAGAAGTCGGTGTCGAAGCCGGGCACGGCGGCGCAGCGGCGGTAGCTGTCGCGGGCGATCAGCAGGCCCAAGTCGGCCAGCAGGTCGGCCGCGCTCAGCACCGGGCCCAGGGTCTGGAAACGGCGGCTGGGCCGGCGCGCCACCATCTTGGCCACCAGGCCGGAGAAAAACTGCGGGCACAGCGGGCGCCAGGTGGTGAGCGGTGCCAAGTCGGCAAAGGCGGTGACACCGGCCTGCGGCAGGCGCTCAGGCTGTGCCACCGCGTCGGGCCAGTGGCCGGTCACCATGTGCCAGGCCAGCAGGCCCAGCATGTACTGGTCCACTTTGTACTCATCCACCTCGTCGTCAAAATGGTCGGGCACCAGGTAGGCCAAATCTTCGCGGGTGGATTCAGGCAGTGGCAGGCCGGCGCTTTTGCAGGCCGCCACCTGCGCCACCAGCGCCCGCACACGTTGGCGCTCGCGCAGGATGTGCGGCTTGTGCCCCACCGGCAGGATGAAGGGCTCGTCATGCGCGCCCAGGATGATGTTGGAGGGTTTCAAGTTGCCGTAAGTCACGCCCATTGCGTGCGCCCGCGCAATCGCCCCGGCGATGCGGGTGAACACCTTGCGGAACACCGGCAGCGGCAGGCCACCCAGGTCGGCGTACTCAGCCAGGCGGTCACGCAGGGTGTCACCCTCCACCAGTTGCACCACGCAGCAGGCCGATTCTTCATGCGTGGCGCTGTCGTAGACGTTGATGAAGTTGGGCTGCTCGGACGTGCGCATGGCCGCCTGCACATCGTCCATGAAGGCCTGGCGGTGCTCAGCGTCCTTCAGCAGCTTGATGGCCACCCGGCGGCCCAGCACCACATCACGCGCGCTGTAGACCGAGGCCAGCCGGCCCGCGCCCAGCCAGCAGTCGATCGTGTAGCGCTGCTGCAGCCGTTTGCCCAGGCTGGCACTGGCCGGGTCCACCGCCATCACCAATTGCTGGCGGGTGTGTTCACGCACCTGCTCCAGCATCTTGTCGTCGCAGTCCTGTGGCCGCGCCGGCAGCGCGTTATTGAAGCCAAATGCGCCCTGCAGCGCCTGGATGGCCGGGTGTTTGGCCAGGTCGCCCTGCTTCAAATCCACCGGGATCCAGACGATGCGCAGGCCGTGGTTTTGTGCCCGGGCAAAAATCACCGGGTATTCTTTTTTCATGATGAAGTCCGACGCCAAAAAGCGCGGGCTGACCAGCAACACGGCCAGCGTGGCGGTCTGCAACTGGTGGTCGATCTCGTTGAACCAGTCGTCACCCACCCGCAGCAGGGTGTCGCTCCAGACCAGGCAATCACCCAGCGGGGTTTGCAGGTACTGGTTGAACAGGCGGCGCCGCCAATCCTCGTCGTGGTGGCTGTAGCTGACGAAAATCTTGAGCGACTGACGGTCTTGCGGCATGGCGTGCTCCAGAGGTGCAGCAATAGGCTTGCAGAATGTAGGCCGGCGCCGGGCGGAAGTCGATCCGCACCCCTGGCGACGCTGCGGCCCAGCCGCCCACCCTTTGCCCACCCTCCACGATGCTGATCAACTGTGTTGCCTACCGCGACGGCGCCAAGCTGGCCGACATCTCCACCGCGCAGATCAGCGACTACATCGGCCAGCCTGGCTGTTTTGTCTGGGTGGCACTCAAAGACGCCAGCGATGCCGAGCTGGCCTTGATGCAGGAGGAATTCGGCCTGCACGACCTGGCGGTGGAGGACGCCCGCCACGGCCACCAGCGGCCCAAGATCGAGGAATACGGCAACTCGGTGTTTGCGGTGCTGCACCTGCTGGAGCTGAGCCCCACCGATGACTGGCGGCTGGGTGAGCTCAACATCTTTGCCGGCCCCAACTATGTGCTGTCGGTGCGCAACAAAAACGCGCAGGGCTTTTTGGGTGTGCGTGAGCGCTGCGAGCGTGAGCCCGAGTTGCTGCAGCAAGGCAGCAGCTTTGTGTTGTACGCGCTGATGGACGCGGTGGTGGACCGCTACTTCCCGCTGATGAATGCGCTGGAAAGTGAGCTGGAAACCATCGAAGGGCAGATTTTTGACCGCGGCGCCGGCCGCGCCAACATCGAGCGGCTGTATGACCTGAAACACAAGGTGACCGAGCTGCGCCATGCCGTGTCACCGCTGCTGGACGCGGTGGGCAAGCTGTATGGCGGCCGGGTGCCTGCGGTGTGCCTCAAAAGCACCGACTACTTCCGCGACATCGCCGACCACCTGGCCCGGCTGCAGACCAGTATCGACACCATCCGCGACACCATCGGCACCGCCATCCAGGTCAACTTGTCGATGGTCACCATCGAGGAGAGCGAGGTGACAAAACGCCTGGCCGCCTGGGCCGGCATCTTTGCGGTGGCCACGTTTTTTGTCGGCGTCTGGGGCATGAACTTCGAGCACATGCCCGAGCTGAAAAGCCGCTGGGGCTACCCCGGCGCGCTGGTCTTGATCGGCGTGACCTGCGGCGCGATGTACTGGCGCTTCAAGCGGGTGGGCTGGTTGTAGGGGTGGCCGGCGCAGCGCTGCGCCGGGGTCAGCTCACCAGCCCGATTTGACGTAAGCGTCCTTCACCGCCCCGCCCAGGTGGCCAAGCTGCAGCTTGGCCTCGGCCTCGCTGGCAAACGGGCCGGCCAGCACCCCAAAAAAGCCGTCACGCAGATTGGGAAAGTCGCGTGTCTGCACCACCTGCAGGGCCAGGCCGGCGGCGGCGGCGGCGGGGGCCAGCAGCCTGGCCTGGTTGACGGCGTTGTCCTGCTCGCGGTAGCTGCCCAGCACCACCAGCCAGGCGCGCTGCGGTGTGCCGTACCACAGCTCCATCTGGCGCGGTTTGACGCGGTCAGCCGGCAGTGCCACCAGCTTGGTCAGCAGGCCCGCCAGTGCCGGCTGGCGCGCCAGCCAGGTGGCGGCCTCTTGCGCCTCCAGCGCGTCTTGCGGCCGGAAGTAGCGCAGCTCGGGCACCCGTGGGCCGGCGCGTACACGCTCCACACCGGGTGCCTTGATGTGCCGCTGCACGGCCTGCGCTTGCATCTCGGTGGCCCAGGCACGCTGGTCGTCGCTCTGGATCTGGATGAACAGGCTGGGGCCGGTCGATTCGGCTCCAAGTGCCACGCCCAGCGCGGGGTCCAGGCGTTTGGCGCGGTCCAGCAGCTTGTCCTGCTCTTGCGCGGTGCGGGTGAAGGTGAAGCGGGCGGCTTCGGTGTCGGCCTTGGCCGCCAGCGCCTCTTCGCGCGAGGCCACGGCCGCAGCCTCGGCCTGTTTGGCCTTGACCAGGGCTGCGGTGGCGTCGCGGCGCGCCACCTCGGCCTGCTCACGCCGGAACTCACCCAGGCCGGCCATGCTGATGGCCACAACCGCCAGCGTGCCGCTGAGCCAGGCGCGCCGGCGCATCTGCTTGGCATAGCCTTTTTGCAGTGTGGCCTGGGTCTCGGCCTTGCTGCGGGCGGCCTGGTTGGCCTGCACCTGGCTGGCCAGCGCGGCGTCGGCATCACGCTCGGTGTTGCGGTCGTCCAGGCTGCGGTCCAGAAACGCCATCGCCGCATCGATGCCCGGCGCGTAGCGTGCGGCCCAGGCGGCGTTGGGCTGCGCCTGCGTGCGCCAGTCCAGCGCCAACTGCAGGTCGGGGTCTCGCCAGAGGCTGGCCTTGTGGTCCAGCTCCAGCGCGGCGGTTTCCGCCAGGCGGCGGTAGCGCTGGGCAGACTGGGCCTCGTCGTCGGTCCAGCGGCGCAGCCGGTCCCACACCCGCATCAGGCTCTCGTGCGAGATGTCCAGCACGGTGTCGGGCGCCAGCGCCTCGCCGGCCGGTGGCATCAAGAACGACCGGCTGGGTTTGCGGAACACATGCACCACCGCGGCCACCGCCTCAGGTGTGGCCTGGGTGATGGCGCACAGCGTGTCGTAGCGGGTCGGCCGGCGCACACCGCGCGGGTCTGCCGCACGGTCGGTCAAGGCCTTGAAGACACGCTCGGCCAGGGCCTGCGCCGGTGCGTCGGGCAGCTCGGCCAGCGCACGCTCGGCGTGCAGGTCCAGCGCGTGGGCCATGGTGCCGATGGCTTCGTAGTCGGTCAGTGCCAGCGGCCTGAGGCTGTTGGCATCCGGCCTGACGCGCTTGGCGTCCGGGCTGGCGCAGTCGTCATCCTGGCGGGCGCTGCTGGCGGTGGCTTTGTACTCCAGCGCCCACACATACCAGGTGCGGTTGAGGGCGTGCTGCAGGATGGACAACTGGTCCGGGTTGTCGCCCACATCGTTGACCAGGCGGGTCAGCAAGGTGGGGCTGATCACGGCGCCGGCCACGGCGGCCGGCCCGGCGATGGCCAGGCGGCGCTCGTCGCGGGTGAGGCGCGGCACCAGGTACTGGCCGGCGTTGATGGCCTCGGCCAGGCCGCTGAACTGGGTGCAGTCGCCCAAAAAATCCGAGCGCATGGTCAGCACCACATAGACCGGGCAGTTGTCGTCGTTGGCCGCTTCCAACAGCAGGTTGACCAGGCAGACCGCATCTTGCGCGCAGCGCTTGTCGGCACCGGCCAGGGCGCCATAGCGGAACAGCTCTTCAAACTGGTCCACCACCAGCAGCAGCTTGGTGCCGCCGGGCAGGCGGGCCTGCTCCAGCAGGTCAATCAGGCCGCGTTTGCTCAGCCGCAAAGTGGCTTCCACCAGCGCGGTGCGTGGCACCGCCACCACCGCCGCAGCACCCAGCGCTGCGGCCGGTGGTGCATCAAACAGCACACCGGCGCCGGCCAGTGCCTGCGCCAGCGCGTTGACGGGGTTGGCACCGGGCCGGAAACTGGCGATGCGCCAGGCTGAGCCGGCCCCGCTCATCAAGCCGCGCTGCAGCGCTGGCCGCAGCCCGCAGGTGACGAGTGAGGATTTGCCGCAGCCCGAGTTGCCCACCACGGCCAGAAAACCGGCGGCGGCCAGGCGGTCCACCATCGCATCGACCTGGCTTTCGCGGCCGAAGAACAAATGGGCTTCATCGGCGCGAAAAGGCCGCAGGCCGGGATAGGGGTTGTGGCCGGGTTGGGCGCCACTCGGCGTGGCCAGGCACTGCGCCCCGGTGGCGCCGCTCATGGCTGGGCACCGGCTGCTGCGGCGGCGGCACGCTGCGCCACCAGCGTGTGCAGCAGCGGGCGCAGCAGCAGGTCGTCAAACCCGGCACGGCCGTCGATCAGGCCGGGCTCGGCCATGTCGACCAGGTCGACCTTGTCGGCCGAGGTGGGTGTGTCAAGCCAGGTGAACAGCGCGGGTGCGCCAACACCACGCAGGCCGCGCCGCTTGACCAGGTCGTTGTCGGTGGTGCGCTTCCAGGCCTCGTCGCCTGCGCCATAAAACAGCAGCACCGCGTCGCAGGTGGCCACCAACTGCTCGTTGGCGGTGCGCACCTGGGCGGCGGCGCCTTCAAACGCGGGCAAGGCCACGTCGAGGCCGTGGTCCTTGAGCCAGCGCCGCAGCGGCACGGTGGCTTTGCGGTCCAGCGCGTCGCAAAGCAGGTAGACCAGCGGTGCGGCGCGCGGGCTGGTCGTGGCCGCCAGGCCGCCGGGCGCTGCGCCGTCGTCTGCCAGTGCCGCCGCCCGTGCCAGCGCCTGCGCGGGCGCCAGCGCTGGCACCGGTTTGGGCTGCTGCAGCTTTTTGAGCATCACATGCATGGCGGTTTTCAGCGCTTCGACATCGGCGCTGAGCAGGTCGGCGCCGAACTGCGCGTCGTCGTCCTCCAGCAGGCGCTGGATAAAAGCCTGCTGCTGCGGCTGAAGCGATGTGGTGCCCTCGGGCAGCCAGATCAGGCGCTGCAGGCTGCCATTGCGGCATTGCCGGGCAGCGGCCTCGTTTTGCAGCACGCTGACGGATTTGTCGCCGGCGCCGTCCGGCACCGCGCCGTAGACCGCACCCACCAGGTGGATGGAGAGTGCGCACTGCGCCAGTTGCGCCACCACGGCGGCGTTGTAGCCGGCTTCGTCATCACGCGGCAAGGCTTGCTCGGGCAGCACCCGCACACCGTGCAGCTTGAGCTCGGCGTCCAGCATGCTGCGCACCTCGCGCCGGTCGGCCGTGCATTCCGCCAGGTAGACCACCGGCCGCTGGTCATCACCGGCCGCCGCTGCGGGCGTGTTGGGCAGGCCGGCGGTGTCGTTGCTGCTGCCGGGCACGGCACCGGCATCGGCCTCGGCAGCGGTGGGCGGGCGGGCAGGTTGGGCCGCGTCATGGGCTGCGTCATGGGCCGCGTCATTGGCGGCGCCAACACCAGGGGCCAGGCCGGCCACCGGCGCTTGCAAGACCTTGAGCAACTGCGCCAGCTCCCATGACAGCACCGCCACCAGGCGGAAATAACCTTCGGAATACTTGACGCCGTAAGCCGGGTCCAGCTCCAGCGGGGCGCCATCACAGTCAGTGAAAAAGTCATAACCTTTGGTGTCGCGCAGCGACGCCGGCAGGCCGGCAATATCGTCCACCGGGGTTTTGACCACCTTGAAAACACGCTGCTTGTTGGCCGGCGCCAAGCCGCCGCTGCGGCCGAACTCGGTGCAAAAGCCGGTCAGCTCGCGGCGGCACCAGTCAGACGCCAGATAGCGCGGCGTCAACACCGACACCAGCAGCGCGGTGCGGCCAAACTGCTGCTCGATCTCGTCGGCAAACACATCGTTGCCACGCAGTTTGTCGTCGCGCCAGATGCGCGCCACGCTGCCCAGGCGCATGCTCAGTTGCGCCGACAGGGTGGCGTGAAAACGGGTCACCCAGCCTTGCTGCTCGACGGTGAGTGGCTGGTTGTCGATGTGGGCGTAACTGATGAACAAGTCGTGCTCGAAGGGCATGGTGCATCCCGCTGTTGCACGCCACAGTGTGGGCGCATCGGCGGGCGCCGCCAAGACCCACATTGGGGACTAGCGCCGCGCCGCTGCGGCGCTAGCGCCCGCCCAGGCTCTTCAACAGGGCGGCGGCTTCGGCCTGCTGCGGGAAACGCTCACCCAGCGCGGCCAGCCGGTCGAGCTCGGCTTTGGCCAGGCGTTTTTCACCGGCCTGGGCGTAAAAGCGCGCCAGGTTGAGGCGCAAAAACGGGTCGTCCGGGCGCATGGCCAGCACTTGCTTTTGCAGCGTGATGGCGCGTGGCAATTGGCCATCAGCCGCACTGGCCAGGGCCAGGGTGTCCATCAGCGCGGGCATGTTGGGGGCGGCCTTGACGGCACGCTCGGCATAGACCAGCGCGCCGGGCTTGTGTTGCGCCAGCAGCAGCCAGGCAATGTTGTTGAGCGACAGCGCGTGCTCGGGCAATAACTTGAGCACCGCCCGGTAGCGCTGCTCGGCCAGTGCATGGTTTTTTTGTGCCAGGGCCAGGTCGCCCAGGTAAAACAGGAACAGACCATCGGCCGGGTGGCTTATTTGCCAACTGGTGGCAAAGGCATCGGCCTCGGCCGCCTTGCCAAGGCCTTGCAGCGCCTGGTGCAGCCGCGCTGCGGCCTGACCCGGGCTGTCCAGCGTGGTGGCTTTACGCAGTGCAGCCAGGCCCAGGTCGGGGTGCTTGTCGGCCAGGTGAATCTCGCCTTCCAGCACATAGCCCTCGGCCAGCGTGGGGCGCTGGCGCTGCACTGTCCTGGCCAGCGCCAACGCGGCTGCCGGCTGGTGCTGGCGCAAGGCCAGGCGGATGGCCAGGCGCTGCGCTGGCAGTGCGTCGGGCACCAGGTCCAGCGCCCGTTTGACGCTGCGCTGCGCTGCCACCAGGTCATTGGCCGCCAGTTGGGCCTCGGCCAGCCCCAGCGGACCGGCGGCAGACTTGGGCAACAGGCTGGCCACGCGGGTGTAGGTGGTGATGGCCTGCTGGTGCTCACCGCTGGCCAGTTGGGCGCGTGCCAGGCGGCCCAGCAGCTCGGTGTTGTCGGGCAGTGCTGCCAAGCCGGCCTGGGCCGCCACCAACGCGGCCTTGGGGTTGGCCGTGCCGAGGTGGTGGTCCACCAGCGCCAGCCGCGCGGCCAGCTGGGTGGGTTGGGCTTTGACCGCGTCATCAAGCAGCGTGGCCACGGCGTCACGCGGGGCACCGTTGTGCAGCGCCAGCGCAGCCACGGCCAGCCGTGCCTGCGTATTGCCCGGGCTGTGCTGCAGCAGGGCATCAAAACGGGCTTGGGCCGCTGCGGGTTGTTTGTCGGCCAGGTCCAGCGCGGCCAGCGCCGCAGCCGCCGGAAAGTAACCGCCATCACGTGCCACCGCCTGCTCAAATGCGGCGCGCGCGGCCACCGTGTCCTGCTGCTGCAGCAGCACCTGGCCACGCAATTGCGGCGCCAGTGGTTTGCCGGGCTGCTTGCGCTCGATGGCGGCCACAGCGGCCAGCGCGGCGGCAAAGTCATGGCGCCGCAACTGGGCGCTGACCAGGGCCAGGTCGGCCGACGTGCCCCTGTCGGCCAGGGCCACCGCTTGCAGCGCATCCAGGGCGGGCTGCGCCGACCCGACTGTGGCGGTGGCCAGGTGGCCCAGCGCCACGGCGGTGCGGATCTGTGCGTCGTCTGGCCTGGCTTTGGCGGCCCGCTCGAACAGCGCATTGGCAGCCGGCACATTGCCGTCCAGCAGCTTGGCCTGGGCGGCCTGGCTGAGGGCTTGTGCGTCGGTGCTGGCCTTGCCCAGCAGGGGCTCAAGAATGCCCAGCGCACGTGCCGATTGGCCTTGGCCCAGCAGGGCCTGCGCCAGCAAGCGGCGCACCGGCGCGGAGTCCGGCGCGATCTGCAAGGCTTTGGTCAGCAGTGTTTCGGCCTGCGCCGACGACTTCATCTTCAAGGCCACCACCGCCGCCGACTGCAGCAGCACCAGGTTGTCCGGTGCGCGGTTGAGCAAGGCCTGGAAGATGGCGTTGGCCTGCGGCAGGTCGCCTTTCAACAGCGCGATCTGGCCCTCCATCAACCGGGTTTGTGGCTGCTGCGGCAGGGCTTGCTGCATGGCCGCAAACAGGGTCTCGGCTGCCGCCACGTCCTGCCGCGCAATCTGCGCCGAGATCAGCGCCACATGGCCCTCGGGCCGGCCGGGCTGCAGCGCCACGGCCTGGGTCCAGGCTTGCACGGCAGCGCTGGTGTCGGCGCTGGTGTCGGCGCTGGGTTTGCCATGGCGGCTGCGCGCCAGCAGGTCACCCCGCAGCAACCAGGCATCGGCACTTTTGGGATGCTCAAGCAACCACTGCTGGACTTGTTGCAACGCGGCCGGAATGTCGCCACCGGCGGCCACCAGGCGGGCTTGCAGCAGGCGTGCCGATTCATGCGCAGGCCCGGCCTGCAGCGCCTGCGCCAGGGTGCTGCGGGCGGCGGGCAAGTTGCCCAGGGCCGCATGGGCCTGGGCCACGCTGGTCTGCAGGTCAGCGGTGGCTGGGCCGTCGGGCCAGCCCCGGTTGCCAAACTGGCCGATCAGCTTGCCGTACTGGCCCATCAGCAGCAGGGCACGTGCCTGCAGCGGCACAACCTGCCACTCGGGCTGGCCCAGGTCCAGCGCGCGCTGCAACTCGATCTCAGCGGCCACCGGGTCACCGTTGTCCAGCAACTGGCCACCCAGCAGCAGGCGCGCCTCGGCCAGTTTGGGATGCTCCTGGATCAGGCTTTTGAGCTGCAGCACGGCGCCGCTGCGGTCTTGGCGCTGGATCAGGCTGCGCGCCTGGGCCAGGCTGACGGCCGAGGTCTGGCTGCAGCCCAGCAGGCTGGCCAGCAATACCGCGCTGCCCAGCACAGCTGTCAGGCCGGCAACAAGCCGGCGGCCGCCAAGCCGCAAGCGGCCACGTTGATCGCGGGTCAACTGTGGCACCCCTGCAGCACCGCGCTCAGCGCAGCCGCGCCAGGCCGCCAGCGGCGCGCACCGCGCCCTCGCCGATGGACGCACCAAAGCGCTTGGCCAGTTTTTCAGCCACGTTTTCGCGTGGGGTGTAGTCGACCACCTCTTCGGCCTTGACGACCTCGCGGGCGATGTAGTCCAGGCCGCCCAAATGGTCGGCCAGGCCCATCTTGACGGCTTCTTCACCGTTCCAGAACAAGCCCGAGAAGGTGTCGCCCGACTCTTTGAGCCGCTTGCCGCGGCCGAGACGCACCACCTGGATGAACTGCTGGTGGATCAGGTCGATCATGGCCTGGGCGTAGGCCCGCAGTTTGGGGATTTGCGCGGTGAACGGGTCCAGCAAGCCTATGTTTTCTCCGGCGGTGATCAGGCGGCGTTCGATGCCCAGTTTGTCCATCAGGCCGGTGAAGCCAAAGCCGTCCATCAAGACGCCGATCGAGCCGACGATGCTGGCCTTGTCGACGTAGATCTCGTCGGCCGCCACCGCCACGTAATAGGCGCCGGAGGCGCAGACTTCTTCCACTACGGCATAGACTTTTTTATGGTGCAGGGTCTTGAGGCGGTGGATTTCGTCGTTGATCAGGCCAGACTGCACCGGGCTGCCACCCGGGCTGTTGATGCGCAGCACCACGGCACGGGCGCCTTTGTCCTCAAAGGCGTTGCGCAGGCCGGCAATCATCTGCTCGGCACTGGCGCTGGAATCAAACGCAATCTCGCCGCGCAGTTCCACCAGCGCGGTGTGCGGGCCGGTCGGGCTGTTGTGGTGGTTGCGGTCAAACATCAGCAGCCACAACACGGTGGCGGCCAGCAGCAGCCAGCCCAGGCGAAGGGCGATGCGCCAGCGGCGGTCGGTGCGGCGCTCGTCCAACAACTCGCGGGCCAGGCTTTGCACGGCCTGGGCCAGCGCGGGCTGGCTGGTGGCGTCGGGCTGGGCGTTTTTGCTGCTGGTCGGGCTGGTGGTCGGGGTCGGGGTCGGGGTCGGGCTGGGCGGTAGCGGTGCCGGTGGCACGTCAGGTGACGGGCTGGTGGGGATGTCGTCCTGCGAGGTCATGGTGGGCTTTCTGGGGCGGGTGCAGCGCCCGGCGGCAGGGGTTGTGGCAGTGGCAGTGGCAGTGGCAGTGGCTGGGGTGGGGCTGGGACAGCAGGCCGGATGTCCGCAGAAGGATACCAACAGGCCTGGCCGCCAAGCTCGGCAATGGCCACCGGCATCAGCTTGCTGCGGCCACACGGCCCACCCACGCAGCGGCCGTTGGCCGGCTCATACGTGGCGCCGTGGATGCTGCAGACGATCCAGCGTTGGTCATGGTCAAGAAACTGGCCGGGCTGCCAATCCATCTCCACCGGCACATGGGCGCAGCGGTTGATGTAGGCCACCAGCTTGCCGTCAAAACGCAGTGCAAAGGCGCGTGCCGGCTGGCCCCACAGCAGCACATCAAACAACACCGCGCGGCCACGCTCCACCAAGCCGGCCGCTGCGCACAAGGGCTGCGGCAGGGCCGGCGCTGCGCCAGGCAGTGCGCCGGCCTCAGCCATGCTGCAGCAGCCAGGCCTGCAGGTCGGCCGTGTTGTGCGCCACATGCAGCGGGGCCAGTGTTGCAAAGGCCTCGGGCGCATGGGCGCCGTAGCCGACCCCCACGCTGGCCGTGCCGGCGTTCAGCGCCAATTGCAAATCATGCGTGGTGTCACCAATCATCAGGGTGCGCGCCGGGTCCACCCCAAAAACCGCCATCAACTGCTGCAGCATCAGCGGGTGGGGTTTGCCGGCGGTCTCGTCGGCCGTGCGGGTGGCGTCAAACAGGCCTTGCAATTCGACTGCGTGCAGCGCGTCGTCCAGGCCACGCCGGCTTTTGCCGGTGGCCACCGCCAGCAGGTGGTTGCGGGATTTGAGCGCATGCAGCATGGCCAGCGTGCCGGGGAACAAGACCAGCTCATCTTGCCTGGCCACGTAGTGGTGGCGGTAGCGCTGGCCCAGCTCGGGGTAACGCGATTCGGGCAGGCCGGGCACGGCGTGCTGCAGTGCGTCGTGCAGGCCCAGGCCGATGACGTAGGCCGCGCGCTCAGTGCTGGGCACCGCCACGCCGATGTCGGCACAGGCGGCCTGGATGCAGCGCACGATCAGCGCGGTGGAGTCAAACAGGGTGCCGTCCCAGTCAAAGACGAGCAAATCGAAACGGCGTGGGCGGGGGGTCATCGGCCGGTGAAATCCAGGGTGGTCAGTGCGGCTCGCACAGGTGGGCCAGCAGTGTGGCGCATTCAGGTGGCAGGGGTGCGGTCAAGGTGATGCGCTCAGCCGTGGCCGGGTGGTCAAACGCCAGCAGGCGGGCATGCAAAAACATGCGCTCAAAGCGCAGGCCGGCCAGGCCCTCACCCCGGCCCCACTGCTTGTTGAGGGCAAAGTCGCCGTATTTGGGGTCACCCACGATGGCGTGGCCGGCCTGCGCCAGGTGCACGCGGATCTGGTGGGTGCGGCCGGTCTTGATGGTCACGTCCAGCAGGCTGGCAAGTGGGTAGGCAGCCACGATCTTGACCAGGCTGATGGCACGCCGGCCGTCCGGGTGATCGGCTGCCACCGGCAGCACATGGCGCTCACCGCGCGCGTCCAGTGTTTTGTGCAGCGCCACGTCAATCACCTTGAGCTTGGCCGGCCAGCTGCCGGTCACCAGTGCGGCGTAGGTCTTGCCCGTGTCGCGGTTGCGGAACTGTTCTTGCAGCGCCACCAGCGCACTGCGCTTTTTGGCCAGCAGCAAGATGCCCGAGGTCTCACGGTCCAGCCGGTGCACCAGTTCCAGGAACCGCGCCTGCGGTCTGGCCTGGCGCAGTTGCTCGATCACGCCAAAACTCACACCACTGCCCCCATGCACCGCCACACCGGCCGGTTTGTTGATGGCCAGCAGGTGCTCGTCTTCAAACAGGATGGGGAACTCACGCGCTGGTGCGGCGGCTGCATCGGCGGGTTTCTCGGCCGACCTTGCAGAAACACGCACTGGCGGCACCCGCACCTCGTCGCCCAGCGCCAGACGGGTATCGGCCTGCGCCCTGCCCTTGTTGATACGCACCTCACCCGAGCGGATGACGCGGTAGACATGGGTCTTGGGCACCCCTTTGAGCAGACGCAGCAAGAAGTTGTCCAGCCGCTGACCTTCACCCGCTTCGTCCACCACCAGGCGGCGCACTGCCACCGCTGTGGGGTCAACAGGTGGGTGGGCTGGGGCCGCTGGCTGGATGGGCTGCCGGGGCGGCGGGGCTTTGCTGCTTATAATGAACCGCGCCACGATTGGGCTGTAAGTGCTTGATTTATCAGAGTTTACCTGGGCACTGCCGGTGATATCGTGGCCCGACAGCCGCAAGGCTGTCAAAAACGTTGATGCAACACCTGCGCCCGTGCGGCAGGCCGCAAATCCCCAAGTGATGCGGCGGCCGGGCAGGCCAAGTGGAAGAGACACGTCGTCACAGCCGTCCCGTCACAGGGAAGATCAAAAAGGTCATGAACCGCAGAGTGCCCGGGTTTCGGGTGGTCTGTGGTTCGCGTCAGAGCCGCAAGAGCCGTTCGGTCCGCATGCCGCCCCGCCACCCCCCTCGTCACCCGCACCGGCCCACTGGCCCGGTGCTGCCCATGCCAGTTGGCATGGCACCGATCACGCCTTGCGGCGTGCATGCAGCGCCCCGGCCATCAGCCGGCGTGGCGCTGTCTGGCGGTGATTGCGGTGACGGGCTGACCCCGCGCCTGGCGGCGCGGGGCCGGGCAGCCGGCCCCCGAACTCCCCTCCAAGCCCTGCCGCACGCTGCCCCGCTGCATCCCTGATCGCTTGTCGATCTCTGCAGCCCCGGGCGATTCCTTCTCCGGCTCCTTTGACGTTGATCGTGCATCTGAAACAGGCCACCAGCCCGAAAGCCCACGGGGCTTGAGCCGGTGGTTTAACAGCACACGCTGCGCGGTGGTGACACCCGGGCGTGTGAGATGGGAGTGCACATGAAACGCATGCTGATCAATGCCACGCAGCCTGAAGAGCGCCGCCTGGCCATCGTCGACGGGCAAAAACTGCTCGACTTCGAAACCGAGATCGAGGGGCGCGAGCAGCGCAAGGGCAACATCTACATGGCGGTGGTGACCCGGGTTGAGCCATCACTCGAAGCCTGCTTTATTGACTACGGCGAAGACCGCCACGGCTTTTTGCCCTTCAAAGAGATCTCACGCCAGTACTTTCGCGAGGGCATCGACCTCAAAAACGCCGGCATCAAGGACGCCATCCGCGAGGGCCAGGAACTGCTGGTCCAGGTGGAGAAGGAAGAGCGTGGCAACAAGGGCGCGGCACTGACCACCTTTGTGTCGCTGGCCGGCCGCTACCTGGTGCTGATGCCCAACAACCCGCGTGGTGGTGGTGTGTCGCGCCGCATCGAGGGTGAGGACCGCGAAGAGCTGAAAGAAAACCTCGACCAGCTGGAATATCCAAAAGGGATGTCGCTGATCGCCCGCACCGCCGGCATCGGCCGCAGCGCGCCTGAGCTGCAGTGGGACTTGAACTACATGCTCAAGCTGTGGAGCGCGATTGACGGCGCCAGCAAGGCGGGCAAGGGTGCGTTCCTGATTTACCAGGAATCGAGCCTGGTGATCCGCGCGATCCGCGATTACTTCACCGCCGACATCGGCGAGATCCTGA
>JANPOW010000020.1:0-2731 GCA_031428185.1 Betaproteobacteria bacterium | reverse complement strand
GCCAAAGTCCGCTGCAGATACAGCTGCCGCACCGCACCGGTGTCGCCATCGGGCGGCGCGACGTCTATTTCGCGGCCGGTTTGCAGCAGGATGCGTTCGGCCACTGCCAGTTGCCTGTGGCGGCGGGCCTCGTCCACCGCGTCAAACCCCAACGCGAGGTTCAAACGGCGCTGCGCCCCCGGTGTGCGCACACCCGCAGCCGCGACGGCTTCGTCCCACAGTGCGACTTTGGGCAACACCTGCCGGCCGCCTGCTGCCGCGGGGGGCGCCGGCATTGCCGACGGTGTGGTGGGCGGCCGCTCAGTGTCATCCGCCGCCCACGCCGGCACCTCAAAGCTGCCACTGCGCACCGACCACAAATCCGGCCCCACCTCGCCCGCGCGCGCCTCCAGCGCCGTGGGCCCGGCAAGGATCACCGCCCGTGGCCACTGCAACAACTGCGAGCGCCGCTCATTGACCCGGGCCAGCCAGCGGTCGGCCAGCGACCAATCAGCCGGGTTGGCGGGGTTGGCGGGGTTGGCGGGCAGATCCACCCAGGCGGCAAAGTTCTGCGCGCCGGGTAGCGGGGCCAGCACCCCCGCCAGCGCGGCCTCAAAGCTGGCCTCGTCCACCAGCGCCCAGTGCAAGGCCCGGCGCGAGCGGGCGCGCAAGGCCTGGTCAAGCTGCTGGCGCAACCACTGCAGGCTGCGGGGGTCGTTGCCCCACAGGTACAGCAGCACCGCGCTGTCACTGCGCACCACCATGCGCCGCAGCCGGCGCAAGGCCTGGTAGTGCGCCAGCGTGGGCTGCGCGGCCATGGCGGCGCGGTGGCGGCTTAACCGCCGGCTTGGCCTGCGGCCGGAATGGCAGGCGCTAGCGCAGGCGCAGGCGCCAAAGCGGCGGTGGCGGTGGCGGCCTGGGCGCTGGCCTCAGCCGCCAACTTGGCCGCACGCTCAGTCACCCAGGCACGCAGCAGTGGGTGCACCGCATACCAGGGTTCACCGTTGAGGTAGACCAGCACGTGCTTGGTGGCCAGGTAGCGCTGCAGCACCAGGGCGTCGATGCTGCCGCCCAGCTCGGTCTCGTGGGAGGACTCCAGCCGCGCCATCCAGGCCAAGTGCTCAGCCGGGATCACCTTGGGCGGGCGCACGCTGTTCAGCGCAAAACCCACCACCGCATCAGTCACCGGCAAGGCCTCGATGTCTTCATTGATGGCCACGCGGATGGCGCGCAGCATCTCGCGCAGGTCACCACCAGTGTTCAGGATGATGGTTTCCAGCTGGGCGGCAGTAAACACCTCTGACCAACGGGCAAAACGCCGCGCCACCAGGTTGGTGACTGCTGCCACGCCCTGCGCATCGGGCAGCGTGCTGTTGCGCTGGAACACATGCACCGACGGCATGGTGACCACCGCCCCCATGCCCAGCGCGCTGGGCAGCTGGTTGTTTTGCTCCAGCAAAAAAGGCGAGACCGAATACACCACATGCAGGCCAGGCAGCTTGAGGGCCGACCCCTCGCTGAAAAATAGGCGCTGCACGCTGTCATACACCTTGCGGGCGTCATCACCGTAACCCGCCAGCTTCTCCATCGAGTCGGCCAGCAGCACGCATTTCTCGCCGTGGGGGCACAAGTCCAGCTTGAGCTGCGCCACCAGGGTGTGGGCCTGCTGCACGATGCTGGACAACTGCTTGCGCAGGTTGGCCTCCAGATCACGCCGGAAGTTCTCATCCGACTGCAGCGCAAACTGGATCTGGGCTTTGAGCGCCACGCCAGCGTCCAGCTTCAATTGCTCCGGGATCAGCCGGGTGCCGGTGAAAAAGCTGATCAGCCGCTCGGCAGGGGTGCGTTGCGCCACCAGCGTGCCGATCTGGTCCACCCAGGACGACAGCAGCGCCACCAGAAAGCTCGACAGCGTGACCGGCTCATTGAAGTTCAACCACTCGACCAAGTCGCAGTAATAAACCTTGCAGTTCTTGGCAAGTAGGTCACGGCGCAGACGCTGCAGCTCAGTGCTTTTGCCGCTGCCGGCCTGGCCGGTGAACAGAAAAACACCACCACCCTCGGTGCGCAGGATGTCGCGCCGCAAGCTGCCCACCGCGTCGCGGGGGCCGTGCAGGCCCTCCACGTACAGCGCCCGGTCAGCAGCCACGTTGACATCCAACGGCCCTTCCATGCGCAGCGCGTTGTGGAACGCGGTCAGCAGGCCATCAATGTCTTGTGCAGTCATGGACTCAGCCTTCGCTACAGCCACCGTGCGCGGCACCGGCCATCAACTCAACTCTTCCTTGCGGATGCTGACGATCGGCGCCAGCACTGTGGGCAAAGCCTGCATCTGCGCCAGCGCTTGGCGCATGCGGCCTTCCACCGTGTCGTGGGTCAGGATGATCAGGTCGGTGTGTTTCTCGCCGTCGGCTGATTCACGCTGCGACACCGCGTCGATGGAGATGTCATTGGCGGCCAGGATGGTGGTGATCTGGCTCAGCACACCGGTCTGGTCAGCCACTTGCAGGCGCAGGTAGAAGGCGGTGATCACCTCGGCCATGGGCAGCACCCGGGTATCGGCCAGCGCACCGGTCTGGAAGGCCAGGTGCGGCACACGGTGGTCGGGGTCGGCGGTGTGCAGGCGGGTGATGTCCACCAGGTCGGCGATCACTGCGCTGGCGGTGGGCTCGGCGCCGGCGCCTTTGCCGTAATACAGCGTGCTGCCCACGGCATCGCCGTGCACCACCACCGCGTTCATCGCACCCTCCAC
>JANPOW010000019.1:0-14118 GCA_031428185.1 Betaproteobacteria bacterium | reverse complement strand
GCCGGCCCCGGGCTGGGCATGAAACGGCAGGTGTTCATGGTGCAGCTGGGCGGGTTCGATTCCCATGCCAACCAGCTGCGCGACCAGCCGCTGCTGATGTCGCGGGTGGCCTGGGCCAGCAGCTGGTTCATGCGCGCGCTGGCCAGCGTGGGCATGATGGACAGCGTGACCCTGTTCACCGCCAGCGACTTTGGCCGCACCCTGGCCAGCAACGGCGCCGGCAGCGACCACGGCTGGGGATCACACCACTTTGTGGCCGGCGGCGCGGTGAAAGGCCGCACCATCTACGGCCGCTTCCCGGTCACCGCGCTGGGCACGGCCGACGACATCGGCTCGGGCCGCCTGCTGCCCACTACATCGGTGACCGAATACGCCGCAACCCTGGGCCGCTGGATGGGCCTGACCCCCACCGAGCTGACCACCGTGCTGCCCAACCTGGGCAACTTCTCGCTGCCGGCGCAGGGGTTTGTTTGAGTCAGGGCTGCCGTGCCGGGCGGCAGGCCCGGCCCGGTTCGACCCTGTCGCCGCTGTCGCCGCTGTCGCCGCCTCTAGCGCATTGAGGGCTTTTCAATCTGACTTGCCGCCACGCCAGCACCGGCCCACCTTCAGACACAGCGCCTCATAGGCTTGCAGCACGCTGCCCCAGGTCAAGCCTTGCTTGAATCGCGCCAGGCTGGATTGCCGCATGCGGTGCAATGCGGCGTCGTTTGCAATCAAGCCATCAAGCGCGTTCGAGAATCCAATCGCATCGGCAAAGTAGGCTGTTTGATCACCACACACCCAGCGGTTGAACTTGTTGTCATGCGCAATCACCGCATTGCCCGCGCCCAGCGCTTCCACAAGCGATGGATTGGTGCCGCCCACCTGGTGGCCGTGCACATACGCCAGGCAGTGCAGGCGCAGGGCTTGCACCACGGTTTTGTTGTAGATGGCGCCCAAGAAAACCACCTCGTCACTGGCGGCGGCGCGCACGGCGCAGTGGTAGGCGTTGGCGGGGTTGTAGTGGCCCAGCACGGCCAGCACCACGCCGCGCGGTTTGGCAGAGAAGCCGGCAACCACCTCCAGGATGGAGTTTTCGGGCTCGGTCCGGGCGATCAGCGTCAAGTACCGGCCGGGCAGCAGGCCCAGCGTGTGCACCGGCGCGTCGGGCAAACCCTGCAACTGGTCGGCGCCGTAGGCAATGGTGGTGATCTTGCTGGCGCGCACCCGGGTGCGCAGGTGGGCGGCAATCTGGGGGTGGTCGGCCACCAGGTGGTTGCCCAGCCAGCAGCCGGCCCAGTCGTTGGCCCAAAACCAAGCTTTGGCCAGCCGGCCCCACTTGGCGCGGTGCCATTCAATGCCGTCCATGTTGATGATGTTGGGCACGCCGCGCAGGCGCAGCCAGGCACAAAAGATGGCGGTGTTGTAGCCCAGGGTCAGGCACAGGTCAGGCTGGCCGCCTGCGGGCTGTAGCGCGTGGCTTGCAACGTGCCGGGTAGCGATCCAGTCGAACTGGATGGTGCCGGCCGGGCCGCTGCGGGCCACCGGGATGTTGACGCGCTCCACGCCTTGCCAGGCGTCTAGGGTGATGGGCCCGTTGCCGTCAATCTGGCAGTAAACGATGACCCGCCAGCCGCGCGCCACCAGGTACAGCGCCAGGTGCTCGGCAAAGGTCTCGAAACCGCCGTGGGCGGCCGGCAGGCCCCGGGTGCCCAGGATTCGCAAGGTGTTCATGCCGTGGGTAGCCGCCAGATCATGGCCCGAAGACAGATTTGGTGGCGTCCACATAGCGGGTGCCCTGGGCCTTGGTGGGCTCGATGAACGCGCCCTCGCCAAACTCGTTCCAGCAGCAGATCAGGCCCAGGCTGATGCTCTTGGCCGGGTTGGCCAGCAGCACGTCGCGGCCGGCCTGCAGGTGCTGGGTGAACTCATTTGCGGTGGACAGCGAGTTGTCATGCAGCTTGTCGCCACTGCCACCCCAGGGCCGCTTGTCCCAGCCGGATGTCATGGGCAGCACATACGGCATGTCGCCCTGCTGCATGAACCAGGCCCAATGCTCGCGGTAGGCGCCGTCCAACTCTTTGAAGCTGTGGCTCTGGCGTTGCACACCGTTGGTCCGCCCGGCAATGCCGTCGTGGTAGTTGTAGGCAAAGTAAGCCTGATAACCCCAGCGCTTTGCATTGAGGGTGACCTCGTATTTGCCGCCGCCAGCACCTGCCACCAACAGGATGCCGCGCAGGCCTGCCTTTCTGGCGGCGCTTTGCAACTGCTCGGTCAGGTCGGCGCTGCTGCTGGCAAAACGCCTGGCCTGGGTTTCCAACACCTGCGGCACCATCACAAACAGCACCGGTTTGCCGCCCACGCGCAAGTAGTCTGGCCGGGTGAGGTGGTGGGCAATCAGGTCATCCACCATGCCGTTGAATTCGTCCCGTGTCTTGGGCCGCTCATCGTGGTTGGCCCACATCAGGGCATACGACAGCGGTGGCTTGCTCGGGCTGGCCTGGTAGGCACGCACGGCGTGGTCCAGCACCGGCAGGCCGGCCCAGTAGTAGTCAAACACCACGTAGGCCAGGCCGCCTGCGGCCATCCATTTGAGGTGTTGGGCCATCACGTCCGCTGCCTTCGTCATACCAGCCCAGCAGTGGCTCACGCTCTGGATAGGCCGTGATCGGCGCCCAGGGTTTGGCGCTGGGTGCACCGATGGCATCGTTCTTCCAGCCCGGGAAATACAACACACCGACCATCGGTCTGCCTGCCGCCGCTTGTGCCCAAAGCCCTGGCGGCGCCAAAGCCAGCAGGGCCGCCACGATGCAGGCCAGCGCGGCCCGCAGCAAACCCGGCCACCGGTGGCAGCCCAACAACAGTGCAGGGGTCATCGCGCTGCCTCCATGTGCCTATAAATCTGCTCCAGCGCGATGACCTGGCTGGCTGCCGAAAAGTGCTGCTGCTGCCTCAATTGGCCAGCCGCGCCCAGGCGCAGGCGCAAGGCCGGTTGGGCGATCAGCGCCTGCAGCGCGTCCGCCAGGGCGGCGGCGCTGCAGGGTGTGAACAGCAGACCAGTGCCACCATCGTTGACGATGTCCAGCAGGCCACCATGCGCCGCCGCCACCACCGGCACACCCGCCGCCATGGCCTCGATGGCGACCATGCCAAACGACTCGGGCTCGGTGGATGGCACGACCGCGATGTCGGCCGCCTGCCAGACCGGGCGGATGTCTGCAACAAAGCCCAAAAAACAAACTGCATCGGCCAAACCGGCCGCATTCGCCTGTGCAGCCAAGGTGCCGGCCCAATGCGCCTGACCCGGCGCAGCATCACCAACGATGGCCAAACGTGCGCGGCCCAAACTGCCACGCTGGCGCAGGATGGCAACTGCCTCAATCAGCAGCCCCTGGCCTTTCGAGTGGTTCAGGCGGCCGGCCAACACGATCAACACCGTGTCGGCCTGCGCGCCAACCTGGACACGGAATGAAGCCACCGCTGTTGCTGGAGCAAGCGGCTGGTCTGGCAGCCCGTTGAACACCACCTGTGCACGGCCTGCTAGCGCCGGTTGATGCGACAGCAGCCACTGCTGCGTGAGGGTGGAGTTGGACACCACCGTGTCTGCCAGCCAACGCACCAGTGCCGGAAACACCCGGCCGGCCATGCGTGGCCGTTGGATGATTTCATGCACATGCCACAGGTGAGGCACCCGCCTGCGGTGGGCCCAAACAGCACCGGCCAGCACGGCCAGGGTGTTGGAATGCACGGCGATGATCGGCCGGCCTGCCACCACGCGGTCAATCTCGGCCGTGGATTGCAGCACCTGGCGCAGCAACCGGACCAATCCAACAGGGTTGAACGCTGCCCGGGTGATCTTGCCAACCGGTGCCACATGCACCTCGATGCCCGCCGCCTGCAGCGCGTCCCACAGCGGGCCGCGCCCAGGCAGCACCACCACCGGCTTGACCACATCACGCTGCGCCAAGCCCGTCACCAAGTACAGCAGCACCTTGTCTGACCCGTACAACTCGGCCGCCTGGTGGATGAACAGCACCAGTTTCATGCGGCAGCCCGGGCCGCCACCTGCGCACTGGCACGCAAAGCAGCATCCAGCACCTGGCCCACACCCGCCGGCGTGAACGCTTGGCGTGCCAGGCCCCGGCCCCGCAACGCGTCGGGCGTGGGCGCGCTGCCGTCTAGCGCTTGCAGCAACGCAGCGGCAAATGCTGCCGGCTGCGCACGCACCACAAAACAGGCCACCGCGTCAGCGGGCAAGCCTTGCACGCCTGCCGGTGTGCTGATCAACGCCGCGGTGCTGAACAGCATTTCCACGCTCTTCAAATTGACGCCGCTGCCAGCCTGCACCGGGTTCAGCAACACCCTGGCGCGCCCCACCAGCGCGGCCATGTCGGGTGGGTCGGCCAGCAACTCCAGCCGGGGATCGCTGGCCACTAAATCCCGCACCTCCTGGCACGGCTTTGACCCGGCTACCGCGATGCGGCACGGCTGCTGGCCAATGCACGGCAGCACCTGCTTGACCAGCCAACGCACAGCCTCCACGTTGTTGGGCGTGTTGAGGTTGCCAAAGTACAGCGCGTCCCACCGCGGTGGTTGCTGCGCCGCCAGCGCCAGCGCGGCGGTGTAGCCGGCGTCCACCACGGCGGGCATCCACTGCACACGGGCAGCGCCCTGCTGGCGCCAGTAAACGGCGTCGCTGGGCGAGATATCCAGCACGCACGCTGCCTGCTGCACGGTGCGCCGCTCCAGGCGTTCCAGCCCCAGCAGGTTCATGCCCAGGCCCAGACGCCTGACGGCGCCAGTGGCGCGTTGTTGCTGCTGCTGCATGTAGCGGTGCTCAATGTTGTGCGCGCGGTAAAGCCACGGCTTGCCCAGCGCTGTGGCCAGCCACCGTGCAGCGGCTACGCCGTAAAGCCCGTCCAGCAAGATCACATCGGGGTTGAACACCGTGGCCCAGGCCAGCAAGGCAGGCTTGTTCAGCGCGGCCCAGCGCGATGCCGCATGCGAGGGCAGCGTGCCCAGGTGGGGTAGCCGCCGCAACAGGCCGGCAGCAGACCGCAGGATGGGCCGCAGATGCACTTGGCTGCACAGCGTTTGCACGGCGGCCAGATCAGCCGCATCCGGCATGCCGTCCCGGTCCGGGTGGTGCCAGGTCAGCAAGCCAAGTTGGGCGCCGCTGCTGTGCAACATCTGCAACCGGCGCCACACGTCAATGCGGCCACCAGAATTGGCAGGCAGCGGCCATTCGTTGGGTACACACAAGATACGCACAGCGCTTTAGCCCACTGGCCCGCCACGGGCAGGCAGGGGCACCGGCACTGGTGCCGCCTGCTGCAACAGGCCACGCAGCGCCGCCAGTGCCTGCGGCCACCGCCGCCGCAGCAGCAGCTTGGCCACATCCACCAGCGCACACGCCAACACCACCGGCGTTTGCAGGCGGTGGTAGCGCCACGAAAAGCGCAGCCGGTTGCGGAACAGATAAAACAGCGACAGTGCAGACCCGCCACTGGCCGCCGTGCCGATGGACGCGCCCTCTTTGTGGAACACCACGCTGCGCGGCGCGTAGCCCAGGCGAAAGCGCTGGCCGGCCGGGTTGGGCAGGCCAGCTCGGGTGGCCCAGTCCATCTCCTCGTAGAACAAAAAATAGTCCTCCCGCATCAGGCCCACCGCAGCCAAAAACGCACGGCTGACCAGCATGGCCGCGCCCACCACGCAGGCTGTTGCCCGTTCGACCGCCTCGCTGTCCACTGGCGCATCACCCAGCTGGCCAAACGCACCGAGGTGGCGGGTGCGGCCCGTCCAGCGCGAGTAGCTGGCACCGCCCAGCGCCTGCACCGTGCGCCGGTCGTGGTGGTAGACCAGGGTGGACCCGCAGATGCCGATGGACGGATCGGCCTGCATGCGGGCCAGCGCCTGGGCCAGCGCGTCGGGCGCCACCTCGGTGTCGTTGTTCAGCAGCCAGACATGGCTGCAGGCCGCATCGCGCAGCGCAAACCGGATGCCAATGTTGTTGCCGGCGGCAAAGCCCAGGTTGGCCTGGTTGGCGATCAACCAGACCTGGGCATTGCCCGGTGCAGCTACCGCGCCGTCTGCCGCCGCCCTGTCGATCTGGCAGAAGGCGTTGCCGAACCTGGCCTGCAGCGCCTGGGTGAGGCTGGCCACAGAGCCGTCAGTCGAGCCGTTGTCGCAAATCACCAAGCGGGCTTGTGGGGTGCTCGATTGGCCCAGGCTGTCAATGCAAGCCAGGGTGTCGCGGCAGGCGTTCCAGTTGAGGATGACAACATAAACGCTCATAACGCAAACGCGGGCTTTGGTTTGTTGCCTGCAATTGCGGCCAGTGACGCCATGAAAATCAACCAGAATAGTGTCAGGTTACTGGTAATCGACAGCGTGATAAACGTCGTGAAGACGGCCATCGTTCCGCTCACCAGCATGGCGACACGCACACTGTCAGTACCTGTCAGTTGAGTTGTTTTCAGCACACCCTTGAAAAGTAAAATACCAACAATCAATAAAAATAAAGCTAGCCCAACATAACCCGAATCGACAGCAACTGATAGCAACAGACTGTCGATGGTGCTGGTGCCTGCGATACGGTCAAAAAAGCCGGCTTTAGATACCGCCGATCCATAGCCATAGCCCAGGATCGGACTGTCTCGCAAAGCGTTTATTCCGAGCATGAGCATTTGCAGCCGAACCGAACTGCTGCCTGCTTCGACACGGCTGCGGCCTATGACCAGTTCCTGGACAACCACGTAAATCAAACCAAACCCTAATACGACGACGGGCAGTGCAGCAAATGCAATGGCTTTGCCGAATCCTTGTGATCTGATCAACTTCAACCAGCCGATGACCAGCAAAAGTACGAAGCAGGCAGCCAAGCTCACCACGCCTGATCGGGCTCCGGTTTTGTACAGCGCATACAGACAAGGGACCAAAAACCCGAGTGCAACCGATCGCCAGAATATTTTTTTGTCGTAGATCAAAACGTACAACGCAAGTGGGACCATCGCAGCAATGAACTGAGCGAAAACAATGGGATGGTCAAATGTGGATTGAATACGAAAGCCACCGTCGCGGAATTTGTCTATTGCAATAGTCTTCAGGGTTGCGGCCACCGCCAATGAATCCCGCCCTGCCGCAAACTGGATGAAATAGTTTTTTTGCAAAACTGCCTCAATACAACCCGCTAAAGTTACAAACAATGCGCACGCCGTCAACATCCGCATCAGGCTTTGCACGCCATTCGGACGAGCGACGAGCACCCAGCCGATCAACAGAAAGGAAGACAGATAAATTTGATCACGCAAAAATTCGATGGTTGATGCCACGGGATACTGGCCAGCCAACGATGCAAGCAAACGCCAGGCAATCCATGCGGCAATGATCCACAACACTCCACCGGAATTTTTCGCCAGCCCGCCCATCCTGGCATTCAGCGCGGGTGAGTATGCAATCCAGGCCATGGTCAGCGC
The DNA here is from genome assembly GCA_031428185.1 of Betaproteobacteria bacterium. GTDB lineage: Bacteria > Pseudomonadota > Gammaproteobacteria > Burkholderiales > Burkholderiaceae_C > Pseudaquabacterium. Next base: position 6,664 of record JANPOW010000019.1, on the reverse strand, counting down.
CAATGACAAGAATATCCCGAGCGTGAGCGGGTTGACGAAGGGGCCGCCAATCGAGAAAAATATATACCTGGGCCATATCACCGAGAGCGCCGCCGTCGCCATGAGCAGGGAAATCGTCCAAGGCCCGGGCAGGCCAGCGCTGGCGCTGCGCATCAACCATGCAATGGCGATGAACCCCAAAAATAATGGAACTGCCAGCAATCGAATGACAAAACCAGGCGGCAAAAATGCCAGCATCGCACCGACAAACACGCTGAAAAATACCAAGCCCAGGACGCCCAGCAGGCCACGTGCTGCAGCGGGTACTCGGCTAAAGCGTTGCGGCCGGTTGACTAGTTCGCGCATGGTGATGGTTTGGTTTTGCGGTTGGTTGTGCGGTTGGTTGTGCGGTGGGTGTGCGATTGGTGCAGTCACGGCAGCCCGGAGATTCACACAATTGCCTTTTGAAAATAGAAGGCCGCTTGATCGCCCTGCCCCGCAGCGTTCAGTCGGTCCGACTCGCTAACAAAACCGGCAATGTCGGCGACGCTGAAGATCGACCCCGCCGGGTTCACACTGTACGACTTGGGGTGATTCATCGGGATATCTCTGGCGTACTGCTCGCTGCCCCAAAACTGGAATGCGGTCGAGTCATGGTGCACAGCGGTGCAGGCAAAGCCGGTGCGCTGGGCCAAGCCTTTCAGGCTGGCCGCTGAATGCAGGTAGAAATGTCGCGGAGCGTCCAATTGCACCCAGTTGACGCCATATTTGTGCCAGGCAGACGACGACACCAGAGGCACGCGAACGATGCAATAGCCCCCGGGGGCGATCAGCCGATGGGCGCGTTGCAGGGTGGACAGCGGGTCGGGCATGTGCTCAAACGAGTGGTGAAACATCACCAGATCAAAAGGCCCGGCAACGTCCTCCAGATTGCCTTTTTGCACCAGCCGCTGGCCGTCATGCGTGATGTCTTGTTCAACGAACGGATCAACCCCCTGCACATTGCGCAAACCGGCTGACCGCAGATTGCGCAAGAGGTGGCCGGCGCCACACCCGACGTCCAGCACGCGCGAATCGGCATGCAGCGTAGCACGCAGCGGCTGCAGAAAATCAAATTGCCGGGTGGGTTGCCAGCGGTTCAACAAACCGCCAATCACACCTTGCTGCAGTGCGGCGTGGCGGTTGCGTGCGCCGATAAGCCAAGCCTTCAAGCCGGTTTGGGCCGGCCGGCGAAACGCGTAGTAGTCAGCGCCGTAGTAGCGGGCCATATCAGGCGGCAAGTGCTCAATCTGCAGGCAGCCACAGGCCAGGCATTGAAAATAGCGGTGGATATCACGCAGCCCGTACATCATTTCGCGGGCTTGATGTACCGGGTGATCTTGCGTGCTGCCGCAAACTCGACATTCCATGTCAAACCTCCTGCTTTGGTGTCGTCGGCCTTGCCCGGCCGCGCAAGCTGGACAGCGTGCTGCCCAGCAGCGCCCGGTCGGCGGATGTCAACACACCCACCCAGACCACACCCAGCACGGCCAGCACCAGCGCCAGGCGGCTGACAAGACTGGCCACCGGGGCCAGGGGCAGCTCGGCCACAACACCCACCAGCAGCGTCAGGGTGCAGCCCAGCACCAGCCAGCCCCAGCGGATTTGGGCAGGCAAGGGCACCAAATTGCGTTGAATCCACACGATGGCCGCGAAATCAACAGTTGCACGCAAGGCCCAGGCCCAGGCTGTGCCCACGATGCCAAATGCATGGGTCAGCGCGAACAGCACCAGCAGAAAGACGGGCAACTCCACCACATGCAATTTGGCGGTGAGATCAGCGCGGCCGGCGCTTTGGATCGCAGTGAACGGTAAGCGCGCTACACAGTTGATGGCAACGCCCAGCGTCAGCACCTGCAGCACGCGATAACTCTGTTGCGCAAATGGCGCTGAAATCCACACGGTCAGCAACGGCAGCGCAAAGGCCAGCACAACCGCCGCCACAGGCAACATGGCCGCCACCATCACCCGCAAGCACTGGGCATAAAGGCGGCGGGCTCTGGCCAGGTCGGTGGACAGCGCAGCGGCAAGTGCTGGAAACAGCACGCCCAGCACCGCCTCGGGGATCAAGGTGACGCGGATGATGACCTCGTACGGGGTTGTGTAGTACGCCACCATGGCCGCGCCCACCAACCAAGCCAGGACGAACCGATCAAGATAGGACAGCATGGGCGAGACCACGTTTGACACCGTCATCCAGCCGCCCGATGCCAACAGCGGGCGCAGCTCGTCTGCCGCGTACCGGCGCTGGCTGATGGCGTTGGCCGGCATCACCCGAGACACCACCACGGCATGCACCGCCCAGGTGATGACCCGGGCCACCACCAGAAACACAACCACCGCCACCAGCCCGGGCCGGAATTGCAAAACGACCAACGGCCCAAGGTAGGTGATGAAGCCCATGCCGAGGCGGATGGCGCTGGTGAGATCGAACCGGCCATAGGCCTCTAGCACACCACGCATGGCAGCGGTGTTGGTGACAAACGGCAGTGACGCGGCGACCGCCAGCAAGGCGGGTACCAGTTCAGCGGCCAGGGCGTGGTCACTGGCCGCCATGATTTGCGCCAGCTTGGGCGACAACGCGGCAAGCAGCAGGGCGCCAGCCAGGCCCAGAACGGCGGTGACATACAAGCCGGTGACAACGAGCGGGTTGATTGACGCCACCTGACCTTTGGCTTGGCGCTCGGCCACTGCCAGGGTCAATGCGCGGCCAATGCCCAGGTCAAAGATGCTGAAGTAGCCAAGAACCACCCAGACCAATGTCAGCAAGCCGAAACGAGCAGTGCCCAGACCGGCGAGCAGTGGCGGTATGCACAGCAGCGCCAACACGATGGGCACCGCCAACCCACCCAAGTTGAACAGCATGTTGCGAGCAAGCATGGCAGGCGATCAATGCGGGTGGTCGCTGCCAGCGGCGTGCATGCAGCAGGCGCTGAGGCAATGCAGGCCGGTGCGCGGGGCCAGACAAGACGCTGAGCGCTGGCCCCGCGCGGCGCAGCAGTGCCGGCTCACAACGGCAAATCTTGCCCGACCAGCCGCACCCGCACGCCAGGCGGCACTGCTGCCAGCAGGGCAGCGCTGAACTGCTGCTGCAGGGCAAAGGCGGCAGTGCTGTCGGGGTTGATGGACGAGACGCGGAACAGCAGGCCGTCCGGGATCAGGCCACGCAGGCCGTAGCGCATCTCAGCTAACTTTTTGTTGATGCCGCCGCGCACGGCGGTCTCGCCAATCACGGTCCAGTAGGTCACCGGCTCTTGGCGCTGGCGGCCCAGGTAAGTTTCAAGCTGGCGGCCCGGCACGCCGCTGCCGCCCAGCTGCAGCAGCGCCGGTTTGTTGCTTTTGAGCTGGAAGCCCTGCGCCGGGTAGCACACCTCGGGGTGGTGCAGCTGCATGCCGTCACGCTGGTCGCGGCCGTAGGCGATGGACAGCATGATGCGGGCGCCCTGGCTGTTGATGTAGCTGCGCGACAGGGTCTGGCTGTAGAGCTTCTTCAGCAGCGCTTCTTGCTGCGGGTTGACGATGGCGCCGGCCACGGTGTTTTCAACCCGCCAATCAGCAAACTGGCGCGGCACCATCTGCTCCAGGTTGATCTCGCCGTGCAGTGATGTGAGCGGCACGGTGGGCGTCAGCCGCCAGGCCAGCAGCGCTGCGGCCACCATCAGCAGCAGGGCCAGCAGGGCATGGCGCACCGGACCGCTGCCCAGCACGGTGCTGCGGGCGGGGGCGTGCAGTGGCGGGGTGGCAGCGCTCATGTGGCGGGCCGGGCCTCAACCTGGCGGGCGCCAAAGCGCAGCATTGAATCGACCGCGATGATGAGTGACAGCGCACTGAGAAACAGCACCATGCCGGCAAAGCCGTGCAAGAAGCCCTGGCCGGCTTCGTCACCAAAGTGGTAGGTGATGAGGGTGAGCACGATGACCCGGATGACGTTGGCGGCAAAGCTGATGGGCACGATGAGGATGGCCAGCGCCACGTTGCGGAACAAGGACGCGCTGCGCACGATGTTGAGGTACAGCAGGCCCAGCGCCTCCAGCGTGAACAGGGTGTGCAGGCCGGCACAGGCATCGGCCACCAGCAACTGGTAGGGGCCGATCTGCAAGATCACGCCGGTGCGGCTGATGGGGTAGCCGGCGGCGTGCAACACCTGCTCGGCCATGTACGACACGGCCATCTTCATGGGCTGGGTGAGTGCGTCCACCACCGCGCCGGGCAGCGGGATCATGAAGAACATGAAGAACAGCGCAAAGGCGATCAGCCGCAGATGGCGCAGGCCGCGCAGGATCAACACGGTGGCCGCCACGATGCCGATGGCTGACCCGACCTCAAAAATCCAGATGCCTTGCGAGCGGCCCAGGGTGTAGGCCGCCACGCTGAGCACCAGCAGCGCCCAGCCCAGCACCGGCGCAGTGCGGGCGGCGACGCTGGTGTCCATCAGCGCAGGCCAGCGGCGCCAGATCAACCAGCAGGCAATGCCCAGCACGATGGGGCCGTGGCCCTGGTCATCGGACACCCACAAGGTGGTGAACAGGTCATGCAGGGTGGGCAGATACAGCGCCGCCATGCCCAGCCCAAAGATCACCCAGGGCAGCAACGCCGTGCTGTCAATACGCCTGGGGCTGGCGCTGGGGGTGGTGGACGTGTTGGTGGACGTGTTGGTGGACGTGTTGGTGGACATGTGGGTTGGCATGTCGGCCGGCGCGGTGGTGGGCAGGGTGGCAGGCACGGGCTGTGAGGCGGTGCCGTGGGGTTGGGCCGCGTCAATACTCGTTGAACACCACGCCCGCCAGGCGTGCGGGGCTTTCGCCGATGTTGGACACCAGGTCTTGCAACCTGTCGATGCGCGCCTTGTTTTTGCGCGCCACCACCAGCGCAGCGCCGCAGCGGGCGGCAATCACCGCTGCATCACTGCCGTATTGCGCGGCCGGGGTATCGACCACCACATGGTCGAACTTGGACAACAGCTCGCGCATCAGCAAGCCGAATGCAGGCCGCTCCACCAGCTCCAGCGGGTTGGGCGGGGTGATGCCCACCGGAAGCACAAACAGGCTGGGCACACCCGCCACCTGCTGGATCACCTTTGCCTCAGCCCGGCCGCTGAGGATGCCGGACAGGCCGGCGCGGTTTTCAATGCCGAACATGGCATGCTGGCGGGGGCCGCGCATATCAGCATCCACCAACAAGGTGCGGCCTCCCAGTTGCGCCAGGGTGATGGCCAGGTTGGCGCTGAAAAACGACTTGCCGTCAGCGGCCTCGGGGCTGACCACCGCAATCGCCACACGCGGTTGCGACTCATTGAACAGCCGCATCATGACCTGGCTGCGGATGGCACGAAACGACTCAGCTTGCACACCAAACGGCTGGTTGAGTGCCACCAACTCGGGGTTGGCCTTGCGCTGGCTTTCAGCGGCATACGGGTAGTGGAACTGCTGGGACAACGCAAACAACACGTCGTCGGCATTGGCATACCCCAGGGCAATGGCGGCCTCACCGAAGCGGATGCCCTTGGCGCGCTGGTGCTGCAGGATCTTTTCGACCTGGTCAACCGACAGGTTGCGGGTCTCGGCAATGATGGACCCGATGGAGCGGTCTGCCACGGCGGGCGTGTCGTCGGCGGTGTACACAGGGTCGATGTCGGTGTCTTGAGCGTGCTGCACGCGGGAAGCGCGGACTTGCGCCATGGCTCAAACCCCTTGGCTTGGGGTGCCGGGGCCGGCCAACGCCATGGAGCGCTGCCCGGGCGGCAGGGCCAGATGGCCGGCACTAAACCGCTTGGCACTGGGTTTTGGCAAGGTGCCCAGCACTGGCAGGCCCAGCGCAGCCATGGCGTCTTCGGCGCTGCGCACGCGGCGGTCAGTCAGCTCCAGCAGCAAGGCCACACCGATGGCCAGCAGGATGCCCAAAAACACCGCCAGTGCCGTGTTGAGCAGCATCTTGGGCGACGACGGCTCAGCTACCGGCTGCGCGGTGGACAGGACGTTGGCGTAACTCTGGGTGCTCTGCGCCTCCAGGCTGCTCTGGCTGAGCCGGGCCACCAGGTTGTCGTAGACACGCTGGGCGTTTTCAGCCTCGCGTTGCAGCACCAGGCCTTCGTCGCGCACCGCCTTCATCTGCAGCACCTTGGCGCGTTGCGCTTCAAGCGAGGCGCGCACCTGGCCTTCACGCGACTTGTTGATGTTGTTGGAGACGCCCACACCACTGGTGATGCGCTTGGTCTCGGCGTCCAGCTTGCTGCGCTGCTCGGCGATGTTGGCCTTGGCCTCGATCACTTGCGGGTGGCTGTCGCCATACTTGGCGTTCAGCTCTTGCAGCCTGGCCTCGTTGCGGGTCAGGTCAGCTTTCATCGCGCCGATCAGTGCGCTGCCCAGCACCTCGTGCAGCCGGTCGCCCTGGCCGCCCTGGGCCTGGCCCTGGCGGCTGGCCGATTCGGCCGACACCGCTTGCAACTGGGTGTACTGGCTGGACAACTCGTTCAGGCGCATGGATTCAACGTCGTAGCGCTCATCGCTGGCGATGATGCTTTTTTCGCGCTGGAAGGCCGAGGCCTTGGCCTGGGCGCGCTCGACTGCATCACGTGCGTCCTTGGTCTGCACATCAAAGAACTTCTTGAACTGCTGCGCCGGATCAACCCGCAGCTCCAGCGTGGTGG
>JANPOW010000018.1:0-2949 GCA_031428185.1 Betaproteobacteria bacterium | reverse complement strand
ATCGCGGTGACCACCGAGCTGGATTCACCCGGCACGTTGATCAGGATGGCGGTGGTGGAGCCACCGTACTGCGCGCCGTAATAAATGCCGGCCAGCATGATCAGCGCAGGCGTGGCGTCCAGCGCGTAGATGGATGGCAGCAGCATGGCAATGGTGGCCACCGGCCCCAGGCCGGGCAGCACACCGATCAGCGTGCCCAGCACCGAGCCGAAGAATGCGTACAGCAGGTTTTGCGCGGTGAAGGCAACGCCAAAACCGAGCATCAGGTTGTTGATCAAGTCCATGTGCTTGCGCCTTTAGCCGGTGATGAATTTCGGCCAAAGCGGGATCACCAGCTTGAGTCCGTAGATGAAGATGCCCCACGACCCGATGGTCAGCACGATGCAGTTGATCAGCACGTCTTTCCAGTGGAACTCGTCACCGGCCAGGCTGGCCATGGTGACCAGGATGGGCAGCGATGCGGCCAGGCCCAACGTGGGCAGCGTGTAGCCGAACAGGCCGACCGCCGCCATGATGGTGCTCAGCGGTTTCCAGGCCCAGGCGCCAATGGGTTCACCGTCTTCGGTCTCGACCACCAGCGCCTTGAACAACACCATGGCGCCCAGGATGGCCATCAGGATGCCCAGCCCGAATGGAAAAAAGCCGGGCCCGGGACGGGCCGACGAGCCGAAGTTGTAGTTGGTGGCGCCCCAGGCAAAACCGATGCCTATGCTCACAAACATCAGCCCCGACCAGAAATCTTTCTGGCTCTTGATCTTCACGGTGGTGTCTCCTCAATGGCATGAGTGCCCTGGCGAAGATTCTAGGGAGCGCCCCTGGCACCACCGCTGTGGTTTCCACGTAAGGCCGGCACCCCTCCGGGGGGGGCTGACGGTGTGTGGCCGGGTCAGTCTTCTGACCAGGCAGGTGTGCCGCGCAGCACCTCGTCCACGGTGGTCTGGCCCTCTGCCACTTTCATCATGCCGGCAAGGCGCAGGGGCCGCATGCCGTCCTTCACCGCCTGGCGCCGCAGCTTGGCCGTGTCTTGTGCCGGGTGCACTGCGCGGCGTGATTCATCGCCCATCACCAGCAACTCATACAAGCCCACGCGGCCCCGGAAGCCGGTCTGCCGGCAGGTATTGCAGCCCACCGGCTTGAAGGGCCGCACACTGCCCGACAAGCGCCAGGGCTTGGCCAGGTCGTCCACCGCCTCGCGGGTGGCATCGTCATCGCGCTGCTTGCAGGCCGGGCACAAGGTGCGCACCAGGCGTTGCGCCAACACACCGATGACGGTGGCTGAGATGAGGTAGCCCGGCACACCCAGGTCCAGCAACCGGGTGATGGCCGAGGCCGCGTCATTGGTGTGCAAGGTGCTGAACACCAGATGGCCGGTGAGCGCGGCCTGGATCGCCATCTCGGCGGTGGCCAGGTCGCGGATCTCACCCACCATGATGATGTCCGGGTCCTGCCGCATCAGCGCCCGCAGGCCCTCGGCAAAGCCCATGTCGAGTGCGGCCTGCACCTGGGTCTGGTTGAAGGCGGGTTCGATCATCTCGATCGGGTCTTCCACCGTGCAGACGTTGACCTGCTCGGTGGCCAGCGACTTGAGCGTGGAATACAGCGTGGTGGTCTTGCCACTGCCGGTGGGCCCGGTGACCAGCACGATGCCGTGGGCCTGGGCGATCAACTGCGCCCAGCGCTCACCATCGTGCTCAGAAAAACCCAGCGCGGCCACCGTCTTGACCACGGTTTCAGGGTCAAACACCCGCATCACCAGCTTCTCGCCAAACGCCGTGGGCAAGGTGGACAGGCGCATCTCCACCTCGTCACCCGGCCCCTCAGCGGTGTCGGGCCGCTTGGTCTTGATGCGGCCGTCCTGCGGCCGGCGCCGCTCTACCACGTCCATGCGGCCCAGCAGCTTGATGCGTGCGGTCATCGCGTTCATCACGGTCAGCGGCACCTGGTAGACGGTGTGCAGCACACCGTCGATGCGGAAACGGATGGCGCCCATCTCGCGGCGCGGCTCGAGGTGGATGTCGCTGGCGCGCTGGTCAAACGCGTACTGCCACAGCCAATCGACCACCTGCACCACGCCCTGGTCATTGGCGTCGAGTTGCTTGGCGGTCTTGCCCAACTCCACCAGTTGCTCAAAGCTGGCGGTGGCGGTGGTCTCGCCGGTCTTCTGGGCCTGGCGCACCGAGCGGGCCAGCGCGTAGAACTCAGTGGTGTAGCGGGCAATGTCGTCGGGGTTGGCCAGCACCAGCTTGACGCGGCGCCGCGTGTGCGATTCGATCTCGGCCGCCCAGGCGACATCGAACGGCTCACTGGTGGCCACTGTCACCGATTCAGGGCCGACGGTGACCGGCAACACCTTGCGCAGCTCGGCGTACTGCAGGCTCATCACCTCGGCCACCCGGCCCACGTCCACCTTGAGCGGGTCAATGCGCAGGTAGGGCAGGCTCACCCGCTGCGCCAGCCATTCGGTCAAGGCCTCGGCATCCAGCGCACGGCCGTCATGTTGCAAGCCGGCACCGCCCAGCCGCACCAGCGCATGCAGGCTGGACGCACCGGCGCCAAATCGCTTGATCACCCGCTGGGTGTCGCCTTCACTCACCAGGCCGTCATCACGCAGCCAGCCCAACAACTGGTGCCAGTCCAGCCGGCCACGCGGGCGGGTGGGCAGCTCCGGTTTGTCGGTTGGCAGGCGCTGGCGGGAGGGGGTGGCAGTCATGCACGAGGCCTGGGCAGCGGAATTGGTTTTCATGGTAGCCCTGCGCCAGCCCGGCATGGCCGCCTGAAGCACCCTGCAGCCGCCTCAATTCGCACGATGTGTGCCGCCCCCCGGATTGACCCCAACATGGAAAAGCCCCAGGTCATTGGTTTGACCTGGGGCTTTTTGTCGTGCTGCCCTTTGGGGGCTTTATATGGTGGAGCCGGGGGGAATCGAACCCCCGTCCGCAAGCCATCACC
>JANPOW010000017.1:0-6531 GCA_031428185.1 Betaproteobacteria bacterium | reverse complement strand
GCGCTGGAAATCTAAGGAGCGGTGATGATCGGAAATTGGAACTACGGCACCGGCCGCCGCAAATCGTCGGTGGCTCGCGTGTTCATCAAACGTGGCGAGGGCCTGATCGTGGTCAACGGCAAACAAGTCACTGACTACTTTGGCCGCCAGACCTCGATCATGATCGTCAAGCAGCCCCTCATGCTGACGAACAACGAGCTGGCATTCGACATCAAGGTCAATGTGCGCGGCGGTGGTGAATCCGGCCAGGCCGGCGCCGTGCGCCACGGCATCACCCGGGCGCTGATCGACTACGACGCCACCCTCAAGCCTGACTTGAGCCGCGCTGGTTTTGTCACCCGCGATGCGCGCGAGGTGGAGCGCAAGAAGGTCGGCCTGCACGGCGCCCGTCGTCGCAAGCAGTTCAGCAAGCGCTGATTGTTTCCCGGGCTTCGATGCCAAAAGGGCCGCTCCTGGAGCGGCCCTTATCATTGGCACGCAAGCAAGACCGGACAGCCCACAAGGCCAGCGCGCCCGTGGGATCATCAGCACATCATCGTTTTACGCCGGAGTACCACATGACTGCCCTCGCTGAACAACACGTCCCTGAAGTGCTGGACATGCCTGCGCCGCTGATCTTCACCGACAGCGCTGCCGCCAAGGTTGCCGATCTGGTTGCCGAAGAAGGCAACCCCGAACTGAAGCTGCGCGTGTTTGTGCAAGGTGGCGGTTGCTCTGGCTTCCAATACGGCTTCACCTTTGATGAACTTGTCAATGAAGACGACACCCAGATGAGCAAAAACGGCGTCACCTTGCTGATCGATGCGATGAGCCTGCAGTACCTGGCAGGTGCCGAGATCGACTACAAAGAAGACCTGCAAGGCGCCCAGTTTGTGATCAAGAACCCGAATGCCACCACCACCTGTGGCTGCGGGTCCAGCTTCTCGACCTGACGCGCGTCAGCCACACTGACAAAAGCCGCCGTGAGGCGGCTTTTTTGATGGCGGGCGGCGCCGGCGCGATGGGCGACGCACGGCGCGCGTCAAGGCATGCCCGGGATGTTCTGGCTGCTTGGATCGTAGAGGCTCTGGATTACCGGTGCGTCGATGCCAGCCGGCCGCGACGCGCTGTCGTCCGCATCGGTCAACTCGCTGAGCAGCGCAGCAGCGCTGCTCACCAGCGGCCAAGACAAACAGGCACCCGTGCCGTCGGTGGTGTCCAGACCCAATTCCAGCAGCGCGCTGGCATGGAACAAGGACATCGCCTTGTCCAGCCCTGGGTGGCTCTGGCTGCGGCAAAAGACGCAGTAGTCGGTCACTGATTCGGAAATCTGCGAAGCCACCAGCAGCGCCGCGCAGGCTGTCATGCCGTCAATCATGATCAAGTGGCGCTTGCTGGCTGCCACCAGCATGGCGCCCACCATCACGGCGGTCTCGAAGCCACCAAACGCCGCCAATACCTCCACCGCATCAACCACCTCGCGGTGGCGGGTTTGGGCCGCCTGCACCACCAGCAGCAAATGCGCCATCAACTCGGGGTTGGCTTGCGCACCGCCGGCCAGCAAATCGCGCACCGGCGTGTCGGTGAGTTGCGCCAACACCAGCGCCGCGCTCTCGATGGACCCCACACCCATGCCGGCACAGGCCAGCAGGTTGCCACGCAGGCTGTCACCGATCTCCATGCCGGCGCGGATGGCGGCATGGGCCTGCTCCAGGCTCATGGCCGGGCCGACGCGCGCATTGCGTGTGCCGTGAGCGATCTTGCGTTGGATCAGGCGGTCATGCCCAGGGAGCTGGGTGGCCATGCCGCAGTCAACCACCGAGAGCGCAAAGCCTTGCAAGCGCGCAAACACGGCCATGGCGGTGTTGCCGGTCAACAGTTGCTGCACCAACTCATCCGTCTGGCGGCCGACACCGGCGTGGATGCCGTCTACCGCCAAGCCATGGTCGGCCGCAAAAATAACCAGTTGCGGATCGCGAAAGCGGGGCTTCAGTGATTGCTGCAGCAGGCCCAACCGCACGGCGACCGGTTCAAGCTCACCCAAGCCACCGTGCGCTTGGGCCCGGCGGTACAGCTTGCTCATCAAGGCCTGTTCAAGCAGCGGGCTGGAGGTGGGTGCGATCAGCGACATGTACGCCAGTTTAGGCGGCGGCGCAGGCCCGACCCATAGCCCGTCGGCCGCCTAGCGCAGAAACAGCTGGTACACCGGGTTGTTGGTTTCTTCAATGCAAGGGTAGGCCAGGGCGTCCAGAAAGGCCGTGAACGCCTTGGCGTCGCCCTTGGGCACCTGCATGCCCACCAGGATGCGGCCAAAGTCTGCGCCCTGGTTGCGGTAGTGGAACAGGCTGATGTTCCAGGCCGGCTGCAGGCTGGACAAAAAACGCATCAGCGCACCGGGCCGCTCGGGGAAGACAAAGCGGAACAGCCGCTCATCGGCGGCCAGGGCCGAGCGGCCCCCCACCATGTGCCGCACATGCTCTTTGGCCAGCTCGTCGTCGCTCAGGTTGACGGTGGGGAAGCCCTGGCGCACAAAATTGCGGGCGATTCTTTCGGCTTCGTCGCGTTTGCTGATGGCCACGCCGACAAACACGTGGGCCAGCGTGTCGTGCGAGATGCGGTAGTTGAATTCGGTCACCGCACGCGGGCCGATCAGGCTGCAGAAGCGCTTGAACGAGCCGCGCTCTTCCGGGATCGTCACCGCGTAGATGGCCTCACGCTGCTCGCCAAACTCGGCCCGCTCGGCCACAAAGCGCAGGCGGTCAAAGTTCATGTTGGCGCCGCAGGTGATGGCCACCAGCGTCTTGCCCTTGAGCTTGTGCTGCTGCACATACTGCTTGATGGCGGCCACGCCCATCGCGCCGGACGGCTCCAGGATGCTGCGGGTGTCCTGGAACACGTCCTTGATTGCGGCGCAGACCTCGTCGGTATCGACCACCACAAAGTCATCCACCAACTTGCGCACCAGGCGGAAGGTCTCCTTGCCCACCAACTTGACGGCGGTGCCGTCGGCAAACAGCCCCACGTCGCTGAGTGTGATGCGCTTGCCGGCCTTGACCGACTGCAGCATGGCGTCAGAGTCCCGCGTCTGTACGCCAATCACCTGGATCTCGGGCCGCACCGCCTTGATGTAGGACGCCACACCCGAGATCAGCCCACCACCGCCGATGGCCACAAAAATGGCGTCGATAGGCCCCTCGTGCTGGCGCAGCACCTCCATCGCGATGGTGCCCTGGCCGGCGATCACATCGGGGTCGTCAAACGGATGCACAAAGGTCAGGCCCTGGGCTTGCTGCAGGGTCAGCGCATGGTCGTAGGCGTCGGTATAGCTTTCGCCGTGCAGCACCACTTCACCGCCCAGCGCGGCCACGGCGTCGACCTTCAGGCGCGGCGTGGTCACCGGCATCACGATCACCGCGCGGCAACCCAGTTTCTTGGCCGACAGCGCCACGCCCTGCGCATGGTTGCCGGCGGAGGCGCAAATCACGCCCTGTGCCAGTTGGTCGGCACTGAGGTGTGCCATCTTGTTGTAGGCGCCGCGCAGCTTGAAGCTGAAGACCGGTTGTTTGTCTTCACGCTTGAGCCATACCGTGTTGCCCAGGCGCCGCGACAGGTAACGCGCTGCATCCAGCGGTGACTCAATCGCCACGTCATACACCCGGGCCGTGAGAATCTTCTTGAGGTAATCAGGCGGGCTGGTCTTGGCGCGGGCCATCGAGGGCGGTCTCCTGCGGCGTGCTGGTTTGTGCGGCGCAGCATGATAGCCGTGCCATTCCCGCCTTTCGCCAGCGACAGCCGCCCAGAAAAAAGCCCAGAGCTTGCGCCCTGGGCTGAATCCACCAATGGAGGAGGTGGAGGAGACAACTTGCCTGGTGAGCGATGACTGATTGCGAGCTGCCTGCAATCCGCGTTCACCCTGAGGGCGAGTCTAGCTGCACAAATGCTGCGCTGCAATAAGATGTGTGCAGTCAGGTTTAGGGCGTGCGCTCCAAAGCCTGATGCAGGGGCGCACAGCGGTGGTGCGCGAGGCAAATAGCGGCGCAGGGCAGTCTGGCCCGAGAAAGCAACACATGGACTGCACGATTCACTGGGTGCCCGGCAGCGGCATGGGCTTTGTGGCCGAGACCGGCAGTGGCCATCTGTTGACGATGGACGGCGCGCCGGACGGTGGCGGGCGCAACCTGGCCCCGCGGCCGATGGAAACCCTGCTGGCTGGTGCCGGCGCCTGCACGGCCTACGACGTGGTGCTGATCCTCAAGCGCGGCCGGCACGATGTGACGGGCTGCGAGGTCAAGGTGCAGGCCGAGCGTGCGGCCACTGACCCCAAGGTCTTCACCCGCATCAACCTGCATTTCACGGTGCGTGGGCGCAATCTGGCGGACGCCGTGGTGGCGCGGGCCATCGCGCTGTCGCACGAAAAATACTGCTCGGCCACCATCATGCTCAGCAAGACCGCCGAGATCACCACCAGCCACGAGGTGCTGGAGGCCTGACCTGGCAGCCAGCCGGCGCGCAGGCCGGTGGCGTTGTTCAAACCTTCTCAGACGACGTGGGCCACCCGCGTCATCACCCGCGCCGCAGCGCGCATCAGCCACCGCACCGGTGCCGGCAAATCGGCAGCACCGGCCAGTTGCGCACTGCCGGCATGGCGCGCTTCGTCGGCCTGCATCTCTGCCACCACGGCGCGTGACGCCAGGTCGTGCTCGGGCAGGCGCTGCAGATGGCTGGCCAGGTGTTGCTCCACCTGACGCTCGGTCTCGACCACAAAGCCCAGGCTGATGCGGTCACCGGCCCGCCCCGCAGCCAGGCCGATGGCAAAAGCGCCGGCATACCACAGCGGGTTGAGCAGGCTGGGGCGGTCCGCCAGATCGGCCAGCCGTTGCTCGGTCCAGGCCAGGTGGTCGGTTTCTTCGCGGCCGGCCAAGCGCATCAGCGCGCGCAATTCGGGCGTGCGCGCCGTCAAAGCTTGCGCGGCGTACAGGGCCTGGGCGCAGACCTCGCCAACATGGTTCACCCGCATCAGCGCACCAGACAAACGGCGTTCATCGCTGGACAACGGCACGCTTGTGCTGACACCCGCCACCGGCATTGGCCGCGCCGCGTGGGCGCTGTGACTCAGGGTGCGCAGCGCGGCATCGGCGCTGCCGATCAAAGTGTCAAGGTCCATCGGACGAGAATAGCGCAGCGTGTGCAAAACGCCCGCTCGTTGTTGGCAGACAACAGCCTGCAGCCTTTTTGACCTCTAACCTTTGCGTGGCTGGCAAGCCTCTGGTGCAATGCGTGCAGCTTCCGATGAGGAGGTTGGCCTGACCGGCCTCCACCGCTCCTGGTGGTGGTTTTTACGGGATCGGGACCTCTTGTTCAACCTAGGAGATAGTTGCAATGAAAAAGTCTCTACTCGCAGTCGCCGTGCTCGGCGCATTTGCCGGTGCCGCTTCGGCCCAATCGTCTGTCACCCTGTTTGGTGTTGTTGACCTCAGCGCCAACTACACAAAGAACGGCAGCAGGACGCTCAAGACGCTGGACAGCAACCAGCTGAGCAGCAACCGCCTCGGTTTCCGCGGTGTTGAAGACCTCGGCGGTGGCCTGCAAGCTGGCTTCTGGCTCGAAGCCGGCATGGACAACAGCACTGGCGCCGTGGGCGGCAGCGCTGGCGCCCCTGGCACGGTGTTCTTCAACCGTCGCTCGACGGTCAGCCTGATCAGCAAGGCCGGCGAAATCCGCCTGGGCCGTGACTACAACCCGTCGTTCTGGCAAACCGTGTTTTTTGATGTGTACGGTGCCAACGGTCTGGGCCAGATGTTGAACCTGATCAGCACGCATGGCAGTGGCGCAACCACCTTCGCACGTTCCAACAACTCGATCACCTACTTCCTGCCCAGCGGTATCGGCGGCCTGTACGGCTCTGTGCAAGTTGCTGCGCAAGAAGGTGGGATCACCGCCACCTCGGCCAACAACAAATACAAAGGCGGCCGCCTCGGTTACGCCGCTGGCCCGGTGGACGTGGCTGTTGGCTACGCCATCACCAAGACTGCCACCAACGACTACAAGCTGACCAACATCGGCGGTTCGTACGACGCAGGCGTGGTCAAGGTCTTTGCGTTGTGGAACAAGTCTGAATTCGGCAATCTGAGCCTGAAGACCTGGGAACTGAGCGCTTCGGTGCCGTTGGGCCAAGGCGAGTTCAAAGCCGGCTACGTCAAGGCTGATGCTGGCGGCACCAGCGCTGCTGGCGTCAATACCAATGCCAACGACGCCAGCCAAGTCTCGGCGCAGTACATCTACAACCTGTCCAAGCGCACTGCGCTGTACACGGGTGCTTCGCGCATCAGCAACAAGGGCAATGCAGCTTTCTCGGTGAACACCCAGAACGCATTTGCACCTGCTGCTGGCGAGAAATCCACCGGCTACAACGTCGGCGTTCGCCACTCGTTCTGATGGCTGCAGGCTCGGGACCCAACGGCGCCGGGCCTGTGCTGTCGCGAACTTGAAACGCCGCCCTCGGGCGGCGTTTTCAGTTGTGGATCCTGTTTGCCACAGCTCGCAGCGATTTCG
>JANPOW010000016.1:0-10512 GCA_031428185.1 Betaproteobacteria bacterium | reverse complement strand
GATGTTGTAGCCCGCCGCGCAGCACAACGCATGCAGCGCATCGCCAACTGCCCCCTGCAGCCAGCACCGATCCATCCGGTGGTCGGCCTTGGTGTGGCCGATCAGCGGCTCAATGGCCTGGCGCCGCTTGAGCAGGCGCTTGTCGTGATCGCTGAGCGACTTGTACTTGCCCCGGTGGATGATCTGCACGCCCGGGTTGTCGGCGTCCACGTCACTGCGGCTCGACGCGGCGGTTTGAATTTCGCAGGGCCGACTACGAAACCGCCGCTGACACTGAACTCTCTGAAGTGGTTCAGCAAAACTTTCTAGCCGCATGACAGTTGACCGTATTCTGACGTAGCGTGTCGGCCGCTGCCGCCTCACATACTCCGCCGGTATTGCCCGCCCACCTCAAACAACGCATTCGTGATTTGGCCCAGCGAGCAGCACCGCACCGCATCCATCAGCACCTCAAACACGTTGTCATTGGCAATAACCGCCTGTTGCAGCCGCGCCAGCATGGCAGGGGATTGCCCCGTATGCCGGGCATGAAAATCCGCCAGCCGGCTGAGCTGTGATTCTTTTTCATCCTCGGTGGACCGCGCCAGCTCAATCTGCTGTGGATTCGGGTCTACATGCGGATTGCGGAAGGTATTGACGCCGATGATGGGGTACTCACCGGTGTGCTTTTGCATCTCGTAGTGCATGGATTCTTCTTGAATCTTGCCGCGCTGGTAACCGGTTTCCATCGCGCCCAGCACACCACCCCGGTCAGCGATTTTCTCGAACTCGGCCAGCACTGCTTCTTCCACCAATTCGGTCAGGTCGTCAATCACAAACGCGCCCTGATTCGGGTTTTCGTTTTTGGCCAGGCCCCATTCGCGGTTGATGATCAATTGAATGGCCATCGCGCGGCGCACGCTGTCCTCTGTCGGCGTGGTGATGGCCTCGTCAAACGCATTGGTGTGCAGGCTGTTGCAGTTGTCGTAAATGGCAATCAGCGCTTGCAGGGTGGTGCGGATGTCATTGAACTGGATCTCTTGCGCATGCAGGCTGCGGCCGCTGGTCTGCACGTGGTATTTCAATTTCTGTGACCGTTCATTGGCGCCGTACTTGTCACGCATGGCCACCGCCCAGATTCGGCGTGCAACCCGGCCCAGCACGGTGTATTCCGGGTCCATGCCGTTGCTGAAGAAAAAGCTGAGGTTGGGCGCAAAGTCATCGATGTGCATGCCACGCGCCAGATACGCCTCGACAAACGTGAAGCCGTTGCTGAGCGTGAAGGCAAGTTGGCTGATCGGGTTGGCGCCGGCTTCGGCAATGTGGTAACCCGAGATTGAGGCTGAATAAAAATTGCGCACGTTGTGATGCACAAAATACTGCGCAATGTCGCCCATCACCTTGAGTGAAAACTCAGTGCTGAAGATGCAGGTGTTCTGGCCCTGGTCTTCTTTCAGGATATCGGCCTGCACCGTGCCGCGCACATTGGCTTGTGCCCATTCGCGGATTTTCAGCGTCTCGGTGGCTGTGGGTGCACGCCCGTTGTCGGCAGTGAACTTCTCGATCTGCTGGTCTATTGCCGTGTTCATGAACATCGCCAGGATGCTGGGCGCCGGGCCGTTGATCGTCATGCTCACGCTGGTGGCGGGGTGGCACAAGTCAAAGCCGCCGTACAGCACTTTCAAGTCATCCAGAGTGGCAATGCTGACACCGGAGTTGCCCACCTTGCCGTAGATGTCGGGCCGGCGGTCGGGGTCATTGCCGTACAACGTGACCGAATCAAATGCGGTGCTGAGGCGTTTTGCCGGCATGCCCTCGCTCACCAGTTTGAAACGGCGGTTGGTGCGGAATGCGTCACCCTCACCGGCAAACATGCGGGTCGGGTCTTCACCCTCGCGCTTGAAGGCAAAGGTGCCGGCGGTATACGGAAAACTGCCGGGCACGTTGTCCAGCATCAGCCATTTCAGCAACTCGCCGTGGCACTCAAAACCGGGCAGGGCCACCTTGCGGATCTTGTTGCCGCTGAGCGTGGTGTGAACCAAGCTGGTGCGGATCTCCTTGTCACGGATCTTCACCACGTATTCATCCCCGGCGTAGGCCTTTTGCATCTGTGGCCACTGCGCCAGCAGTTTGGCGGCGGCCGGGTCTTGTTTGGCGGCGCGGGTATCGGCCAGGCGCAGCACGGTGTTTTTGGCGCCGTCCCTGGCGGCGTCATCGTCCTGCAGCATGCGGGCCGTTTCACGCAGTTGTTGCAACTCCCGCGCTAACGTCGCTTGGGCGCGGGCGCGGGCTTTGTAGCCGCGCACGGTGTCGGTGATCTCGGCCAGATAGCGGGTGCGGGCGGCCGGCACCACGGGGGTTTGGTGGGTGCTGTGCTTGGTGTTGACCAGGGGCAGCCGGCCCTCGGTGAGTGGCAGGCCCAGCGCGCCCAGCCGTGTTTTCAGCGCCTGGTAGAGGGCCGTGACACCATCGTCGTTGAAGCGGCTGGCCATGGTGCCAAACACCGGCATCTGGTCCGGCATGACGGTGAACGCTTCGCGGTTGCGCTGCACCTGCTTGGCCACGTCACGCAGCGCGTCGGCCGCACCTTTGCGGTCAAATTTGTTGATGGCCACAAACTCGGCAAAGTCCAGCATGTCGATTTTTTCCAGCTGGCTGGCGGCGCCAAACTCGGGCGTCATCACATACATCGGCACGTCCACCAGCGGCACGATGGCCGCGTCGCCCTGGCCGATGCCGGAGGTCTCCACGATGATCAGGTCGAACCCCGCCACCTTCACTGCGGCCAGCACGTCGGGCAGGGCGGCGCTGATCTCGCTGCCGGTGTCGCGTGTGGCCAGGCTGCGCACATACACCCGCTGGCCGGCATCTCCTGTTGCCGCCTGGCGCACTGTCTGCGCCCACGGCGCAATCGCATTCATGCGGATGCGGTCGCCCAGCAGCGCACCACCACTCTTGCGGCGGCTGGGGTCAATGCTGATGACGGCGATGCGCAGCGCGTCACCCTGGTCCAGCCGGATGCGGCGGATCAGCTCATCCGTCAAGCTGGATTTGCCCGCGCCGCCGGTGCCGGTGATGCCCAGCACGGGGGTGGTGCTGGCCGCGGCCGCCGCCTGCAACTCGGCCAGCAGGGCTGGTGCAGCCTGTTTGTTTTCCAGCGCGGTGATCAACTGGGCCAGGGCGCGCCAGGCAGCCTCGCTGTGCCCCTGCACGGCGGCCAGGCTGGTGGGTGCAAACGGCGACAGATCGCGGTCAGCACGCATCACCATCTCGCCGATCATGCCGGCCAAGCCCATGCGCTGGCCGTCCTCAGGGCTGAAGATGCGCACACCCAGGTCCGACAGGGCGCGGATCTCGGCCGGCACGATCACCCCACCACCACCGCCAAACACCTGGATGTGCTCACCGCCGCGCGCCTTGAGCAACTGCACCATGTAGGCAAAGTATTCGTTGTGGCCGCCCTGGTAGCTGCTGACCGCAATACCCTGCACGTCCTCTTGCAGCGCGGCCGTCACCACCTCGTCCACGCTGCGGTTGTGGCCCAGGTGGATGACCTCGCAGCCCATGCCTTGCAGGATGCGCCGCATGATGTTGATGGCCGCGTCATGGCCGTCAAACAGGCTGGCGGCGGTCACGAACCGCACCTTGTGGGTGGGCCGGTAGTTGGCCAGCGCCTGGTAGTCGGCAGACAGATCGGTCATCGCTTGGGTCTCCTGGGGGTGGTCTTGCGGTTGTGCCTGTTGTTGATCAAACGGGTCACGCCGTGCCACAGGCCAGTCTAGACCAGGCGGCGTTGGCCGGCGATGGCGTCCCCGCTCAGCCATCTGACGCGATTTGCCAGAATCGCTGGATGCCCAGCACTGCAACACCCGCCACCACCACCGTGTCCTGCGCCTTTGTGCGCAGCGCCGTGCTGGCGCTGGCCCCAGCCCAGCGCTTGGCCGCGCTGCAAGCGGCTGGCATCACGCCCGATGTGCTGCTGCAGCCCACCACCCGGGTGCCGGCGGCCGCCTTTGCCCGGCTCTGGATGGCGGTGGCCCGCCTGCTGGACGACGAATTTTTTGGCCTGGACGCCCGCCGCATGAAGGTGGGCACTTTTGCCATGCTGTGCCATGCGCTGGCGGGTGCTGCCACGGTGGGCGCGGCGCTGCGCCAGGCCAGCCGGGGCTTCGGGCTGTTTCTGGACGACATGGATGTGGGCCTGCGCATCAGCAGCGGCAGCGCCAGCTTGGGTCTCACCAGCCGCATTGCCGCTGGCCGCCTGGCGCTTGATCCACACGACCCCGCCGCGCTGGATGCCCGCCGCTTTGCCGACGAAACGCTGCTGGTGATGCTGCACGGCCTGCTGTGCTGGCTGGCCGGGCGCCGCGTGCCCATCAGGCGGCTGGACTGGGCCCACCCCCAGCCCGCCCACGCCGACGAATACCGCCGCATGTTCAGCCCGGTGCTGCGTTTTGATGCACCGGCCACCACGCTGCACTTTGACGCCCGGGTGCTGCAGGCTGCAGTGGGGATGGACGCCACCCGGCTCAAGGCTTTTTTGCGTGATGCGCCGCAATCGGTCTTCTTGAAGCAGGTGGTGGCCAGCGGCCTGAGTGACCGGGTGCGGCGCCACTGCCGCGCCGCGCTGGACCAGGGCAGGGCCACACCCACACTGGCGGTGCTGGCGGCCGCGTTGCAGTTGTCGTGCGCCACGCTTCGCCGCCGGCTGGAGGACGAAGGCAGCAGTTGGGGCCAGTTGAAGGACGAGGTGCGGCGTGACCTGGCCTTGCACCACTTGGCCGCCGGCAACATGAGCGTGGGCGACATCGCCGCCAAGCTGGGCTTCAACGATGCCAGCACGTTTTACCGCGCCTTCCGCAAATGGACGGGCAGTGCGCCCGGCGCCTGGCGCAGCGCCACCCGGGCAGCCGACCTGGCCGCCGCGCGCGGCGCTGATTTGGCCACCACCCGCGCTGGTTAGACTGCCCCGCACCCCATGAACAAAGCCTTCACCCGCGAACCCGATGGCGACAGTGACGACGACGCGGACGGCGCACCCGGCCTGCCGCCGCTGCCACCCGGCGGCAAGAACTACATCACCCCGGCGGGTTACGCCCGGCTGCGTGCCGAGCTGCTGGCGCTGATCGACGACGAGCGGCCGCGCATTGTTGACGTGGTGTCCTGGGCTGCCAAAAACGGTGACCGCTCAGAAAACGGCGATTACCTCTACGGCAAAAAACGGCTGCGCGAGATTGACCGCCGCATCCGCTTCTTGACCCGCCGGCTGGAGATTGCCGAGGTGGCCGACCCGGCGCTGCACTTTGGCCAGGACCAGGTGTTTTTTGG
The DNA here is from genome assembly GCA_031428185.1 of Betaproteobacteria bacterium. Taxonomy (GTDB): domain Bacteria; phylum Pseudomonadota; class Gammaproteobacteria; order Burkholderiales; family Burkholderiaceae_C; genus Pseudaquabacterium. Next base: position 5,205 of record JANPOW010000016.1, on the reverse strand, counting down.
CGCCACCGTCACCTATGCCAACCGGGCCGGTGAGCAACGCACCATCACCATCAAAGGCATTGACGAGGCCGACAACCTGGCCGGTGAGGTGAGCTGGATCGCCCCGATCGCTCGGGCGCTGCTCAAGGCGCGCGAGGGTGATGAGGTCAAGCTCAACACGCCGGGCGGTGGTGAGGTGCTGGAAGTGCTGGCGGTGCAGTACCCGGCGCCCGGGCCGGCGCAAGCATGACGCACCCACTGGCCTGACCTCAACTGTTCAGGGGATGGCGCCGCACGCTCACCCAACGCACTATTGCGCGGCGACCATATTGCGGTCTCGTCCCGATCAGCCACCTGTTGCGGATGCCGGCCATGTCCAAGGATGTGTTCATCTCCTATGCCTCGCAGGACGCGGCCACGGCCACGGCCGTCTGCACTGGTCTGGAATCGCGTGGCCTGCGCTGCTGGATCGCCCCGCGCGACATCCCGCCCGGCCAGCCCTGGGGTGCCAGCATCGTGCGTGCGCTCGACGACTGCCCGGTGATGGTGCTCGTGCTCACCGCCCGGTCCAACGCGTCGCGCCATGTTGTGCGTGAGGTGGAGCGCGCTGACGGCAAGCGCGCCCGCATCGTCACCTTCCGGGTGGAGGCCGTGGTGATGGACCCGAGCCTGGAATACTTTCTCAGCGCGGACCACTGGTTTGATGCCGTCGATGGCCGTTTGCAACACCACCTGCCGGCGCTGGCCGACACGGTGCAGACCCTGCGTGGCCTGGCGCGCCCGGCGCAGGCTGCAGCGCCGCAGGCCGACGCCCGCCGCCCACCCGCGCTGGGCGAGCGTGAACTGGTCAGCGCATTTGATGACCTGGCCCCCGACCACTGGAATCGTGCACCCGGCAGCAAGTTGGGCCGGTTCTTCCAGGGCTTGTTTGCCGACCGCTGACCCCGCTGCCCATCCTCCAGGAGCCCGCCATGGACACCGCTGCCACCAACGCCCCCGCCATGCCCACGGCGGCTATCCAGGTCGACCGCAGCCTGCTGGACCGCGCCAAGGGCAATGACCTGGACGCAATCAACACCATGTTCCGGCAGTTCATGTCGCCTGACGAGGAGGTCTATTTCGCCGAATATTGCGGCCTGCTCGGCTGGTGGCTGTTTGGCACCCACAGCTTTGCCTGCCTGTCCAACCGCCGGCTTGCGTCGCTGCAGGTGGGCGCGTTTGGCCGGGTGCTCTACAACGATGGCTTTCTAGAACACCACAACAGCGGCGTGGTGGCCCAGCCATCACTGCTCAAGCTGTATGTTTGGGCTTTTTTTGCGGCCGTGTTCGGCCTGTTGGTGTTCGGGGTAGCGCTGATCGGGGCGTCGATGGCCGTGGATGCCGTGGGCGGTCTGCTTGGTGCACTGGCGGGCCTGCTGGCAGCCGTTGCCGGCCTGGGGCTGGGCTTGCTCACCGTGCTGCTGACCGTGCGGCTGTACTACAGCCTCAACAAATGCGGGCTGGTCTGGTGCATCCGCGAGGGCATCTCGGTCTACGTCTTCACCAACCGCAGCAAGATGAACCGGGCCAACCACCTCTACCGCTTGTCATGCCAGGTGCGGGACGAGCGGCTCAAGGCCGTTGCGCACGCCTGACCACGCGCCGGCCCGCCGCCCATGTTGTGCCTGCATTGCCACGCGGACAACCCACCCGTGCGCCGGCGCGGAGCAGCGTTTTGCCGCCGTTGCGCTGCCCGCTTGCGCGCCGATCCCGCCGTTGACCTCGATCCAGCCGACGGGCCGGCCGCAGCGCCCCCTGTCCCAATCGCTGCAGCATTGCGCAGTGCGTTGCCACAGCCCCGTGCAGCCGGCCAAAGCGGTGCCGACCTGTTTGCGCTGCTGGCAGGCCTGCCCGGTGCGCCGGTGGCCGTCGCACCGGCGCTGGCCTGGGGCCTGCCGGCGCAGCCGCTGCGGCCCGGTCTGGCGTCGCAGCGTGCGTCCGGCAGTGCTGTATCCCAGCGCCTTGCGCGGCCACTGGTCTTGGCCCGGGCCGGCGGTGGGCTGCTGGTGTGCGGCCTGCTGTTGTTTGCCACCTGGCACACCTTGCACAAGCCCGTGGATGAGGTCGAGGCTGGGGACCAAACCGAGGCCACTGCGCCGCCGCCTGCGCAGGCGTCCCGTCCCGCTTCGGTCGACATGGCCGTGCCAGCAGCGCCCAGCGTGCTGGCGGTGCCGCACGGGGCGGCGCCGGGCATCCTGGCCGACGCCGACAGCCCCGCCCCACCAGTGCGCCAATTGCAGGATGTCCATCCGCCGGCCGATACCCCTGCGCTTGCCGATGCGCTGCGCGCCGATCTGCCGCTGCGCGGCGTGCGGGGCGCCAAGCTCAGCCTGACGCCCGCCGGCACCGCCACACTGCGGGGCACGGTGGCCACCCAGCACGACCACGATGATGTGATGGAGTGGCTGGCCAGCCAGCGCGGCGTGGCCCGCGTGGTCGACCGGTTGCGTGTGGCTGACGCGGACGATGCCAGCGCGCCAGCCAGCCCCGCAGCGCCAGCGGATGCGGGCGGCCTGGCGCGCTACCTGCGCACGCCCAAGACGCCGCCGTGACCGATTGTCGTGCTGTGTTGGCCCGGCGGGCAGCGCCGACCGATATGCACCAACCAAGCTGCGCCCGTCTGCAGGTGCAGGCGGGCGCAGGTGGAATCTGCCCTGAGCAAGTGCCGCATGCAGCGGTCTGATGGCACTTTAGGCTTGGCATGTGGCGCACACTTGTGACGCAATACCAACGGCCCTTGTGACAGGTATCACAACCCGCAGCAGCTTGGTCGCTGCAACCGCCATCGCATCAGGGCTTGATGCGCGACGCCCGCAGCACCGGTGGTGAGCGCTTGAGCGTCCGCAGCACATCGGCCAGGTGTTGGCGGTCACGCACGGCCAGCAGCAGGCGCAGCTCGGACGCATCGTCCTGCGGCTCTTTGTCCATCTCGATGTGGCTGATGTCGGCCTCGGCCGCACTCACGGCGGCGGCCAGTTGTGCCAGTGCGCCGGTGCCGTTTTTGACCAGCAGCTTCACACTGGTCTCAAAATTGCGGGTGGGTTGCTCAGACCATTCCACCGCAATCCAGCGCTCCGGGTCGCGCTCGGCCAACCGTTTGCCCACATGGCAGTCAGCGGTGTGCACCAGCAAGCCCTCACCCCGGCCCAGGTAGGCGCGGATGTCGTCACCGGGGATGGGCCGGCAGCAGGTGGCCAACTGCACCGACGCCCCCTCGGTGCCGTCAATCACCACATTGGGCATGGGCGTGGTCACCGCGTCTTCGCGGGCGCCAAAGCGGTTGAGCGTGAGTGTCACCACATCGGGCCGCTGGCCGCGCTCGATCATCATCTGCGCCAAGCGCTTGGCGCAGATGGTGGCAATCTTGCGGCCCAGGCCGATTTCCACCAGCAAATCCGCCCGGCTGCGGCTGCCGCTCCAGCGCGTGAGCTGCTGCCATAGCACTTGGGCCGGCGCGTCGTCCAGCTCAGCCGACGGCAGCAGCAGCCCTTCAGCCCGCAATGCCTGGGCCAGCAGTTTTTCACCCAGGCTGCGTGACTCTTCATGCTCCATCGTCTTCAAGAAGTGCCGGATCTTGGAGCGCGCCCGGCCGGTGGACACAAAGTTCAGCCAGCCCGGGTTGGGGCGTGCACCCGGCGCGGTGACGATCTCCACCACATCGCCGCTTTTGAGCACGGTGCGCCGCGCCACCGGCTCGCCGTTGAGCTTGGCGGCCACGCAGTGGTCGCCCACGTCGCTGTGGATGGCGTAGGCAAAGTCCACAGCGGTGGCGCCGCGTGGCAAGGCCAAAATCTTGCTCATCGGGGTGAACACGTACACCGCCTCGGGCACCAAGTCGATCTTGACGTGCTCCAGAAACTCGGCCGCATCCCGCGTCTCGTCCTGGATGTCCAGCAGCGATTTGAGCCACATCGAGCCCAGGCGCTGCGCCTCACTGGCGCCACCACGGCCCGATTTGCCGTCGCGCTTGTACAGCCAGTGCGCCGCAATGCCGGTCTCGGCCACGGCGTGCATGGGCTCGGTGCGGATCTGAAACTCCACCGCCGTGCCCAGCGGGCTGACCAGCGTGGTGTGCAGGCTCTGGTAGCCGTTGGCCTTGGGGATGGCGATGTAGTCTTTGAAGCGCCCCGGCACCGGCTTGAACAACTGGTGCAGCGTGCCCAACGCCAGGTAGCAATCCATCAACTGCGGCACCACCACCCGAAAACCGAAGATGTCGGTGACCTGGGCAAAACCGGCGTGTTTCTGGCGCATCTTGCGGTAGATGCTGTACACGGTTTTCTCGCGGCCCGAGACCTGCACCTTGATCTTGTTGCCCAAAAACGCCTTGTCCACCTCGCTGCGCACCCGCTCCACGATGTCGCGCCGGTAGCCGCGCGCCCGCTGCACCGCCTTGGCCAGCGCGGCATGGCGCCAGGGGTAGAGATGCTCGAAGCTCAGCTCCTGCAGCTCGCGGTAAATCATGTTCAGGCCCAACCGGTGGGCGATCGGGGCGTAAATGTCCAGCGTCTCGCGGGCAATGCGGCCGCGCTTGTTGGCCGGCATCGCCGACATGGTGCGCATGTTGTGCAGCCGGTCGGCCAGCTTGATCAGGATCACGCGCACATCACGCGCCATCGCCAGCAGCATCTTGCGGAAAGATTCGGCCTGGCCTTCTTCGCGGGTGGAAAACTGCAATTTGTCGAGCTTGGTCAGGCCGTCCACCAGCTCGGCGGTGGGCGCACCAAAACGCTCGATCAATTGCACTTTGGTGACGCCGCAATCCTCCATCGCGTCATGCATCAGCGCGGCCATCAGCGCCTGGGCATCAAGCCGCCAGTCGGCCACCAGGCCGGCCACCGCCAGCGGGTGGGTGATGTAGGGCTCACCGCTGGCCCGGCGTTGGCCCAGATGCGCCTCGTCGGCGAACTTGTAAGCCTCACGCACCAGCTTGACATCGGCTTTGCCGAGGTAGGCCAATTTGTCGGACAGCACGGCAAATGAGGCCGCGTCGGTCTTGGACGGGGCACCGGCCGGCGTGGTGTGGCGTGATTTGGCCTGCAGCACAGCCGGCAGCAACAATTCGGCAGCAAATGATCGAATGCCCATGCCCGAATTTAGCCTGCTTTGCTGTCTGGCAGATTGCGCTGCGCTTTATAAGGATTGCACAAGCTGGCGCAACCACCAGGCTGGCGGCGCTGACGTGCC
>JANPOW010000015.1:0-7537 GCA_031428185.1 Betaproteobacteria bacterium | reverse complement strand
CGGCTGCGAAACGGCCTCAGCGGTCCATTTTTTACCGGCTTTTTGTCCCATAGTTGAACTATGGGCCTGCAAATCCGGCAAAAACTGTCCTCGCTGGGGCCGTTTCTCGCTATCGACGCCCCAAGTCCGACAGGCTCCCAGCTGACCGAGCAGAACTTCCGCTGGGGCACACCGGGCCTGACCGCCGCCACCGACCAGCGCCTGGACCTGCTGCCCATGAAGCCCTACCCCGGCCAGCATTCCACGGCCGAGAAGCGCCTGTTTGCCGGCAAGCCCTGGGCTGTCACCATCCCGGCCAATACCAGCGCGCCCGAGAGCCTGCGCCTGGCCTTGAACGCACTGTTCAACCACCCCAACGTGGGGCCGTTCATCGGCCGGCAGTTGATCCAGCATCTGGTCACCAGCAACCCCAGCCGGGCCTATGTGGCCAGGGTCAGCGCGGCCTTCAACAACAACGGCAAAGGTGTGCGGGGCGACATGCCCGCCGTGCTGCGCGCCATCCTGCTGGACAGCGAGGCCAGGGGCCTGCCCGCCCCCAGCTTTGGCAAGCTGCGTGAGCCGGTGCTGCGTGTGGCGTACTGGATGCGGGCTTTTGGCGCCACTTCGGTGACGGGTGACTACATGATGGCCGGGCAGTTGGAGTCACTGTCCGAGAACGCGCTCAACGCGCCCTCGGTGTTTGGCTACTTCCGCCCCGGCTACGTGCCGCCCAATACCCGGCTGGCCGAGACCGGCGCCACCGCGCCGGAGTTCCAGATCGTCAACGAGTCCACCACCGCCAGCTGGGTCAACATGGCCGAGACCATGACCGGCTACGGCCTGGGCTGGACCGGCAGCAACAGCGACGTGCGGGCCAGCCTCACCGTGCCGGCCACGCTGGCCGCCAGCGGCAACATCGACGCAATGGTCCAGCACTTCAACGGCCTGCTGTTTGCCGGCCGCATGTCACGCGCCTTGCAACTCGATTTGCTGGACGCGGTGGCTGGCATCAACGGCACCGACGCCGCCAGCCACCTGGACCGCGCCCGTGTGGCGCTCTACATCGCCCTGTCCTCCCCTGAATATTTGGTGCAACGCTGAGCCCATGACCACCTCTCGCCGCCACTTCTTGCACGCCGCCACCGGCCTGGCCGCCACCGCCGCCCGCCACGGCTTCAACACCCCACTGGCCATCAGCCTGGCCGGCGTGGCCGCGCTGTCCGCCAGCCAGGCCCAGGCCGCCGACACCTCGGGCTACAAAGCCCTGGTCTGCCTGTTTCTGGCCGGTGGCAGTGATATGCACAACTGGCTGGTGCCGGTGGATGCCACCGGCTACGCCGACTACAGCAACGCCAGGCGTGAGCTGGCCTGGCCTGCCAACCGCCTGCTGCCCATCAGCGCAAGCGGCCAGGCCGCCGGCCGCAGCTTTGCCATGCCCACCGAGCTGCAGCCACTGCAGCAGCTGTACCAGGCCGGGCGCGCCGCCGTGGTGGCCAATGTGGGCACCCTGACCCGGCCGCTCAGCAAGGTCGAGTTTCTGGCCGGCGTGGGCGCACCGGCCAAGCTGTTCTCGCACAACGACCAGCAATCCACCTGGCAATCGCTGTCACCCGAGGGCGCCAGCTCGGGCTGGCGTGGCCGCATGGGTGATGTGCTGATGGCGGCCAACCAGCAGCCGGTGTTCACCGCCGTCTCGGCCAGTGGCAACGCGGTGTTTTTGTCCGGCAGCGCCGTCACCCAATACCAGGTGGGGCTGGACGGCCCGGTCAGTGCACGGGGCGTGGACGCCGGCTGGGTGCACAACTCCAGCATGGCCGGCACCGTGCTCAAACGCACCCTGGCCGCCACCGGCGACACCCAGTTGCAGGCTGAATACACCCGCGTGATGCAGCGCGGCATGGCGGCCGACGCGGTGATCAAGTCAGCCCTGGCCGCCACCAGCACCCCGGCCATCCCCACCACCGGCATCAACCTGGGCAATGGCGGAATCACCACGCTGGATAAAGACAACCTGGCGCGCCAGTTGCGCATGGTGGCCCGCATGATCGGTGCCGGCCAGACCCTGGGCATGCGGCGCCAGGTGTTCATGGTGTCGATGGGCGGTTTTGATACCCACGCCAACCAGATGCGCGACCAGCCCAGCCTGATGGCCCGCACCGCCCTGTCGGTGGACTACTTCATGCAGGCCATGGCCAGCATGGGCCTGCTCAACAACGTGCTGCTGTTCACCGCGTCTGACTTTGGCCGCACCCTCAGCAGCAACGGCGCCGGCAGTGACCACGGCTGGGGCTCGCACCACTTTGTGGCCGGCGGCGCGGTCAATGGCCGCAACCTGTACGGCACCATGCCCAGCACCGCCCTGGGCACCGCCGACGACATGGGCTCGGGCCGCCTGCTGCCCAGCACGTCCGTCACCCAGATGGCCGCCCGCCTGGCCGGCTGGATGGGCGTGTCGGCCACCGAGATGCCGTACGTGCTGCCCAATGTGGGCAACTTTGCGAGCACCGGGTTGAACTTCGTCTGAGACTGGCCGGACTGGCTGCACAGCCATCAAGGCACGGCCCTGTGGCTGCGGCGCCACCCTGAGCATCGGCGCGCCAGACGCCGCCTTCTCAGGTTTCAGGCCAAGCTGCCGGCAAACCTGCAAATCGTCGTCCACTGCGATTTCAAACGCTGACCGCTGACCGCTTCACCGTGGAAACTGATGCGGGTGCGGGTGCGGGTGCGGGTGCTGCCGCTATTCGCTTGGTGATCGCACTGGCGTTGCGATGCGCACCACGACAACCGCAACCGCAACCGCAACCGATTGGCACGGCAACCCTGCCAAGGCGCCGGCAAAACGGCGGCTGCCCAGCACATCCGCCGGCCAGAACTGGCGGCCAATCACCTGTCAGGCCCGCCTTTACACAGTGGGGCTCAACTGTTGGCGCCAGTTGGCCGAAGACAGCAAGGTTGGTGGGTTGCATGCAGGCAAGCAGATTGCTGGACGGGCAGACCCACCCAAGCCGTGGCCCCAAGCCGGCCATCGGGCAGCCCACCTGGCGCACAGGACAGGCCCATGACTGGCTCAGTGGCACCTGTCCTGCACCCCCACCGCGCGCACCAGCGTGCCAAAGCTCCCAGCCCATGGCCTATCCCCACACCCTTGTCGCAGGCCTGCTGGCCGCCGCTGCCGTGCTGTCGGGTTGCGGTGGCGGTGGCGGTGGCACACCAGAGGCTGTTGCACCCGCAACTGCGGCGGCCCGTGGCTCCACCGGCGCTGCAGCCGCACGTGCAGGTGAAACAACAGCCGCCAGCGCATCCGCCAGCGCTGCGTCAGCCAGCGATACGCCCAGCACAAACTCGCCCAGCACAAGCGTGCCCGGCACAAGCGTGCCCATCCAAACCACGGCCTACAGCAGCACGCTGGACCTCAGTGCCACCGCCGGTGACAGCACCGACGTCAGCCAGGCGCTGGCAGTGCGCAGCCTGGCGGCGTTGGGCACTGCCGGCACAACAGCCACCGCCGACACCACCACACCCACCCTGACCCTGCGGGCCCGTGCCGACCTGGCCGGCAACGTGGGTGCGCTGGTCTCGCTGCGCATCGACGGCGCAACCATCGCCACCGTGGAGGTGCGCAGCACCACGCTGACCGACTACACCGTCAGCGCCCCCAGCCTGAAAGCCGGCACCCGGGTGGACGTGGTCTACACCAATGACGCGGTGGTGAGCGGGCAAGACCGCAACCTGTACATCGGCTACCTGACCAGCGGCGACACCGTGGTGCTGCCCACCCTGCCCGGTGCCATTTTTGACCGGGGCAACGGCACAGCCGCCTTTGACGGCGTTGACACCATGGCCGGCCGGGGTGATCTGTATTGGTCGGGTGCATTGCGCCTGACCTGGCCCAGCGCCGCCGTGGCTGACCCGCTGCTGCCCGCCAAGACCGCTGCATCGCGCTTCTTGCTGCAAGCCAGCTTTGGCCCCACCACGGCCGAGATCAACCGCCTGGCCAGCATCACGCCCGCCAGCTGGATTGACCAGCAAATGGCCCTGCCCGCCACGCCAGACTTTGTGAACCATGTGCAGGCCAAGTACGCACTGGGCGATGCCTACCGGCCTGGCGGCAGCAAATACGACCCCGGATTTGTGGCGCAGAAGTTTTGGGCCAACGTGGCCCAAAGCCCAGACCAGCTGCGCAAACGCGTGGGCTTTGCGCTGCACCAGATCTTCATGGTGTCGCAGCAGGACAGCAATCTGTACGACCAGGCCAGGGCCTACGCCAGCTACCTGGACACGCTGAACAAAAACGCCTTTGGCAACTACCGCACGCTGCTGGAAGACATGGCCCTGAGCCCGGCAATGGGCATCTACCTGTCACATATGCGCAACCGCAAAGAGGACGCCACCACAGGCCGCTTGCCCGACGAGAACTTTGCGCGTGAGGTGATGCAACTCTTCTCGATCGGTCTGGTGGAGCTCAACACCGACGGCAGTCCAAAACTCAACGCCCAGGGCAAACCCATCGAGACCTACACCAACGCCGACGTGATGGCGCTGGCCAAGGTGTTTACCGGCTGGGGTTGGGCCTACCCCGACGCCCAGCTGACCGAGCAAACCTTCCGCTGGAGCAGCCCGGACCTGAGCACAGCGGCCAAAGACACCGGCATTGACCTGCTCAAGATGAAGGCCTACCCCGGCATGGCCAGCAGCGCCGAGAAAAAGTTGTTCACCGGCAAGGCCAACGCGGTGCTCATCCCCGCCGGTGCCAGCGCCGCAGAGGGCCTGCGGCTGGCGCTGGATGCGCTGTACCGCCACGCCAACGTGGGCCCGTTCATCGGCCGGCAGTTGATCCAGCGCCTGGTCACCAGCAACCCCAACCCGGCCTACGTGGCGCGGGTGGCGGCGGTGTTCAACAACAACGGCGCCGGTGTGCGGGGTGACCTGGCCGCCGTGGTGCGCGCCGTGCTGCTGGACACCGACGCCCGCAACAACGCACCGCCGGTGGGCTTTGGCAAGCTGCGTGAGCCGGTGTTGCGGGTGGCGCAGTGGTTGCGCGCCTTTGGCGCAACGTCAAGCACCGGCGATTTCATGCTGGCCTGGGAGCTGGACAACCAGTCGCAACGCGCCTTCAACGCGCCGTCGGTGTTCAGCTACTTCCGGCCCGGTTATGTACCGCCCAACACCAGCTTTGCGGCCACCAGCGCCACCACGCCCGAGTTTCAGATCGTCAACGAATCCACGGCTGCGGCCTGGGTCAACACCGCCGAGCAGATGGTGATGGGCGGCCTGGGCTGGACTGGCAGCGCCAGTGACGTGAGCAGCAGCTACGCCCCGCAAGTGGTGCTGGCCAGCGCCGGCAACCTGGGTGGCCTGCTGGACAACATCAACCTGCTGCTGCTGGCCGGCCGCATGTCGGCCGAGCTGCGCCAGGCCCTGCTGGACGCGGTGATCGGCGTGGGCGGCAGTGATGCTGCCAGCCAGCTCAACCGCGCCCGCGCCGTAGCCTTCATGGCGATGGCCTCGAACGAATTCCTTGTGCAGAAATGAGCGCCATGTCCAACCTCAACACCCTGCACCACCCCAGCATCCCCAACGCCGGCCGCCGCCACTTCTTGCGGGCTGCCAGCGGCCTGGCCGCCGCAGCGGCCTCACCCTTCGGCCCGCAGTTCAATGCCCCGCTGGCGCTGGGCCTGGCCGGCCTGGGCGCCATGGCCGCCCAAGGCGCCAGCGCTGCCGACACCAGCGGCGGCTACAAAGCCCTGGTCTGCCTGTACATGGCTGGCGGCAACGACAGCCACAACTGGGTGGTGCCCATCGACAGCACCGGATATGCCGACTACGCCGCCGTGCGGCGCGAGCTGGCCTGGGCGCAGGCAAAGCTTCTCCCCATCACCAGCACCAGCCAGGGCAGTGGCCGCGCCTTTGGCATGCCGCTGGACCTGCAGCCGCTGCAAGCGCTGTACGAAGCCGGCAAATGCGCCGTGGTGGCCAACGTGGGCCCGCTGGAGCGGCCCATCACCAAAGCCGACTTCACGGCCGGCAACAACCTGCCAGCCAAGCTGTTTTCGCACAACGACCAGCAATCCACCTGGCAAAGCCTGTCAGCCGAAGGTGCCCGCTCGGGCTGGGGTGGGCGCATGGGTGACGTGCTGATGTCGGCCAACCAGTACCCGGTGTTTACGGCCGTGTCGGCCGCCGGCAATGCCGTGTTCCTGACCGGCAGCGGTGTCACCCAGTACCAAGTGGGTGCGGACGGCCCGGTGGCTGTAGGTGGCCTGAGCAACGCCTGGTTGACCGGCTCCAGCAGTGCGTCCGGCGCGCTGCGCCGGGTGCTGACCAGCCCTGGCGTTGACCCGTTTCAGGTGGAATACGCCCGCGTCATGCAGCGGTCCATCGACACCAGCAACACCCTGGCAGCCGCGCTGGCCGCACCTGCCGGCGGCGCTGTGCCGGCCCTGCCCAGCAACAACATCGCCCTGGTCAGCGGCGGCAGCCTGACCCTGTCCACCGACAGCCTGGCCAAGCAGCTGCGGGTGGTGGCCCAGATGATTGCCGCCGGCCCCGGGCTGGGCATGAAACGGCAGGTGTTCATGGTGCAGCTGGGCGGGTTCGATTCCCATGCCAACCAGCTGCGCGACCAGCCGCTGCTGATGTCGCGGGTGGCCTGGGCCAGTAGCTGGTTCATGCGCGCGCTGGCCAGCGTGGGCATGATGGACAGCGTGACCCTGTTCACCGCCAGCGACTTTGGCCGCACCCTGGCCAGCAACGGCGCGGGCAGTGACCACGGCTGGGGATCACACCACTTTGTGGCCGGCGGCGCGGTGAAGGGCCGCAACATCTACGGCCGCTTCCCGACCACCGCGCTGGGCACGGCCGACGACATGGGCTCGGGCCGCCTGCTGCCCAGCACGTCCGTCACCGAATACGCCGCCACGCTGGGCCGCTGGATGGGCCTGACCCCCACCGAGCTGGCCACCGTGCTGCCCAACCTGGGCAACTTCTCGCTGCCGGCGCAGGGTTTTGTTTGACAGCAGGGCAGACGACGTTTGTCGTTCCGGGCGTCAAGCCTTTTGTGGAACCAGCTTGATTTGCAACTCACAGCCCACCGCAGCAGCGTACTTTTTCAGCGTTGACAACGAGGGGGCATGATTGCCTGCGGCTTCAAGCCGGGAGATCGCACTCTTGGTTGTGCCCATGCGCGCCGCAACGGCGTCTTGGGTCAACCCAGCCTTGGCGCGCGCCTCGATCATTTGACTGGCAAGCGCATATTCAAGCGCCAAGGATTCATAGGCTGCAGCAAACCCAGGCCGCAGCATGGCCTTGGCAAGAAACGCCGCATGCGCGTGGTGTACCGGCTCGTGGGGAAGATCATTCATGCTGCATCGCCTTGAGGCGCTTTCGCGCAAGTTTCAGGTCACCGTCTGGCGTCTGTTGAGACTTCTTGATGAACGCATGCAAAACGACTACGCGCTTTCCGACCTGGAAGCAGTAGAACGCGCGGCCGATACCCGAGCGACCGCGAGGCCTTAGTTCGAACAATCCATCGCCGAACGCCCGAGAGTGCGGAAGACGA
>JANPOW010000014.1:0-6171 GCA_031428185.1 Betaproteobacteria bacterium | reverse complement strand
CGGCTGCGAAACGGCCTCAGCGGTCCATTTTTTACCGGCTTTTTGTCCCATAGTTGAACTATGGGCCTGCAAATCCGGCAAAAACTGTCCTCGCTGGGGCCGTTTCTCGCTGTCGACGCCCCAAGTCCGACAGGCTCCTAGGGCAGCCCGTGCAGCGGCCCCACCGGCGACAAGCAAGCCATGGCGATGTTCTGCAAGCTGCCGGGTGGCGCGCCGTGCAGTGGCCCGCTGGCCTGCACGGCCTGGCCCAGCAGGTTGTCGATCTGGCCTTGTGCGGGTCGCTGGTCGGCCAACCAGGGGCTACCCAGCAGCACCCGCCGGCCGTCCAGCAGATGCAGGGCTGGCCAATCGACCTGCGCCCGGCCGGCATGGCCAAACGGCTCCATCACCAAGCGGCCCTGCACGGTGACGGCCTGGCCGACGCGGGCGGGCAAGTCCGCACCGGTGCGGCAGATGGGCAAGGCGGGGTCAGTGGTGGGCATGGGGGCGGCGCCTGACATTGGGGTTGCAGGTTGGGTTTGCGGGTCGGGTTGCAGGTTGGGTTTGCGCGTTGTGTTTGCGGGTCGGGTTGCAGCTGGGCAGCCGGATCGGGCAGCGGCAGCGCCACCCGTCACGGCACCGCCCGTGCGTGCAGCGTGGTGGGGTGGTCGCCGTATTCGGGTGTGATGCCGTCCTGCTTGGTGCGGCTGGCCTGTTGCTCATGGAAGGTTTGGCCGACCTTGCTGGCCGGGCCGTACATCTGGAAATCCCAGGCCGTGGCGCCTGAGGCGGCAAAGTTTTCGAGCGTCACGCTGTCACCACCGCTTGTCATCACCACGCCGCCCCAGTGGAAGTTCCACACGCCCTGGTCGATGGCTTCGTCCTTGTTGGCCACGATGCTGTAGGCCTCACCCACGCCGGGCGTGGCGTATTTGTTGATGCCCACCGAGCGGTCAAAGCCGTCTTTGTCGGCCGTGCTCATCGCCTGGTAAGTGGTCCAGGCCAAGGCCGGGCCCAGTTGCAGCGCATCCGACAGCACATCGCCCAGCATCTTTTGCGGGCTGTAAAAGTTCACCCCGCGGTGGGTGTCGTAGACGGTGCCGTAGTGCACCGTGGGGGTTTCTTTGACGCCGCCGGTCAGCCGGGTCCAGGCCATGTTGAGCGTGGTCCAGAACGACGCACTGCTGGGCGCCGTGGGCATCTGGTAGACGGCCTTGGTGTTGCGGCCACCGCCCTGCATCACGCTGTTGGCGGCAAAGCCGCAGTCTTGCTCCCAGCGCATGCCGGTGGCGCGCTCATTGCCGGTGCTGGCGTCGGTGCGGTTGGTGGGCACCACCCGGGTGAGGCGGAACTCGGCGCCGGTGGCCGGTGAGTTGAACGCCAAGCTGCCGCCGCCCGCCAGTTGCAGGGCTGATTTTTGGGATTTGAGCACCGCATCCGACGCGCTGATCAAGCTGCTGGTGGCATAAAAAGACCGCCCACCGTAGACCGGGTCGTCTTGCCGCAGTGCCATGGTTTCGTCATCGGCAAGTCGCCAATCCAGCCCCTTGCGCACGCTGGGCGTGAAGCGTTGCACCGTGCCGTGGGCGGCCTGGGCCTGCGGCGCAGCCTGCAGTGCAGTGGGCACGGCCATGCTTGCAATACTGGCCGGCATGGCCTGCAGTGCCCGTTTGCCCATCACATCGGCCTCGGCCTCCAGCGCGGCATCGTCATTGACAGGCGCCAGCCCGGCCTGTGCCGGCAGCGTGGCGGCCACCCGGCCCTGGCGCTGCTGCACCACATGCCAGGCCTCATGCGCCAGGTGCTGGTCTTGCCCCGGGGCCAGGTGGATGGTTTTGCCCTGGGTGATGGCCAGCGCGCCATAACGCGCCGGCAGGCTGGACGCTTGATGCACCTGCACATCGTGCAGCGCCAGGCCGGACAGCGCCTGCAAGCCCGCCTGCAGCACCGCAGGCAAGGCGGCCGGCCTTGCTGCAGACCCGCTGACAGCGCTGCGGCGCTGCACCGTTGCGGTGCCGGATTGGTGGGTGCTGCGGGTGGGTGTTCTGGCTGACGTGTGAGCCATGCGGGGCACCTCGAATCGGTCGCTGATCGGTCGCAGAAGCGGCTTGATGCTAGCGCCGCGCCAGCGTGGGCGGTAGCGGTGTCTTAGGTGTTTGCGCAGGTGCTGTGCGCAAGCACCACCGCTGCAACCATCACCCCAGACCACCCGCCTGCAGCGCCGCCACGGTGTCGCGGATCAGGTGGCCGGCAATCGAGAAGCGGGGCGGGATGGTGGGCAGTGCGTCCAGCGCAAACCACTGCGCGTCCTCAATTTCATCGGCCTGCGGCACGATCTGGCCGGCAACGTACTGTGCGGTATAGGCCACCATCAGGCTGTGCGGGAACGGCCAGCTCTGGCTGCCAAAGTAGCGCAGGCCTTGCACCTGCAGGCCAACCTCCTCGGCCACCTCGCGGTGCACGCAGTCTTCCAGCGATTCACCGGCCTCCACGAACCCGGCCAGCGCGCTGTACATGCCGCGGGCGTAGTGCGGTGAGCGGGCCAGCAGCACCGCGCCGGGCCGCCACACCAGGGCCATCATGGCCGGGCTCAGGCGCGGGTAGGCGCTGTGCTGGCAGGCCGGGCAGATGCGCGCCCGCTCACCCGGCAGCAAGGTGGTGGCGCTGCCGCAGACACCGCAGAAGCGGTGCGCACGGTCCCACTCCAGCACTTGTGCGGCGCGCCCGGCCAGGGCGGCCAACACACCGTCAAAACGCTGCAACGCAGTGCGCAGCGGCACGGCGGCCCAGCCGGCTGGTGCGCTGGGCAACAGCATGGCCCAGCAATCCTGCGCGGCCAGCGTGCCCAGGTAGTGCTGGGCGCTGGCCTGGGCCAGCAGTTGGGCGGGTGGCAGCGCTTGCAGGCTGGCCGGGTCGCCCTCAGGCAGCAGCAACTGGTTGCCGACAAAGGCAAAACACCAGGCGTGCTGGGTGGCCAGGGTGGGCTGGGCTGCGGCGGGGATGAAGTGCATGTGTTGGTTTTGTTGAATCGGCCTGTCCATCATCGCCCACGGCCTGGTGTGTGCTTGACGCCGGCGCGACCCGCCGTGCGCCACCACCTGCCCGCGCTGCGCTCAGCCCGGCGCCGCTGCAGCGCGGCCGTCGTCGTGGTCGTCGTCGTGGGCGTCGTCGTGGTCGTGGCCGGTCAGCGCCGGGTCATGCTGCAACACCTGCCACACCTTGAGCGCGGCATACGCATCGTTGGCGGCGTACAGCAGTTGCGTCGGGCTGAGCTGCGCCAACGCCCAGTTGGTGGTGGTGGTTTTTTTGGACTTGGCAAAACGCTGCTGGAAAACAATGCCCACCGCCGCACGCACCCCCACCGCGTTGCGGTAGCCCAGACGGTGGAACACGGTGGTCAAGTCCAGCACACCCTGCGGCAGCACGCCAAAGCGGTTGAGGATCTGGCCCCGGTCGGACTGCAGGCCAAAGCCCACTTTCTGCAAGCCCGGTGCACGCAGCAAATCCACCACAGCGTCGAGGCAGCCCGGGCGGTAGATCTGGAAGATGAAGGCTTGGGCGGCCAGCGCAAACTGCAGCACATGCGGGCCCTGGCTGGCCTCACCCACCGCAAACGTGGGTTTGGATTCGGTATCAAAGCCGACCACCCCGGCGGCGTGGATGGCCGCCACCGCGTCGGCAAACTGGCCTGGTGTGGTGGGCACCTGGATGTGGGCCAGCGGCAGGGCATCAAACGGCGGCAGCAGCGCGGTCTCGTGCTTGGACGGGGCGGTCTTTTTCATGCGGTGCGGGGATGGTGCGGCGGCTGCGGCAAGGCTGCCTCAGCGCAGCGGGATGCTGGTGGCCCGGTCCACCGCCACTGCGGTGACGCTGTTTTGTGGTGAGCCGTCCACCAGCCGGTCCGAATACGTCAGGTACACCAGCACATTGCGCTTGGCGTCCACCATGCGCACCACGCGCAGCTTTTTGAAGACCAGCGAGATGCGCTCGGAGAACATCTCCTCCTGCGCCCTGATCGGCTTGGCAAAGCTGATCGGCCCCACCTGGCGGCAGGCAATGGAGGCTTCGGATTTGTCCTCGGCCAGGCCCACCGCGCCCTTCAGCCCACCGGTCTTGGCGCGCGACACGTAACAGGTGATGCCCTGCACAGCGGGGTCGTCGTAGGCGTCCACCACAATTTTGTGGTCGGGGCCAAGCAGCACAAAAGCGGTGTCCACCGCGCCCACTTTTTCAGCCCGGGCGGTGGGCAGCAAGGTGCTGGCCAGGGCGGCTGCGCCCAGCAAGGTGGCCAGCAGGCGGATGGTGATGGTGCAAGAACTGCGCAGGGCAACAGGCATGGAAAACGTCCTCGGGTTGAGCGGCAAGCCTAGCACCCGCCCCGTGATAGAACTGCAGGCCCACCGCAGCCGCTTTGCCGTCCACGCCACGACACACGCCACGACACACGCACCACACATACGCCGCCACACATACGCCACCACGCACACGCCGCCATGCACATCACCATCGCCACCGGCGTGCAGTTGTTTGTCGATATTGAAGGCGCTGGCCTGGTGCCCGATGGTGCGCAAATGCGCGAGAAACCCACGCTGATCCTGCTGCACGGTGGGCCGGGCGACAACCATTCCAGCTTCAAACCGCTGTTCTCGGCACTGGCCGATGTGGCGCAGATGGTGTATGTGGGCCACCGTGGCCACGGCCGCAGCAGCCGCGTGAGCCCCGAGCAGTGGACGCTGGACACCTTTGCCGACGACGTGGTGCGGCTGTGCAGCGCACTGGGCATCCACAAACCCATCGTGCTGGGCCAGCGCTTTGGTGGGTTTGTCGCCCAGCGCTACATCAACCGCCACCCGGCGCACCCGGGCAAGGTGTGCCCGCTGCAGGACGCGCTGGACATTGCCGCCGCACTGCCCGCGCGGTGGCTGCAACTGGTGCGTTTTGTCAACGCCGGCCACGGCACCTGGCGTGACCAGCCCGAGGCCGCGATGGCCAGGCTGCGCCAATTCATCACCGACCCGATCACCGCCCCGGCCTGAGCGCCGGACGAGAGAACCCATGAAAACCTACACCATCGAAATCCAGCGTGTCAAAGCCATGGCCAACAGCCACGGCCTGGTCAACGCCCGCATTGACGCCATCGTGGCGCCGCAGTCCAACCGGCGTGACCCGGACGACGATAGCGAGCCGCAGACCGTGCTGAGCTTTAGCGAGGACACGGCACGGGTGCTGTTCTTGCTGCTCAAGGCCCAACTGGCCGAGTTTGACAAGCGCAAGGCCAAGAGCCGTTTTTGAGGCGGGCGCATTCTGATGCCCGTCGCGTTTGACGGCGCCGCCGCCGTCCAACGCCGGATGTGACGCGGGCCCCTCCGGCCTGCGGCCCTGCCGCCTTTGGCGCCAGCCCAGCCAGCACCCGGGCTTACCCTGAGCGCCCTCGACTGAAAGGGACGCCAAAGCCGACACTTTCGACGCTGGATGTCAAGGTGGCGCTGGGCACCGGTGTGTACCTGCTGTGACGCTCGCCAACCCGCCGCCAACAAGCTCCGACGCGCCCAGGCGCTGACCACAACCCACACACCGCCCACCGAGGACTTGCACGATGACCCGCTCCACCGCCCTGCGCCGCCTGGCAGCTTGCTCCCGCCGCGCCAGCCTGTTGGCCACCCTGGCTGGGTTGACCACGGCCCTGCTGCCGCTGGCCGCAACCGCCCAGGTGCCTGCCGGCTACCCGGCGGGCTATGCCGACACCATTGCTGCGGCCAAGAAAGAGGGCAAGGTGGTGGTCTACAGCACCACCGACACCGCCGCCGCCGGGCCGCTGATCAAGGACTTTCAAGTGCTCTACCCCGGCATCTCGGTGGAGTACAACGACATGAACTCGACCGAGATCTACAACCGTTTCATCAGCGAGCGGGCGGCCGGCGCCGGCTCGGCCGATGTGCTGTGGAGCTCGTCAATGGACTTGCAGATCAAGCTGGTGAGTGACGGGTCAGCGATGGCCTATGCCTCACCCGAAGTACCCAACCTGCCGGCCTGGGCGGTGTACAAAAACGAGGCCTACGGCACCACGTATGAGCCCATCGCCTTTGTCTACAACAAGCGCCTGCTGAGCGGCGACGAGATCCCGCAAAGCCATGCCGACCTGCTGCGGGTGCTGACCAGCAAGGCCGACAAGTTGAAAGGCAAGGTCACCAC
>JANPOW010000013.1:0-10428 GCA_031428185.1 Betaproteobacteria bacterium | reverse complement strand
GTCCGCAAGAGCGGCATCTTTGGCAACGGCGGCCTGTCCATCACCATTGGCTCAAAAAACAGCAGCAACATCACCAACACCCAAGAGACCCGCCAGGCCAGCACCAGCGTGGGCAGTCTGGCCGGCGACGTGCTGGCCACTGCCGGCGGGCAGTATTTGCAGCTGTCCAGCGACATCACCGCGCCGCAGGGCGACATCCACATCGCTGCGCAAAACATCACCCTGCAAAGCAACAACAACACCCGCAGCGTGCTCAACATCGTGCGTGAGCGCCAAAGCGGCATCACGCTGAGCGCCAGCAACCCGCTGGTCAGCACGCTGCAGACGGCCAGCGAGATGGCCAAGGTGGCCAAGCGCACCGAGAACGGCCGCTACCAGGCGATGGCGCTGCTGGCCAGCGGTTTGACGATCTACAACCAGTACCACGCGCTGACCGAGAACGGCAAGAACCTGATCGACGCCACGCAGGACGCGGCCATCACCGGCTGGACCTTCAGCGCCAGCCTGGGCAGCAGCCAGAGCAACTTTGAGAGCCTGACCACCAGCACCACGCCCACCGAGTCCAGCATCAACGCCGGGCGCAACGTGAGCCTGACGGCCACCGGCGGCGCGGGCGGGGGCCCCGGCACAACCCGAATGCCAGAATGCCCCGCATGCCGCGCCGCCTGACGCTAGTGTTGTTGGCCCTGGCCCTGCTGGGCCTGGCGGCATTTGGGCTGTGGCGCCTGCGTGGCCCGCTGGTGCCAGCGGTGATCGCGCAGCAAGCACCGCTGCTGCGCACGCTGCAGTTCTCGGCCCGGGTGGCCACGGCGTCGCGGGTGGACGTGGGCAGCACCGTCACCGGCCGGGTGCTGCGCGTGGCGGTGATCGAGGGGGACGAGGTCCGGGCCGGCGCGTTGCTGGTGCAACTGGAAAACGACGAACTGGGTGCCGCACTCGACCAGGCCCGCGCCACTGAACAGCAGGCCGCCGCCCGCCTGGCCGGCCTGCGCAGCACCGGGCGCAGCGGTGCGCTGGCGGGTGTGGCGCAGGCCGATTCGGTGCTGCTGGCCGCGCGTGCCGACCTGCAGCGCAACCAGGACTTGCTGGCGCGTGGTTTTGTCAGCCCGGCCCGGCTGGACGAGGCCCGGCGCGCGGTGGCGGTGGCCCAAGCCCAGCAAGACGCAGCACGCGCGCTGCGCCTGGCCAATGGCGACAACGGCACCGATGTGGCGCAAGCCCGCGCCCAACTGGCGCTGGCCAGTGCCGCCACTGCTGGCGCCCGCGCCCGGCTGGCCCAGGCCACGCTCACCGCGCCGGCCGACGGCCGGGTGCTGGCCCGCCTGGTGGAGCCAGGCCAGATCGTGCAGCCGGGCAAGCCACTGCTGAGCCTGGCGCTGGCCGGCCCGCGCCAACTGGTGGCGCAGGTGGATGAGCGCTATCTGCAGCAGTTGCAGGTGGGCCAGCTGGCCGGCGTGCGGGCCGACGCCTTCCCGGACCAGCGGTTTGCCGCCCGCATCCTGCGCATCGCGCCGCTGGTGGACGCGCAGCGCGGCGCGGTGGAGCTCAAGTTCACCCTGCCGCAAGCACCGGCCTTTTTGCGTGAGGACATGACCCTGTCGGTGGAGGTGGAAACCGCGCGCCGCCAGCGCACCCTGGTGCTGCCGCTGGACGCGCTGCGCAGCGACGACAGCAGCAGCGCGACGGCCACCGTGTGGCTGGCGCGGGATGGCCGGGTGCAGGCCCGCCCGCTGCAACTGGGCCTGCGCACGCTGGACGCGGTGGAGGTGCTGCAAGGCCTGGCCGCCGGTGATG
Organism: Betaproteobacteria bacterium; assembly: GCA_031428185.1. Taxonomy (GTDB): domain Bacteria; phylum Pseudomonadota; class Gammaproteobacteria; order Burkholderiales; family Burkholderiaceae_C; genus Pseudaquabacterium. The sequence continues at coordinate 8,634 of JANPOW010000013.1, read as the reverse complement.
TGGTGTTGCTGGCCGCCACCGCTGCGCCCGGCCAGCGGGTGCGCGCCGATACCAGTGCCGCTGCGGCCCGCCCGGCGGCCGCGGCCGCCAGCGCCGGCCACGGTGAATCAGCCGGCAGCGCCTTGACCAACGCGATGGGGCGCTGAGCAGCATGCCCGGCTGGCTGGGCTTTGAGCGCCGGGTGGCCACCCGTTTTTTGCTGGAGGGCCGCATGCAGACACTGCTGATCATCGTTGGCGTGGCGGCCGGTGTGGCGGTGGTGGCCTACATCTCGGCGCTGATCAGCGGGCTGCAAAAAAACACGCTGGACAAAACCCTGGGCGCCCAGGCCCATGTCACGCTCAGCGCGCCGGATGACCGGGTGCTGGCCGCCGGCCTGCCCGGCACTGCGCTGCCGGCCTCAGGCGCTCTGGCCGCCGGCGTGGCCGCAAGTGGCGCCGCCACCACCCTGCTGGTGCAGACCCAGCCGCGGGCCCAGCGCCCCCGCTCGCTGGCCAACTGGCAGGCCCTGGTGCCGCTGCTGGAGGCCATGCCCGAGGTGGCCGCCGTGTCGCCGATGGTGGCCGGCGCCGGCCTGGCGCTGCGCGGCGAGGCGCAAAAAGCCATCACCCTGCTGGGGGTGGACCTGGACCGCTACGACCGCATCATCGGCCTGCGCAGCAAGCTGGTGGCCGGGCTGGCGCGGCTGGGGCCGGGCGAGGCCATCATCGGCCGTGACCTGGCGGATGACCTGGGGGTGCGGGTGGGAGACCGCTTGACGGTGGTGACTGCTGGTGGCGGCGGCAACAGCGGCGTCAGCAGCAGCGCGGCACTGCAGATCACCGCCCTGGTTGACCTGGGGGTGCGTGAGCTGAACCGCCGCAGCGTGATCGTGCCGTTGCGCACCGCACAAAGCCTGGTGGGCCTGCCCGGCGGGGCCACCAACCTGGACCTGACGCTGGTGGACGTGTGGGCCGCGCCCGCCTTGGCCGCCCGGCTGGCCGCCCGCTGGCCGGCCAAGGTGGAGAGCTGGCAGCAGACCAACGCCCAGCTGGTGTCGGCGCTGAACGCGCAATCGGTCAGCACCGGGCTGATCCGCGGTGTGGTGATGGTGGTGGTGATCCTGGGCATTGCCAGCGTGCTGGTGGTGTCTGTGGTGCAGAAGCGGCGCGAGATCGGCATCCTGCGGGCGATGGGCGCCACCCGGGGCCAGGTGCTGCGCATCTTTTTGCTGCAAGGCGCCATCGTGGGTGCGCTGGGCTCAGGCCTGGGGGTGCTGCTGGCGTTGGCGCTGATCTGGGTCTTCACCACCTTTGTGCGCGGCTCGGACGGGCTGCCGCTGTTCAACATCAGCCTCGCACCCGGCCTGGCCTTGCGCATTGCCGCCATCGCCACGCTGTGTGGTGTGCTTGCGGCGGTGGCGCCGGCGCGGCGCGCCGCCCAACTGGACCCGGCACAGGCGATACGGCTGTGAGCCTGTTGCAGCCCAGCCCCAGCCCAGCCCCTGCCGCACCGGCGCCAGGCAGTGCCAGCCCACTGCTGCAGCTGGACGGCATCCGCAAAAGCTACAACCAGGGCCTGCCCAATGAGGCCGAGGTGCTGCATGGCTTGCGCTGCAGCGTGCAGCGCGGTGAGTTTGTGGCGCTGATCGGGCCGTCGGGCTCAGGCAAGAGCACGCTGCTCAACATCGTGGGCCTGCTGGAGCGCGCCAGCGCCGGCAGCTACCGCCTGCTGGGGCAAGAAACCCAGACCCTGGACGACGCGGCGCTCACGCTGCTGCGGCGCCAGGCGCTGGGCTTTGTGTTCCAGTTCCACCACCTGCTGCCGGCCTTCACGGCGCTGGAAAACGTCACCCTGCCGGCGCTGCTGCGTGAGGGCCGGGTCAGCCCAGCGCAGCGAGACAAGGCCCGCGCCCTGCTGGCGGCGATGGGCCTGGCGCCGGCCGAGGGCAAGCGCCCGGGTGAGCTGTCCGGCGGCATGCAGCAGCGGGTGGCGATTGCCCGCGCCCTGGTGCTGGGGCCACCGCTGGTGCTGGCCGACGAGCCCACCGGCAACCTGGACACCGCGTCATCGGACGAGGTGTTTGCGCTGATGCGCCGCATGCACGCCGAGCTGCACACCAGCTTTGTGGTGGTCACCCACGACCCGCGCCTGGCCGCGCGCTGCGACCGCGTGATCGAGCTGGTGGACGGGCGCATCCAGCGTGACGCGCCGGTGCAGCCGCCAGCGGCTTGACGGCTTGACGGCTTGACGGCTTGAGGGCCTGAGGGCCTGAGGGCTTGACGGCTTGACTGCTGCCGGCGGTCGGCGGTCGGCGGTCGGCGGCCAGCAGGCTCAGCGGCTGCTGCCGGCCGGCAGCACCAGCACCTGCAAGCGGCTGCCCGGGCAACCGGGGGCCGCACTGGCCGCCCCCGGTGGGCAAGCGGCCAGGTGGGCTGCATCGGCCCGCGCCGCCTTGGCGTTCATCAACTGCATGTGGGGTCTGAGCATCTCCACCGCAATCAGCACCACGGTGGCCACGGTCAGGGCGACGATCAGCCACACGCGGCTGCGGCTGACAGGGCGGTAGGGTGGCAGGCGCGGCTCAGGCGCTGGTGTTGCGGCGGCAGCAGGTGCTGCAGGGGCAGCCGCCGGGCGGGCCTGCGCTTGGGGGGATGGGCGGTCGGGCATGGCCTGCCACTATCCCATGCCAGGCCGCTGCAGCCACAGCCTGGCCACTGCCTCACACGGGCATCAGCTTGACCCCGGCATCCACCATCAAACATTCCCCGGTGGTCTTGGTGGCGTCCACGCCCAAATACCAGGCGGCACGCGCCACGTCCTCGGGCTGGATGATGTCGGCCAACGCGGCACGGGCCTTGTAGCCTTTGACACTGGCCGCGTAGCGCTCCGCACCCATGCCGTTTTGCAGCCAGGGGGTCTCCACCAGGCCGGGTGCGATGGCGTTGACGCGGATATCCGGCCCCAAGCCACGCGCCAGCGCCATCGTCAACGTGCTGAGCGCCCCTTTGCTGGCGGCGTAGGCCACCGACGAGCCCATGCCCGTGCTGGCCGCCACCGACGACATGTTGACCACCGCACCCGGCGGATTGCGCAGCAGCAGCGGCTGCAACGCCCGCACCATCTGGAACGCACCCACCACGTTGACCGCGTAGATGCGCTGGAAGTCGGCCGCGTCCAGCCCGTCCAGGTTGCGCGCACCCACAAACTTGGTGGTGCCGGCGTTGTTGACCAACACGTCGCAGCGGCCCCAGCGTGCGTCTACCGCAGCGGCCAGGGCGCGGCAGTCAGCGTCTTCGGCCACATTGGCCCGGCAGACCAGCACATCGGCGCCCAGGGCGCGGCACTCGGCCGCCACAACCTCCGCCGGTGCGGCGTCACGGGAATAGTTGATCAGCACGTTCCAGCCGCGCTGGGCGTACAGCCTGGCCGTGGCCGCGCCGATGCCGGACGACGAACCGGTGATCACGCATACTTTTTTGTCCATGCATCGCTCCATTGATTGCGGTGGTTGCCGCTTACCACCAGGGGTAGAAGCCGGGCATGTCGGCCGACACGCGGCTGCTGTAGGCCGGTGCGCGTTTGGCATTGAACGCCGCCACGCCCTCTTGGCCGTCAGCCCGGCTGGTGTACAGCATGGCCAGGGATTCAATCGCGTGCGCCTCACGCGGGTGCGGCAGCGCCGGGTTGCGGCCCAGCATCTGGCGCATCAGCGCGATGGACACGGCGCTGCGGCCGTCAATCCAGCGGTGCGCCAGCTTGTGCGCTTCAACCAGCAACTGGTCCTGCGGCACCACCGCTTTCAACAAGCGGCCTTGCAGCGCTTCGTCGGCCGTCAGGATGTCACCCGAATACACCCAATCCGCCGCCTGCTGCGGGCCGACGATGCGTGGCAGAAACCAGGTGCTGCAGGCCTCGGGCACGATGCCGATGCGGCCAAACACAAAACCGATGCGGGCCTTGTCGCTGGCGATGCGGGCATCCATCGGCAGCGTCATGGTGGCGCCGATGCCCACCGCCGCGCCGTTGATGGCGGCAATCACCGGCTTGTTGCAGTCAAACACCGCCAGCGACACGCGCCCGCCGGTGTCGCGCACACCCTGCACCATGGCCGGGTCGTCCCAACCGGCGTGCAACTCGGCCAGGCTGGGTGACAGGGTCTCGTCCAGCCCAAACACATTGCCGCCGGTGGACAAATCCATGCCGGCGCAAAACGCCCGGCCAGCCCCGGTGACCACCACCGCACCCACCGCGTCGTCGGCACTGGCGCGGTTGTAGGCGTCAATCAACTCCTCGGCCATGGTCACGGTGAAGGCGTTGAGCTGGTCCGGCCGGTTGAGGGTGAGCGTGAGCACCCGGTCGTCGAGTTGCCAGCCAAGGGTGGAGTAGGTCATGCGCGGTCCTGTTGAAGGTGCAGCCAAGTTGCGGCCGGCCAGCATAGGTGCGGCGGCGTTGGCGGCGGCGTCACATCAGCGACCGCAGCGCAGCGCCGCGCGGGTGCGGGTGCGGCTGCGGCTGCGTCGGTATCAACGCCCGCTGAACTGCGGCGCCCGCCGGTCGCGGAAGGCGGCCACCGCCTCGGCATGGTCGGCCGTGCGGTTGCTCAACAGCTCATACGCCAGGCCGGCATCGAAATGGGCGTGGACCAGCGCCTTGAGCGGCAGGTTGGTGGTGATCTTGGTCCAGCGGATGGCCTGGGTGGCGCCGGCCGCCAGGCGTTGCGCCAGGGCCATGGCGGTGGGCAGCACCTGGTCATCCGCCACCACCTGGCTGACCAGCCCCAGGCGTTCGGCTTCAGTGGCTGTCATCAGGTCGCCCGTCAGCAGATAGTGCTTGGCGCGGGCATAGCCGATCAGCTGCGGCCAGAGTAGCGCACCACCATCCCCGGCCACCAGGCCCACGCTGACATGCGGGTCACCAATCCTGGCGCCCTGCGCGGCCACCACCACATCACACAGCAGCGCCAGGCTGGCGCCCAGGCCGGTGGCATGGCCGTTGAGGGCGCAGATGAGTGGTTTTTCAAGATCGAGCTGGCTGAACAGGATGTCTTTGCCCTCACGACCGGTGCGCTCAAAGCTGGCCGGGTCGTCCACGCCCTGCTGCATCCAGGCGATGTCCCCACCGGCACAAAACGCGCTGCCGGCGCCTGTGATCAGCACCACATCGCTGCCGGCATCGCGCTGGGCATCGGTAAATACCTGCGCCAGCTCGGCATGCAGCCTGGCGTTGACGGCATTGCGCTGGGCCGGGCGGTTGAGGCTGATGGTCAGCACCCGCCCTTGGCGGCTGAAGCTGATGTGTTGGTAGGTGGTGAAGTCCATGCAGGGCCTCCTCGGGCCCCCAGCGTCGCCAGGGCGGCTCAGAAGAAGGCCATCGTGCGCACCTCGATGCTCTCGCGGCGCGGCGCGTCCGGCGCGGTGTTGGGGTGCTCGAAGGCGCTGTGGCCCATGAAGCGGGCACGGCCGTCGGTCTCGGAGTCGTAGGTCTTGAGCAGCAGCGCCTGGGTCGCGTCCATCTGCGGGAAGTAGACCCAGCGGTGCGCCGGTGAATGGCGCATCACGTAGATCTCGCCGGTGCGCTCACGGTACTTCAACTCCATGCGCAGCATGTCCGCGGGCGCGTGGGTGGTGGCGTCGCACATCGCCAGCGGCAACTCCTCCACGCGCCGGTAGAGCGGCTTCCAGACGTTGTAGAAGGCCACCCGGCGCTGCAGCAGCGCGTCGGCCTCGGCGGGCAGGATGTCGCGCACCCGCAGCGGGCCCGACGCCACGGTGTAGTCGCTGTGCACCAGCAGCACCGCCGGGCGCTGCACGGCGGTCTGCGCCTTCAGGTCGGCCGGCAGGCGCTTGCGGATGGTGTGGTCGAACACCTGCACCCGCTTCGCGCCGGTGTGCTGCTTCACAAAGTCGATGATCTGCGGGTAGAAGCGCCGTTGCACCTCGGCATCTTCGTCAAACTGGTTGAAGCCCGCCGGGAAGGGCTGCAGCGCAAAACCCTCGCGGTCCGGTGAGAAGCGGTCGACCTCGGGCCAGCCATCGTGGATCGCCACCTCCTGCGGGTCGGTGCCGGGCGGGTTGAGCTTGACCGACGGGTCGGGCTCGTAGAAGTAGTAGTCGGGCGGGATGCCGTTGTCGACGCTGTAGTTCAGCGTGGCGCGGACCGGGGAGGCTGTGCTCACTGGAGTACCTTCGTGCTGCGCTCTCCGGTATTCGCCCTTGGGGCGGCCCGGCGTGCTCATGGTGGGGTGGCCCGCAGCACGCGGCCGCGGGCAAAGGGGGAATGGTGGGTCGTCAGGCAGCGGGCCGGGTCAGCGAGAAGCCGGGGCCGACATAGGTCTTGTGCCAGCAGGGCAGCGCCTCGACCTGCTCGGTCATCCAGCGCTTGAGGTTGGGGTGGTCGCCCAGTGGCAGCTTCTGCTCGGCATGCAGGTGCATCGGCGCGGCCAGCGCGATGTCGGCAATCGTCGGCTGATCGCCGGTCACCCAGGGCTGGCCGGCCAGGCGCGCATCCAGGATGCCGGCCAGCTTGTGGAACTGCGCGGACTGCGCGTCCAGCACCGCCGGGTCGGGCGCCGCACCCAGCAGCGGCTTGACGCAGTTCTCGACCAGGAAGACATAGCAACTCGGGAACCAGCTCGACGACTCCCACAGCAACCAGCGGTTGATGTCGGCGCGGGTGCGCAGCTCGCGCGGGTAGGCGCCGTCGCGGCCCAGCTTGTCGGCAACGTACTGCAGGATGGCATTCGATTCCCAGAGCACAAAGTCGCCGTCCTTCATGGCCGGCAGCGACGCATTCGGATTGAGTGCGGTGTAGGCGGGCTCTTTCTGCTCGGCCTTGAAGTAGTCGACATGCACCCGCTCGAACGGTGCGTCAAGAAAGTCCATCCCCGCCAGCACCTTGCGGCAGTTGGCGGTGATCGGGTCGGAATAGATCTGCATGGTGTCTCCTGGGCAGCGCGGTGGCGCGGGGGGGTGCGACGCGCTGCCGCAGTCGAATGCTGCGGTCGTGCTCGTCTGATCAACAGTCTACGGATTGACCCCGGTTCCAGCATCTGCTGGAATGCGAACCGATTGTTCGCGAATTGGCGACAGCGAAGGAAACCGTGAGCCTGTCCACCACCCTGCTGGAAGCCTTTGTCAAGGTGGCCGAGCACGCCAGCGTCAGCCATGCCGCGGCCGAGCTGGGCTGCGCCAAGAGCGTGGTCAGCAAGCGGGTGGCGCAGCTGGAGCAGGCGCTGCGGGCCACGCTGTTCGCGCGCAGCACGCGCCGGGTGGCGCTGACGCCGGCCGGCGAGGTGTATCTCGACTTCGCGCGCAGCGCCCTGCGCACGCTGAGCGACGCCGATGAACGCCTGCGCGATCTGCGCAGCGAGTTGAGCGGCCGCATCCGCCTGACCGCGCCGGTGTCCTGGGGCCAGCAGGTGCTGGCGCGCCAGCTGCCGGCCTTTCTGGCGCTGCACCCGGCCATCGAGATCGACCTGCTGCTGGACGACTGCCTGATGGACCTGGCCTACGAGCGCATCGACATCGCGCTGCGCATGACGTCCACCGGCGCGCCCGACCTGGTGGCCACGCCGGTGGCGCGGCTGGACTGGGTGATCTGCGCCGCACCGACCCATCTGGCGCGCGCCGGCACGCCGGCCACGCCGGCCGACCTGCTGCAGCACCCCTGCATGAGCTACTGGCGCGAAAGCTCGGACGACGCCTGGCTGCTGGTGCGCGGCGCCCAGCGCGAGACGGTGCGGGTGCGGGGCCGCTACCACGCGAACAACCCCGAGGCGGTGGCCAGCGCGGCACTGGCCGGGCTGGGCGTGGCCCTGCTGCCGCTGTACGTGTGCGAGGCGGCCCTGGCCGAGGGCCGGCTGCGCGCGGTGCTGCCAGACTGGCAGCCGGTGACCAAGTTCGGCAACCAGATCACTGCCGTGGCGGCGCCCGACCGGCTGCGCCTGGGCCGCAACCGGGCGCTGGTGGACTATCTGGTGGCGGCCGGCGCAGTGTGACCGGCGCGACGCATCAGCCCACCGGCGGGACCTCGGGCGCCAGGCCGCAGCCGCGCAAGATCAGCATCACCACATGGTCCGCAGCGCGGGCATGAGCCGCCGCGCTCAAGTGATCGCACCCCAGCACCGCACACACCTGCGGCTCAAAGTCGGCATAGGTCTGGGTGGCGGCCCAGAGGGTGAAGAACAGGTGGGTGGCGTCCACCGGGGCCATGCGGCCGGCGGCAATCCAGCCGTCGATCACGGCCGCCTTGCGGCGCACGGTGTTGCGCAGCGCGCTGCGCATCAGGTCACCCACCGCGGTGGCGCCGTGCAGCAACTCGTTGGCAAACACGCGGGACGCAGCGGGCCGCTGCGCGCTCATCGCCATCTTGGCGCGGATGTAGGCGGCCAGCGCTGCGGCCGGGTCGGCATCGGGCACCAGCAAGTCCATCGGCAGCAGCCAGTCGTGCAGGGTTCGGGCCAGCACGGCGCGGTACAGCGCGTGTTTGCTGCCAAAGTAGTCGTGCAGATTGGCTTTGGGCAGCGCGGCTTCATCGGCGATGGCCGCCACCGTGGCGCCATTGAAGCCGGCATGCGCAAACACCCGCTCGGCCGCACCCAGGATCAGCGCCTCGTTGGCCTGGCGGATGGCGCCCTTGCGGGCGTCGTCCTCG
>JANPOW010000012.1:0-6364 GCA_031428185.1 Betaproteobacteria bacterium | reverse complement strand
CATCAACGACTACATCGCCGTGCACAACGCACAGCCAAAACCATTCATCTGGACCGCCAAAGCAAGCGACATCCTCGCCAAGGTGACCCGTGCTCGTGCGACGCTAAATAAGTGCAGTTCTAATTGACGCACCACACTAGGTGCCTGCGTCACAGCGGCCAGTCTGCCGGCACCTGCACCGGCATGTCCAGCAGCATCTGCGCCATGCCCTTGCCCAGCGGGTCCAGCCGCAGTGACGCCGGGCCACCACCGTCCAGCGCCTGGTGGCATACCAGGTTGATGGCGTGCAGGCCGGGCAGGTGGTAGCGCTCCACCCGGCCTTTGACCAGGTGGGCCAGCCAGGCGCGGACTGCTTGCGGGGTGACTTGGTCCCACAGCAGCGGCAGCCATTCGGGGCGCCGGGCGATCAGGCCGATGTTGGACAGGTCACCCTTGTCGCCACTGCGTGCCCAGGCCAGCGCGATCAGCGGCACGCTGCGGCCCGCGCCGGTGGTGGCGTCGGCGGGTGCGGGGTCGGCCAGCACCACCGGCACGGCAGCGGCAGGCGGGTTGCTGAAAGGCAGGCTGTTTGACGCAGGCACCGCGCCGTCCGCCGTGCCTGTCCGGGTATCGATGATTTGCCAACGCGGCATGACCGCTGCACGCAGCACGCTGAAGGCACACGGCACGATCAGCGGCTGCACCGCCGGCCGGCCACCGCCGCCGCCAGTGGTGCCGGGTGACCAACTGGTGCCAGGCGCGGCCTGCTCACGCGCAAACAGGGCCAGTGCGTCGCGGTTGTCGTGCTGCACGGCCAGGCGCAGCATCACCTCACGCAGTTTCACGGGCTGAGCATGCGGGCCGTAGAGGCTTTCGGTGCCGATCACCTCGATGCGGGTGGCTGAAAAATCCCCCCAACCCCGCGCCAGGATCAGCTCGCGGGTGCGCTCCAGCATGGCCTCACCGGTGCGCCGGGCCTTGGCCGCTGCGTCAATGCCCACGATCACCAGCGTATTGCTGCAGCGCCAGCCGGCCATGGCCGTGGCGCTGACTTTGAGTGTGGCCGGCGGCGGCCCGCCCCGCGCACCGCTCACCCGCACCAGGTTGTCACTGACCTGCACCATCTGCACCTGGCGGAAATCACAGACCACATCGGGCAGCAGATAGGCCGCCGGGTCGCCGATCTCATACAACAACTGCTCACCCACCGTCGCGCAGCTCACCAGGCCACCGGTGCCGGGCACCTTGCCCACGGTAAAACTGCCGTCGGCCGACACGGTGGCGATGGGATAGCCGATGTGGGCCCAGTCAGGCACCGTCTGCCAATCGGTGAACAAGCCGCCGGTGGCCTGGCAGCCGCATTCCAGGATGTGGCCGGCCAGGCTGCCGCCGGCCAGCTGGTCGTACTGGGCAAGCGTCCAGCCAAAGTGGTGGATCAATGGCCCCAGCGTGACGGCCGAATCCACACAGCGGCCGGTGATCACCACATCGGCACCGGCGGCCAGGGCGTGGGCAATCGGCTCGGCGCCCAGATAGGCGTTGGCGCTCAGCAGTTTGGCTGGCACCGGCTGGCCGCTCACCAGGTCGGTCAGGCCGCCGGGAGTGCCAGCGCGCAGCGCGGGCAGGCTGCTGCGCACGTCGTCGCCGTCCACCACCGCAATCTTCAGGTGCACACCCAGCTCAGTGGCCAACGCAGCCAGCGCGCGGGCGCAGGCCTGCGGGTGGATGCCACCGGCATTGCTGACCACTTTGATGCCACGCTGCAGCACCTGGGGCAGCACCTGGCGCATGGCGCTGTCGACAAAGTCTGTCGCGTAGCCCGCCTCGGGGTTTTTGCGCTGCGCTGCCACCAGGATGGCCATGGTGGTCTCGGCCAGGTAGTCAAACACCAGCACGTCAATCAGCCCGCTGGCCACCAATTGCGGTGCGCCCACGCTGCTGTCACCCCAAAAACCGCTGGCGCCGCCAATGCGCAGCGGGGCCGGGGTGGTGGGGCTGGGGTTGGTGCTGGCTGCGGTCACGCTGTCTCCTGAAGTGGCCTTGCCAGCGTAGGCCGCTGCAGCGCACCAGTCTTGCGGGGATTGGCTGGCTGCCGTACTGCACCAGCGCGGTCACCAGCGCGGCCACCGGTGCAGGTGCCCGGGTGGCCGGGTGGCCGCCAACAGGGTGGCCGCCAACAGGGGGGCAGATACACTCGAGTGTGTGTCCAGGGCCTTGATTGGCCTGCATTTTTTCGCTGTTTCGCCTCTGTCGCACCCCACCCCCATGCCCCTGCCTGCCACGGCCAAGATTGCCTTCGATCTCAAGAGCACCGCCTGGACGCTGACCGCGTTGCGCCTGCAGACGGCTGACCTGGACCAGTTGCTGGCCGCGCTGGACGCCCGTTTTGGCGACAGCCCCGGCCTGTTTGACAACGACCCGGTGGTGATTGACCTCAGCCCGCTGCGTGATGCCGACGCCACGCTGGACCTGGCCGGGCTGCTGCCCCATTTGCACCGCCTGGGCATGCTGCCGATTGCAGTGCAGGGCGCCAGCCCGACGCAGGCCGCCGCCGCCCGGGCCGCCGGGCTGGTGGAGGCGCCGGCTGTGGCGCCCAAGGCCGCCGCAGCGCCTGCGTCAGGCGCCGTAGCCACGCCCGCGTCCGCACCCAGCGCGCCGCTGGCCAGCAGCCAACAGCAAGTCTTGCCGATGATGAGCGAGGTCATCCGCGAGGCTGAGGGCGCGCGCGAGATGGCACGTGACGTGGTGCCCGATGTGCCCAGCAGCGCCGTGCCCACGCTGGTGGTGGACAAGCCGCTGCGCTCTGGTCAGCGTGTCTACGCCCGGGGTGGTGATCTGGTGGTGCTGGCCGCCGTCAGTGTGGGTGCCGAGGTGATTGCCGACGGCAACATCCATGTCTACGGCCCGCTGCGTGGCCGGGCCATTGCCGGTGCGCGGGGCAATACCGAGGCACGCATCTTCAGCACCTGCCTGGAGCCGCAGTTGGTCTCGATTGCCGGCATCTACCGCACCACCGAAACCCCGCTGCCCGCCAACGTGCTGGGCCAACCAGCCCAGGTGCGGCTGGCGGGTGAAAAAATCCTGGTCGAGCCGCTGGCGTCATGACGGCAGCCCGGCGTCACATGCCCAAGCCCTCTGGCGGGTCAGCCCCAACATCCGCCACCGCTTCACCCTCTTCCAAGAAAGCACCCCCGATGGCCAAGATCATCGTTGTCACCTCCGGCAAAGGCGGGGTGGGCAAAACCACCACCAGTGCCAGTTTTTCAGCCGGTCTGGCCCTGCGCGGCCACAAGACAGCGGTGATCGATTTCGATGTCGGCCTGCGCAACCTCGACCTGATCATGGGCTGCGAGCGGCGGGTGGTGTATGACCTGATCAACGTCATCCACGGTGAGGCCCGCCTGACCCAGGCGCTGATCAAGGACAAGCAGTGCGACAACCTGTACGTGCTGGCCGCCAGCCAGACCCGCGACAAAGACGCACTCACCCAAGACGGCGTGCAGCGCGTGCTGATCGAGCTGGCCGAGATGGGCTTTGAGTACATCGTTTGCGACTCACCCGCCGGCATCGAGACCGGTGCGCTGATGGCCATGCACTTTGCCGATGAAGCGCTGGTGGTCACCAACCCCGAGGTGTCGTCGGTGCGGGATTCGGACCGCATCCTGGGCATGTTGTCCAGCAAGACCAAACGCGCGATCGACGGTAGCGCCGCCATCAAGGAGCACTTGCTGATCACCCGCTATAACCCGGCGCGGGTGGAAGGTGGGCAGATGCTGTCGCTGGGCGACATTCAAGAAATCTTGCGCATCCCGCTGATCGGCGTGATCCCCGAAAGCGAAACCGTGCTGGACGCCAGCAACCAGGGCGTGCCCGCGATCCACCTTACCGGCACCGATGTGAGCGAGGCCTACAAAGACGTGATCAGCCGCTTCCTGGGCGAGACCGTGCCCATGCGCTTCATTGAGGCCGAGAAGCCCGGTTTCTTCAAGCGGCTGTTTGGCGGGAGGTGAGCAGCATGTCGTTTCTCTCGTTCTTTCTGGGCGAAAAGAAGAAGACCGCCTCGGTCGCCAAGGAGCGGCTGCAGATCATCCTGGCGCATGAGCGCTCGGGCCGGGGCACCTCACGCGCTGACTACCTGCCGCAGCTACAGGCCGAGCTGATGGCGGTGATCAGCAAATACGTCAAGATTTCTCCCGAGGACATCAAGGTCAGCCTGGAAAAGCAGGACAACTTTGAGGTGCTGGAAGTCAAGATCGAGCTGCCGGACGCGGTGCGCTGAGCCGGTCTGCTGACCGCCTGACCATGGCCTTGCCTGCTGACCCTTGCCGGGCTTTTTTGCTGGGCTACCCAGACAGCGTGCTGGGCCAGGTGCGCCAGCAATTGGCCTCTGGCCAACTGGGCAGCTGTCTGGCGCGGCGTTATCCCGAGCCGCACAGCCTGCGCACCGACAGTGCGCTGTACGCCCACGCCGCCGCCCTCAAATCGCGTTACCTCAAACACGCAGCACCACTGGCCAAGGTGCTGTATGACAACCGGTTGCAGATCGACCAGCGCGCGCTGGGCACGCTGACATCCGCGTCACGTGTTCAAGGCGGCAAGCTGACCGCCAAACGCGAGCTGCGGGTGGCCGCAGTGTTCAAGAGCGCACCGGCCGACATGCTGCAGATGATCCTGGTGCATGAGCTGGCGCACCTGAAGGAGCGCGAGCACAACAAGCCGTTTTATGCGCTGTGTGAACACATGCTGCCGGGCTACCACCAGATCGAGTTTGATACCCGGCTGTACCTGACCTGGCGGGCGGCGGGTGCTGCGGCGTTGGGTGTGACGGCAAGCTCCGCGCCACCTGCAATACCAGCCTGAGCGCCTGGCTCAGCGGTCAATCTGGTTTGGTTGCCGTCTTGCCGCTGCTGGCCTCACGACGCAAAGTACTTGAGCGACCCGATCAACTGCCTGGCGTGGGCGCCGAAGCGCTCAAATCCATGGTGACGGTAAAACGCCTCGGCAGCATCGTCCTTGGTATCAACCACCAGTGCAAACACAGCCACTTCGGAGCGCGCAGCGCGAATCGCCGCATCGGCCAGCAGCGCGCCACCCAGCTTCTGGCCCTGAAACGCCTTGCCCACCGCTAGCCGGCCGACCCTGGCAACAGGCACTGACGGGTAACCCGGCAGGCGCTTGCGCAGCGCATCGGGCAGGTCGGTCAACAGCACACCGCCCGCTGCAAGGGTGTAGTAGCCCGCAACCGTGCCGGTGCTTGCCTCAACAGCCACGTAGCAGGCGCTGGCGCGGCGGCGCACGTCCTGTGTGGCTTGTTGCGCCAAGTAAGCGTCCAGGGCGCCCATCCCGCAGACAAAGCCGCTGCGGGCATGGTCCGCCCCCAGCACCTCCAGCCGAAAGGCGGCTGTCACTCCGCGCCGTCAATCAGGCGCTTGCGGGCGGTGAGCGCGCGCTGCATGGCGGGCGCCAGCGGCGGTGGGTTCAGCAACAGGTCAACAAACCGCTGCTGGTCATCCACCGACAGGCGGATGATCTGCGCGTCCGCAATGGTCTGATGGGCGTCTTTCAAGGCGGCAGCCACCAGAAAATCGCTGATGCTGCGGCCTTGCAGCTCAGCCGCGCGGCGCACCACAGCCAGAGCGTCTGGCGCGATGCGCGCTTCGACACGGGCGGTGCGGTTGGATTCCTGAGTGGGCATGTTGATCCTCATTTGAGGGTGTAAATGTACGTCTTTTCACCGTACATCATCAAATGCCTGGGCCGTTGACGCTGGCTTTGATCGTCAATCCGGCTTGGTCGCCGGGTCCACCGGTGCCGCCTGCGCCGCCTGGGCATCCGCCCGGCACTGCGCCTGCAACTGCCCCCAGCCTGCAGCGCCCAGACGTTGCAGGGTGTCGATGTTGGTCTCGTAAATGGCCTCGGCCTCAGGGAAGGCGGCCACGGCCCGATCAATGCTGTCCTCACGCAACAGGTGCAGCGTGGGGTAGGGCGATCGGTTGGTGGCGTTCTCCACATCACCCGGCGCGGTGCCCTCAAACTGGTAGTCGGGGTGAAAGCTGGCCACTTGCAGGATGCCGTCCAGGTCCAGCTCTTCCACCGTCGCGTCCACGATCTCCAAAAAATCGTTGTATTCGGCAAAGTCGGTCATCACGCCGGGGTGGATCAGCAGCGTGGTCTCGATCTTCTCGGCCGGTGCCTCGGCCAAGCGCTCCAACTCGGCCACCAGGTCAGCCAGCAGGGCCGCCGGGTCAGTTGCAGCGCTGGCCACATAGCGCACCTGGCCCTTGACCTGTGGTGCTTTGGCAAACGGGCACAGGTTGAGGCCGATCACCGCACGGTTGACCCAGGCACGGGTTTCAGCGATGGCCAGTTGCGGGGTGGGGGTGGG
>JANPOW010000011.1:0-5417 GCA_031428185.1 Betaproteobacteria bacterium | reverse complement strand
GAACATCATGGAGTTCTGCAAGGCGTTCAACGCCCAGACCCAGGGCATCGAGCCCGGCCTGAAGCTGCCGGTGGTGATCACCGCCTACGCTGACAAATCCTTCACCTTCATCCTCAAATCGCCGCCCGCAAGCGTGTTGCTGAAGAAGGCTGTGAAGATCGACAAGGGTTCGGGCCGCCCGCACCTGGAGAAGGTCGGCAAGATCACCCGTGAGCAGCTGGAAGAGATCGCCAAGATCAAGATCAAGGACCTGACCGGCGCCGACATGGATGCCGCCATCCGCACGATCGCAGGTTCCGCCCGTTCGATGGGCATCACCGTGGAAGGTGTCTGACATGGCCAAGCTCACCAAACGCCAGAAGGCAACGGCCGGCAAGGTCGACTCGCTCAAGCTCTACGCTTTTGACGACGCCATCGTGATCGTCAAAGAATGCGCCACCGCCAAGTTTGATGAATCCATCGACGTGGCGGTGCAGCTGGGCATTGACGCCAAGAAGTCAGACCAGGTGGTGCGCGGCGCTGTTGTGCTGCCCAACGGCACCGGCAAGACCAAGCGTGTTGCCGTGTTTGCCCAAGGTGCCAAGGCCGATGAAGCCCGCGCCGCTGGTGCTGACATCGTCGGCATGGACGACCTGGCCGCCGACATCAAGGCCGGCAAGATGGACTTCGACGTGGTCATCGCGTCGCCGGACACCATGCGTGTGGTCGGTACGCTGGGCCAGATCCTGGGCCCGCGCGGCTTGATGCCCAACCCCAAGGTGGGCACGGTCACGCCCGATGTGGCGCAAGCCGTGCGCAACGCCAAGGCTGGTCAGGTGCAGTTCCGCGTTGACAAGGGCGGCATCATCCACGGCACCATCGGCCGTCGCTCGTTTGAGTCCGACAAGCTCAAGGCCAACCTGGCCGCGCTGCTGGACGCGCTGAGCAAAGCCAAGCCGGCTTCCAGCAAGGGCATCTACCTGCGCAAGCTGGCGGTGTCGTCGTCGATGGGTGTTGGCGTGCGTGTCGACATGCAGTCGATGGCTGCGACCTGAATTTTTGAAATCCGCCTTGGCGCTTGTCTGGCGCCAAGGCTTTGAATTGGTGGGCCGCGTCGGGGCGCAAGTTCCGCGGCGGGCCATCCAAGACCGCTGGCGAGGCTTGATCTGTTTTTTGAGATCGGCCTCTTAATCACGCAGTGCTCATCTTCGGATGAGGGCTGTGCGGCCAGCGCAGATGGCGGTCCCGCCTGAAGGACAGACGGTGTGATGGGCGCCAAGCCCGATTGCAACGGATGCCGGATGGTTTGGTCGCTGCAACCCCGGTGCGCCAGCGGGCCGGTGTGGTCAAAACCACGCCGATCTGACGGCGCGATGCAAGTGAGGAGCAGACCTTTGAGTCTCAATCGCAACGAGAAGGCAGCCGTGGTCGCGGACGTGTCGGCACAAGCCGCCAAGTCCCAGACGCTAGCGCTGGCCCAGTACCGTGGCCTCACCGTTGAACACCTGAACAAGCTGCGCAAAGACGCGCGCGAGAAGGGTGTGTATCTTCATGTGCTGAAGAACACACTGGCTCGCCGCGCGGTTGCCGGCACGCCGTTCGAGGTGGCTTCGGAGAGCATGGCTGGCCCGCTGATTTACGGCTTTTCTGAGGACGCTGTTGCCGCAGCCAAGGTTATCGCTGACTTTGCCAAAGGCAATGACAAGCTGGTCATCATTGGTGGTGCCTACGCGGGCAAGTCGCTGAGCGCTGACGGGGTCAAGGCTCTTGCAGCCATCCCCAGCCGCGACGTGCTGATCTCCCAGATCGCAGGCCTGCTCAAATCGCCGATCCAGCGATTTGCCGCGGTGCTGGCTGCGCTGGCCGAGAAGCAGACTCCTGCAGCAGTGGAGGCCGCTCCGGAGGCCGAAGCCGCAGTTGTGGCTGACGCGCCAGTTGTGGCCGATGCTGCAGTTGTGGCTGACGCGGCAGTTGTGGCCGAAGCCGCAGTTGTGGCTGACGCGGCAGTTGTCACTGAGCCGGCAGCGCCGGACGCCCCGGCCGCTGCCTGACCGACCGCAAGAACGTTTGCAAGACTGATTGCAACAGCGCGATCCCAAACCATTTTCAAGAATCGAGAAACCCAATGGCATTCGATAAAGACGCATTCCTGACCGCCATGGACAGCATGTCCGTGATGGAACTCAACGACCTGGTCAAGGCCATCGAAGAGAAGTTCGGCGTGTCCGCCGCTTCCATGGCGGCCCCGGCTGCCGGTGGTGGCGCCGCCGCTGCAGTGGTCGAAGAGCAGACCGAGTTCAACGTGATCCTGCTTGAAGCCGGCGCCCAAAAGGTGCAGGTCATCAAGGCCGTGCGTGAACTAACGGGCCTGGGCCTGAAAGAAGCCAAGGACCTGGTTGACGGTGCGCCCAAGGCTGTCAAGGAAGCCATCCCCAAGGCCGACGCCGACGCCGCGCTGAAGAAGCTGCTGGACGCTGGTGCCAAGGCCGAAGTGAAGTAATCAATCGGCGCGGAGTTGCTGCGCGACGCGATCTCGGCCCTGCGGCCAGGGCCAGAGGCCCTGGCCTTCGCCCGACACAAACCGTCCTCAGGACTGTTTGTGTCCGGGCTCAGTGCATCGCCGTACTGGTGTATGACTGCACTTTTCGAACCGACCTCACGCCGCTCGCAACGCTCCGCTCTCGATTGATTTGAGGCTGGTCTTCCTGACCAGCCTTTGGTTTTTCAGGGCTTGCAGCCCTGGAGGCCACTTGAGAGTGCCTGCCGGGTTATCCTGTAGGGCTTTCCCAAGTGTTCTCTGAACCGACTGCAGAGAACCAGTTTGGTCGGACTCCGGTGCAACGCCGGGGTTGTCCGCCAGCGGCTGGTAGTGGCCAGCCACCAAGCTTCGGGCCGTTGCCCTCACCCCACGAGCAGCGACGCGCACCCGGTGCCAGTCGCCGCCGAGACGTCAACCCGGGCCCTGGTTGATGTCATCGAAACGGAGTATCCATGGCGCAAACAACCCCCTACAGCTACACCGAGCGCAAGCGAATTCGCAAGAGTTTTGGCAAGCGCGAGAACGTCTTGAAGGTTCCTTACCTGTTGACCATGCAGCGTGAGGCCTATGTCGCCTTTCTGCAAAAAGACCTGCCTCCGTCCAAACGCAAGGCCGAAGGCCTGCAGGCGGCCTTCCTCTCGGCGTTCCCTATCGTCTCCCATAACAACATGGTTGAGATGAAGTTCATCGAGTACAACATCGCCAAACCGCCGTTTGACGTGCGGGAATGCCAGCAGCGCGGCCTGACCTTTGCCGCTGCCGTGCGCGCCAAGCTGCAGATGATCATCTATGACCGCGAGTCGTCGCCGGCCAAGGTGGTCAAAGAGATCAAGGAACAAGAGGTCTACATGGGCGAAGTGCCGCTCATGACCGACTACGGCTCGTTCATCGTCAACGGCACCGAGCGTGTCATCGTGTCCCAGTTGCATCGGTCGCCTGGTGTGTTTTTTGAGCACGACAAGGGCAAGACGCACAGCTCGGGCAAGCTGTTGTTCTCGGCCCGCATCATCCCGTACCGCGGTTCGTGGCTGGACTTTGAGTTCGACCCGAAGGACATCCTGTATTTCCGGGTGGACCGCCGCCGCAAGATGCCGGTGACGATTCTGTTGAAGGCCATCGGCCTGAATCCCGAGTCGATCCTGGCCAACTTCTTTGACTTCGACAGCTTCCGCCTGATGGACAGCGGCGCCCAGATGGAATTTGTGCCCGACCGCCTGAAGGGCGAAGTGGCGCGGTTCGATATCACCGACAAAGACGGCAAGGTGGTGGTCGAGAAGGACAAGCGCATCACCGCGCGCCATGTGCGCCAGTTGGAGACCAACGGCACCCAGTTTGTCACCGTGCCCGAGGACTACGTCGTCGGCCGCATCGTGGCCCGCAACATGGTGGACGCCGACACCGGCGAGATCGTCGCCAAGGCCAACGACGAGCTGACTGACCTGCTGCTCAAGAAGTTGCGCGCTGCCGGCATCAAAGAAGTCCAGTGCCTGTTCACCAACGAGCTGGACCAAGGCGCTTACATCAGCCAGACCTTGGCCGCCGATGAAACCGCTGACGAACTGGCCGCCCGTGTCGCGATTTATCGCATGATGCGCCCCGGCGAGCCGCCGACCGAAGACGCGGTGCAGGCCCTGTTCGGCCGGCTGTTCTACAACGAGGACACCTACGACCTGAGCCGCGTGGGCCGCATGAAGTTCAATGCCCGGGTCGGCCGCGACGTGCCCGAAGGCGCGATGACCCTGGCCAATGACGACATCCTGGATGTGGTCAAGATCCTGGTCGAGTTGCGCAACGGCCGTGGTGACGTGGACGACATCGACCACCTGGGCAATCGGCGTGTGCGGTGTGTGGGTGAGCTGGCCGAAAACCAGTACCGCAGCGGCCTGGCCCGGATCGAGAAGGCCGTGAAAGAACGCCTCGGCCAGGCCGAGACCGACGCGCTGATGCCGCATGACCTGATCAACTCCAAGCCGATCTCTGCGGCACTCAAGGAGTTTTTCGGGGCGTCGCAGCTGTCGCAGTTCATGGACCAGACCAACCCGTTGTCCGAAATCACGCACAAGCGGCGTGTCTCGGCACTTGGGCCGGGCGGTTTGACACGTGAGCGTGCCGGCTTCGAGGTGCGCGACGTGCACCCCACCCACTACGGCCGGGTCTGCCCGATCGAGACCCCCGAAGGCCCGAACATCGGCCTGATCAACTCTCTGGCGCTGTATGCCCGCTTGAATGAATACGGCTTTCTTGAAACGCCGTACCGCCGGGTGGGTGACAGCAAGGTCACCGACCAGATCGACTACCTGTCGGCGATTGAAGAAGGCAAGTACGTCATTGCCCAGGCCAACGCGTCGCTGAGCAAAGACGGCACGCTGACCGATGAGCTGGTCTCGGCGCGTGAGGCCGGTGAATCGGTGCTGACCTCGCCCGAGCGCATCCAGTACATGGACGTGGCGCCCGCGCAGATCGTCTCGGTGGCGGCGTCGCTGGTGCCTTTCCTGGAGCACGACGACGCCAACCGCGCGCTGATGGGCGCCAACATGCAGCGCCAGGCGGTGCCGGTGCTGCGGCCTGAAAAGGCGCTGGTCGGCACCGGTGTCGAGCGGGTTGCCGCGATCGACTCGGGCACGGTGGTCACATCGCGCCGGGGTGGCATCGTTGATTACGTCGACACCAACCGCATCGTGATCCGCGTCAATGACGCTGAGACCGTGGCCGGTGAAGTGGGCGTGGACATCTACAACCTGATCAAGTACCAGCGCAGCAACCAGAACACCAACATCCACCAGCGCGCCATCGTGCGCCGGGGTGACCATGTTGCGGCTGGTGACGTGGTGGCTGACGGTGCGTCCACCGACTTGGGCGAACTGGCCCTGGGCCAGAACATGCTGGTCGCGTTCATGCC
>JANPOW010000010.1:0-2259 GCA_031428185.1 Betaproteobacteria bacterium | reverse complement strand
TTGAGCAGTGCTTGCACCGGGTCGGTGGTGGTGGGCAGGGTGGCCCCACCATCGGCGCCGCAGGCCCACGGGAAGGTTTTCCAGGTCTGCTGGCCCAGGATCGCGGCGGCAGCCTTGGCTTGCTCGGCCCGGTCGGCGGGCAGTTGGCAGTGGAAGCTCTCGGGCAGCAGGCGGCCGGTCTTGGAATCCTCCAGCCGGTCCAGCACGCTGCGCAGGATGCGGAAGCTGGACGGCACCACGCCGCTTGAGTCGCCTGAATGCACCCCCTCGGTCAGGATCTCGACTTTGAGCAGGCCCGAGACCATGCCGCGCAGGCTGGTGGTCAGCCACAGCTGGTCGTAGTTGCCGGCGCCCGAATCCAGGCACACCACCAGGCTGACCTCACCCAGCCGGGTGCGCAGTGCGTCCAGGTAGGGCGGCAGGTCGTGTGAGCCGCTTTCTTCACAGGTCTCGATCAGGCCGACGATGCGCGGGTGGCTCAGGCCTTGCGCGTTGAGCGCCTCCACCGCCGTGATGGCGGCGTAGACCGCGTAACCGTCATCCGCACCACCACGGCCGTACAGCAACCCGTTTTCATATTTGGCTGTCCACGGCCCCAGACCGTTGCGCCAGCCGGTGAACTCGGGCTGTTTGTCCAGGTGGCCGTACATCACCACGGTGTTGCTGCTGCCGGCCTTGGTGGCGGGGATCTCAAAAAAGATCACCGGTGTGCGACCGGGCAGGCGCACCACCTCCAGCGTGAGGCCGGGCACTTTGCGGCTCTCCACCCAGGTGGCGGCGTCACGCACCACCCGGTCAAGATGGCCGTGGGCCTGCCAGTCAGCGTCAAACATCGGGCTTTTGGCGGGGATGGCGATGTAGTCGGTGAGGGCCGGCACGATGGCCTCATCCCAGCGGCGGTTGGCAAAAGCGCCCAGCGCGCTGGCTTCATCGGGTTGCACGGGCAGCAGGGGGTCACGGGCGTTCATCGAAGGGCTCCTTGAGGCGGTGCGCCAGGTGTCCGGGTGCAACAACCAGCGCGTAAAAAACCAGTCTAAGCCCGGCGCGGGGCCGCGCCGTCAGTACAGCCGGATGGCCATGTCGAAGTGCCAGCTGCGGCGGATTTCGACCACGTCAAATTCGCGCGCCAGCGCAGGCGCGAAGGCGCTGTACGGCACCTGGCTGTGCACGATGCGCCGGATGGCGTCGTCGATCTCCGGCACACCACTGGTGCGCACAAAGCTCACCGATTCGACCGAGCCGTCGCTGCGGATCGCCACCGTCACCAGCGGGTCGCCATGGGGCTGCTTGGCAGCATCGCGGACCAGGTCGAAGGTCATGTTGAGCTGGATCTTGCGGGCCCAGGCTTCGGCATACAACACCAGCTCGGCGTTGGCGTCGGCGCGGCCAAACAGCCGGCCCCGGCGCGTATTGCCGGTGCTGGGCGCCGGCCGGCCAGGCTGGCCTGACGGCGCTGCGGTGGCGGCCAGCGCATCACGCCTGGCGGCTTCTTCGTCCAACTGGCGGCCAATGGCGCGCAGCAAGGCTTCGCGTCTGTCGGCTGGGTCGGGGGTGGGCACTGGGCGCATGGCGTCGTCACGGGCAGCTGCTTCTCGGGCGGCTGCTTCTCGGGCGGCTGCTGCACGGGCGAATGCCTCCCGAGTGGCCGCTTCGTGCGCTGCCGCCGCACGTGCAGCCTCTTGCCGGGCTGCTTGCTGCCGCGCTGCGGCCTGGCGTGCAGCGTCCTCCCGCATGGCGTCCTGCCGCTGGGCGTCTTGGCGTGCTGCCTCTCGCCGTGCGTCCTCCTGACGCAATGCAGCTTGGCGCACCGCCGCCAGGCGTTCTGTTGCTTGCCGTGCTGCCTCTTGTTGCACGGCCTCTTGCCGGTCGGCGTCCGGGCTGGACGCGCCGGCCGCGGCGGGCAACGGGGCCGCTGCCGGTACCCGTGGGCTGGTGTCTTGCGGCGGCGCCAGAGCGGCTACTTTGGGCGCCGGGGCTGGGTCTGGCGCGACCGCTGCCGCGGCGTCGAGGCGCTCGGGCGGGGCCGCGGCCGGTGAGACGGCCGGTGCTGCGGCTGCGGCTGCGGCTGCGGCTGCGGCTGCGGCGTCTGGCCCGGGTTCGGCTGCAGGCCAGGCGGCGGCGGTTGTCGCGGCGGGCGCAGGCGCGGCGGGCGGTACTGGCCCAATGGCCGGGGCCGGGGCCGGGGCCGGGGCCGGCACTGTTGGCTGTGGCTGTGGCTGTGGCTGTGGCTGTGGCTGTGGCTGTGGCTGGGTTGGCGTT
>JANPOW010000009.1:0-1566 GCA_031428185.1 Betaproteobacteria bacterium | reverse complement strand
GAGATCGTGCTGATCAACGGCATTGACGCGCTGGGCATCGGCGTCACCGTCACCGACCCGCTCAACCCCCAGCCGCTGCCGATGCTGAAGGTGGACGAGCCGACGCTGACGATGAATTTCTGCGTCAATACCAGCCCGCTGGCCGGCCGTGAAGGCAAGTACGTGACCAGCCGCCAACTCTGGGACCGGCTGCAAAAAGAGCTGCAAAGCAACGTGGCGCTGCGCGTCAAAGAGACTGACGAAGAAGGCATCTTCGAGGTGATGGGCCGGGGCGAGTTGCACCTGACCATCCTGGTGGAGAACATGCGCCGTGAGGGGTATGAGCTGGCCGTCAGCAAGCCCCGGGTGGTGTTCCGTGAGGTCAACGGCGAGAAGCACGAGCCGATCGAGCTGGTGACTGCCGATGTGGAAGAGCAGCACCAGGGCGGTGTGATGCAGGCCCTGGGTGAGCGCAAGGGTGAGCTGGTCAACATGGAGCCGGACGGCCGTGGCCGGGTGCGCCTGGAATACCGCATCCCGGCGCGTGGCCTGATCGGCTTCTCGAATGAGTTCATGAACCTGACCCGTGGCTCGGGCCTGATCGCCAACATCTTTGAAGGCTACGAAGCGCACAAGGGCGAGATCGCCAGCCGCAAAAACGGCGTGCTGATCAGCATGGACGCGGGTGAAATCTTCACCTACGCGCTGGGCAAGCTGGACGACCGGGGCAGGATGTTTGTCAAGCCGAACGACCCGGTGTACGAGGGCATGATCGTCGGCATCCACAACCGCGACAACGACCTGGTGGTCAACGCCACCCGCACCAAGCAGCTGACCAACTTCCGCGTCTCGGGCAAAGAGGACGCGATCAAGATCACGCCGCCGATTGACCTGACGCTGGAATACGGCGTGGAGTTCATCGAGGACGATGAGTTGGTGGAGATCACACCGAAGTCGGTGCGGCTGCGCAAGCGCTACTTGACCGAACATGATCGGAAGCGTGCTTCGCGCGAATAAGCTGGCGCTTATCCGCGCTGCGCACGCTCCCGATCATTGATCGGGACAGGGCTGCACCCCCTGGCCCCCGCCAAGCGGGGGTACCAGTCAGATGATTGCCCGGGCCGCTTTGCGGCCCTCTTCAATTCAAAGGCTTGTGCATGCGGTTGTCGCATTCCCGCGCGGTGTTGCTGATGGTGCTGATCACGCTGCTGTGGAGCACGGCCGGTGTGGTGTCACGCCACCTGGAGGCGGCGCGCAGTTTTGAGGTCACCTTCTGGCGCAGCGCCTTCAATGCGGTGGCGTTGGTGGTGGCGCTGTTGTGGTTGCGTGGGCCGCGTCTTTTGGCTGATATGCGCCAGGGCGGCTGGCCGCTGTGGGCGTCGGGGCTGTGCTGGGCGGTGATGTACACCAACTTCATGTTGGCCATCACCTTGACCACCGTGGCCACGGTGCTGATCACGATGTCGATGGCGCCGCTGTTCACCGCCTTGTTTGCACGGGTGTTTTTGCAGCACCGGCTGCCACGCCGCACCTGGGTGGCCATTGGCGTGGCGGGGCTGGGCATTGCCTGGATGTTTGGCAAGCAGG
>JANPOW010000008.1:0-6750 GCA_031428185.1 Betaproteobacteria bacterium | reverse complement strand
CTGCGCCCGCAACAACATCCAGGTGCATGGCGGCATGGGCTTCACCTGGGCGTTTGATTGCCACCTGCACTACCGCCGCGCCATGGGCCTGGCACTGGCGCTGGGCAGCCAACGCCACTGGGAGGATTTGCTGATCGAGCGGCTGCGTCTGCAGCGCGCGGTTTGATCTGCCACCCCCCAAACATACCAAGAGCACCCCACACCATGAACTTCAACGACAGCCCCGACGAAGCCGCGTTCCTCGCCGAGGCCCGCGCCTGGATCGCTGGCAACGCCCCGCGCCACCTGCAAGCCGAGCTGGGCCTGGCCGGCTTTGGCCAACCCGCGCTGCGCAGTGGCGACGTGCTGGCCGCGTCCAAAGCCTGGCAGCGCACCAAGGCCGACGCCGGCTGGGCCTGTCTGCACTGGCCGGTTGAGTACGGCGGCCGCGGCGCCAGCCCGATCCAGCGCGTGATCTGGCAGCAGGAGGAGGGTGTGTACGCCAAGTTGGCCGGCATCTTCATCATCGGCCAGGGCATGATCGCGCCCACCTTGATGGCCTACGCCGCCGAGCCGCACAAACAGCGCTTCCTGCCGCCGCTGGCCTCGGGCGCCGAGATCTGGTGCCAGTTGTTCTCCGAGCCGGTGGCCGGCTCTGACCTGGCGGGGCTGCGCACCCGGGCCGAGCGTGACGGGAATGGGGAACACGCGGACTGGGTCCTCAACGGCCAAAAAATCTGGACCAGCGGCGCCCACATTGCCGACCACGGCATGGTGCTGGTGCGCACCGACCCCACCGCGCCCAAACACGACGGCCTGACCATGTTCTTCTTGGACATGAAAAGCCCCGGCATCGAGGTGCGCCCCATCAAGCAGATCAACGGCCAATCCGGCTTCAACGAGGTGTTTTTTACCGACGTGCGGGTGCCCGATGTGCAGCGCCTGGGGGCGGTGGGCCAGGGCTGGCGGGTCTCGCTCACCACCCTGATGAACGAGCGCCTGTCCATCGGCGCCGGCATGCCCACCGGGTTCCCCGAACTGCTGGATTTCTGCTGCACGTTTGACACCGGTTGCGGCCTGGCCATCGATGACCCGGCGGTGCGGCACAAGCTGGCCACCTGGGCGGTGCGCACCAGCGGCCTCAAATACACCGCCTACCGCAGTATCTCGGCGCTGTCCAAAGGCCAGACGCCGGGGCCGGAGAACGCCATCGGCAAGCTGGTGGCGGGCCAGACGCTGCAAGAGATCGCCGCGTTTGCGCTGGATTTGCAAGGCCAGTCGGGCGTGCTGGTGGATGAGGCCCAGCCCAGCGCGCACGCCCGCTTCCAGGCCATGCTGATGCGCTCACCGGCCACCCGCATCGAGGGTGGTACCGACGAGATCCTGCGCAACATCATTGCCGAGCGGGTGCTGGGCCTGCCGCCCGATTTGCGCGCCGACCGGGGGCTGCCGTTCAACCAGATCCCGTCGCGGGCGCGCTGATGGCGCGCTGATGGCTGGGTGGATGGCTTGGCCAGCCCAAGCTGCCCACCCAAGCCGCCAATCCAGACCACCAATCCAGACCACCACGGTTGATCCCGATCAGCCTTGGGATGACCATCGGTCGGCGACACTTGCGGCCTCGCCCTTCAGAGACTTTTCAATGATGACCAAGCCGCCCACCATCATCTACACCCTGACCGACGAAGCGCCGTTTCTGGCCACCTGCGCGTTTTTGCCCATCGTGCGCGCGTTCACCGCGCCGGCCGGCATCCAGGTCACCGAGAGTGACATCTCGGTGGCGGCGCGCGTGCTGGGTGAGTTCCCGGAGTACCTGACCGACGCCCAAAAGCTGCCCGACAACCTGGCCGAGCTGGGCCGGCTGACGCTGCTGCCCGACACCAACATCCTCAAGCTGCCCAACATCAGCGCGTCAGTGCACCAGTTGGTGGCGGCCATCAAAGAGCTGCAGGGCCAGGGCTACAAGATCCCTGACTTCCCTGAAAACCCCAAGACCGAGGCCGAGCAGGCCATCCGCGCCCGCTACAGCAAAAGCCTGGGCAGCGCGGTGAACCCGGTGCTGCGCGAGGGCAACTCAGACCGCCGCGCGCCGCTGGCGGTCAAGCGCTACGCGCGCAAGAACCCGCACTCGATGGGCCAGTGGAGCCAGGCCTCACGCACCCATGTGGCCACGATGAAAACCGGGGATTTTTACCACGGTGAAAAATCCATGACGCTGGACATCGCGCGGGATGTGCGCATGGAGCTGGTCACCACCAGCGGCAAAACCGTGGTGCTGAAACCGAAGGTGGCGCTGCTGGCCGGCGAGATCATCGACAGCATGTTCATGAGCAAACAAGCGCTGTGCGATTTTTATGAGCAGGAGATGGAGGACGCCCGCAAGACCGGCGTGATGTTCTCGCTGCACGTCAAGGCCACCATGATGAAGGTGTCGCACCCCATCGTGTTTGGCCACGCGGTGCGCATCTTCTACAACGAGGCGTTTGAGAAACACGGCAAGCTGTTTGATGAGTTGGGGGTCAACGTCAACAACGGCATGGTCAATCTCTACGACAAGATTGCCGCGCTGCCAAGCTCCAAACGCGACGAAATCACACGCGACCTGCACGCCTGCCATGAGCACCGGCCCGAGCTGGCGATGGTCGATTCAGCCAAAGGCATCACCAACCTGCATGCACCCAACGACGTGATCGTTGATGCGTCCATGCCCGCCATGATCCGCATCGGCGGCAAGATGTGGGGGCCGGACGGCCGGCCGAAAGACACCAAAGCGGTGATCCCCGAGAGCACGTTTGCCCGCATCTACCAGGAGATGATCAACTTCTGCAAGACCAACGGCAACTTTGACCCGGTGACCATGGGCACCGTGCCCAATGTCGGGCTGATGGCCCAGCAGGCCGAGGAATACGGCTCACACGACAAAACGTTCGAGATCACCGAGGCCGGCGAAACCCGCATCGTGGACATCAACACCGGCGAGGTGCTGCTGCTGCAAACCGTGGCCGCAGGCGACATCTGGCGCATGTGCCAGGTCAAGGACGCGCCCATCCGCGACTGGGTCAAACTGGCGGTGACGCGGGCTCGCAACTCCGGCATGCCAGCGATCTTCTGGCTTGACCCGTATCGCCCGCACGAGGCCCAGCTGATCAAGAAGGTCGAGGCCTACTTGCAGGACCACGACACCAGCGGCCTGGACATCCAGATCATGTCGCAGGTGCGTGCCATGCGCTACACGCTGGAGCGGGTGGTGCGTGGCCTGGACACCATCTCGGTCACCGGCAACATCCTGCGCGACTACCTGACCGACCTGTTCCCCATCATGGAGCTGGGCACCAGCGCCAAGATGCTGTCGATCGTGCCGTTGATGGCCGGTGGTGGCATGTACGAGACGGGTGCCGGCGGCTCAGCGCCAAAACATGTCAAGCAGTTGGTGGAAGAAAACCACCTGCGCTGGGATTCACTGGGGGAATACCTGGCGCTGGCCGCATCGCTGGACGAGCTGGGCATCAAGACCGGCAATACCAAAGCCAAGCTGCTGGCGCAGACGCTGGATGCCGCCACCGGCAAACTGCTGGACAACAACAAGTCACCCTCACCGCGCACCGGTGAGCTGGACAACCGCGGCAGCCAGTTTTACCTGGCGCTCTACTGGGCCCAGGCGCTGGCCGAGCAGACCGAGGACAGTGCGCTGCAAGCCCGCTTCACCCCGCTGGCCAAGGCGTTGACCGACAACGAGCAAGTCATCCTGCAAGAGCTGGCGGCGGTGCAGGGCAAGCCGGCTGACATTGGTGGTTACTACCTGCCCGACGCCAAAAAATGTGCCGCCGTCATGCGGCCCAGCGCCACGCTGAACGCGGCCTTGGCAGCGGCCTTGGGTTGATCGTGCCTGGGGTGGTGACGCCACAGGTGGTGGCGCCGCTGTTGCCGGCGCGTGGCCCGCGGAGCCGGGCTGGCCACGCTGCGCCGCATCAGCGCTGATTCACCACGCGTGGAGGCAGCAGGCCAGACAGTGCTGACAGGCGCTGGTGCAGCGCGCTGTTGGCAGCCACCGGCAACTGGTTTCTGGCCTGCAGGTAGTGGTGGGTGAACACATCCAGGTAGGCCGCCAGCGTTTGCTGGGCCAGGTGTTCACCGGCCAGTTGCAGGCACAAGGCGGCCACCTCGCTGGTGCAGAAATGGTCATCGCGGTGTGAGCGGCGCAGCTTGTAGTTGGAGCTCTGGTCGGGTTGCAGGCTCAGCACCGGCAGGTGGTCCAGATAGGGGCTGCGGCGGAACATCTTGCGTGCTTCCGCCCAGGTGGCGTCCAGCAGGATGAAAAGGGGGCGTTTGGCGCTGCCGTCACTGGCTGCCGGATCAGGCGCCGCCACGCTGTGCACCACGCGCCCGGGCGCCACATACTCGGCCGGGAACACCACGTAGGGCTGCCACTGCGGGTCGCGCAGCAGGGCCAGCAGCGCGGGGTCGGTCTCGGTGCGCGCCCAGCTGAAGGCAAAGGTGTCGGCCACCACATCGGCAATCAACCAGCCGGTGTTGCTGGGTTTGAGCGGCTCGACATCGGCCATCAGCAAGCACATGCCCGAGCGGGTGGGCACCACCGGGCGCAAGCCACAGATGCAGTGGCTGGGCACCAGCCGGCAGCCAGCGCAGCGCTCACGCTTGAAGCCACCACGGGCCAGAAACGGTTTGGTGCTGCGCGCCAGACGCACAGCGCGCAGGCGCGCAACAGCATGGGGCATGGGGTGTGGGCCAGACGCGGCCGGGTGGCCAGCGTGTTGAGTGGCAGTAAAGGTGAGCAGGCTGCCATTGTTGCGGTGTTCATGCACACTGGCCGGCCCGACAGGCTCCTAGGCACGGCAGGTTGTCGCCGTCCAGCAAGCGGCAAACTCACGCCGCACCCACCCGGACACCCATGCTGCACATCCCTTTTGACAACACCTACGCGCGTGATTTGGGCGGCCTCTATGCCGCCGCAAAGCCGGCTGGCGCGCCGGCGCCACGCTTGCTGTTCCTCAACCACGCACTGGCGGCCGAACTGGGCCTGGACAGCGCCGCACTGGCCAGCGCCGAGGGCCTGGCCCTGCTGGCTGGCAACGTGCTGCCTGAGGGCGCTGCGCCACTGGCCCAGGCCTATGCCGGCCACCAGTTTGGCGGCTTCTCACCCCAGTTGGGTGATGGCCGCGCGCTGCTGCTGGGCGAGCTGATCAACCGCGCTGGCCAGCGCCGCGACATCGCCTTCAAAGGCTCAGGCCGCACGCCGTATTCACGCGGTGGCGACGGCAAGGCGGCGGTCGGCCCCATGCTGCGCGAGGTGTTGATCGGTGAGGCCATGCACGCGCTGGGCGTCCCCAGCACACGCGCGCTGGCGGTGGTGGCCACGGGTGAGCCGGTGCAGCGCGAGCTGGCCTTGCCCGGCGCCATCCTGACCCGCGTGGCCGCCAGCCATCTGCGGGTGGGCACCTTCCAGTACTTTGCCGCCCGGGGTGAGCACGACAAACTGCGCCGGCTGGCCGACTACGCCATCGCCCGCCATGACCCGGCGCTGCTGGGAGCACCCGGGCTGGGCACACCCGGCCGCATCCTGGCGCTGCTGCAAGCGGTGGCGGCACGCCAGGCCCGCCTGATCGCGCAGTGGACCAATATTGGCTTCATCCACGGCGTGATGAACACCGACAACATGACGATCTCGGGCGAGACCATCGACTACGGGCCGTGCGCCTTCATGGAGGCCTACAACCCGGCCACCGTGTTCAGCAGCATTGACCACGGTGGCCGCTATGCCTACCGCAACCAGCCGGCGATTGCGCAATGGAACCTGGCGCGGCTGGCCGAAGCGCTGCTGCCGCTGCTGGTGGATGCGGACAAGGCGGACGATGAGGCCGCCGTGCAGCAGGCCGTGCAGGCGGCAACCGCGGTGATTGAGGCTTTTCCGGCCGGCTACACCGCCGCGCTGCGGCAGGGCCAGCGCGCCAAGCTGGGGCTGCAAGCGCTGGCTGACACCACGGACGACAACACCCCTGACCACGCCTTGGCCGACGATTGGCTGGCGCTGCTGCAACAGCAGGGCATTGATTTCACGCTGGCCTGGCGCCGCCTGGCCGACGCCGCTGCCGGCGACATCCAACCCCTGCATGCCCTGTTTGCCGAGCCGGCTGCCGCCGACGCCTGGCTGGCACGCTGGCAGCGGCGCTGCGCTGAAGACGACGCGGGCGACCGCGGCGCGGCGCCCGCCCGTGCCGCACGCATGCGCCAGGTCAACCCGTGGCTGATCGCCCGCAATCACCGGGTTGAAGAAGCGCTGGCCGCAGCCTCGCAGCACGGCGACCTGGCGCTGTTTGATCGCCTGCTGGCCGGCTTGCAGAAGCCGTATGACGAAGACCCGGCCTTTGCCGCCTTCGCTGAGCCGGCACCTGCGCAGGTCACGGCCGCCTACCAGACGTTTTGTGGCACCTGAGGCTGGCGCCGACACGCGCCCGCTGCGCCAGCGCTGCCCAGCGTGCGCTGCCTGATGCAGGGCCTGTTGCACAACGCTTGTGGCCACTGGCAGCACACCCACCCAGGCGTTGAACCCAGCTTGCATGTGGCTTGAAAGCAAAAAACCCCGCAAATCAATGACTTGCGGGGATTTTTGACTGGTGGGCGGTGCAGGGTTTGAACCTGCGACCCCTGCCGTGTGAAGGCAGTGCTCTACCGCTGAGCTAACCGCCCGAAATTGTGCGGATGGATTCTTGAAGGCTCATCCGCTGTGTTTCGGCGCCGCTCGGTGTTTTGCGG
>JANPOW010000007.1:0-13601 GCA_031428185.1 Betaproteobacteria bacterium | reverse complement strand
CCGCCGATCACCAAGACATTCATTCGGATTCAGTCATTTCAGCGTTGTGGAAAACGGCCTGCACGTCGTCCAGATCTTCGATCACGTCCAGCAGTTTCTGCATGCGTTCGGCGTCTTCGACAGCCAGCGGGATGGTGTTCTCGGCGCGCATCGTCACTTCAGCGATTTCGGGCTTGAAGCCAGCCGCCTCCAGCGCGTTTTTCACCGCCTCGAAAGCCAGTGGCGGGCACAGCACTTCAGTCGAGCCGTCGTCGTGCGTCAGCACATCGTCGGCGCCGGCGTCGAGTGCGGCTTCCATCAGCGCGTCTTCCGGTGCACCGGGCGCAAAAATCAATTGCCCGCAGTGTTTGAACTGGAACGCCACCGAGCCCTCGGTGCCCAGGTTGCCGCCGTATTTGCTGAAGGCGTGGCGCACCTCGGCCACGGTGCGCACGCGGTTGTCGGTCATGGTGTCCACGATGATGGCCGCGCCGCCAATGCCGTAGCCCTCGTAGCGGATTTCCTCGTAGTGGATGCCTTCCAGCGCACCCGAGGCCTTGTCGATGTTGTATTTGATGCGGTCGGCCGGCATGTTGGCGGCCTTGGCCCGCTCAATGGCCAGGCGCAGCCGCGGGTTGGCGCTGATGTCAGCCCCGCCCTGGCGTGCGGCCACGGTGATCTCACGGATGATGCGGGTCCAGACCTTGCCGCGCTTTTCGTCCTGGCGGCCCTTGCGGTGCTGGATATTGGCCCATTTGGAATGTCCGGCCATGCTGTCCTTGTGTTCTTGGGTTGCCTGCGCGGGTGCGGGTGGCGTGCTCGACGACTGGCTTGCCACCGCACGGCCAGCCCGGACAACAGCCGCTCGACATGGCAGCCAGCAGCTTGCCGCTGGCTGCGCCGACTGCGCAGAACCCAAGATTCTACCGGGCGGGGCTGACGCGGCGCGGCCACA
Source organism: Betaproteobacteria bacterium (assembly GCA_031428185.1). Lineage (GTDB taxonomy): Bacteria > Pseudomonadota > Gammaproteobacteria > Burkholderiales > Burkholderiaceae_C > Pseudaquabacterium. The sequence continues at coordinate 12,667 of JANPOW010000007.1, read as the reverse complement.
ACCCAGCCGCCAGCACCCTGCGTGGCCCACCAATAAAACAGGCCCGAAGGTCTGACTTTGCACCATCACGCAGCCCGCCGGCTGCAACGAGACCTCAGCGCTTGCTGCGGCGGCGCGCCACAAAGGCCAGCGCCAGCAGGCCAGACGCCATCAGGCCGTAGTTGGCGGGCTCAGGCACTGCGCTGACACCCTGGGCCGAGGCGTAGGCGTAGGCGGAGATGGCCACACTGCTGGCGGTGAGGTTGGCAAACGTGGCCTGGGCAGAGAGTGGGCCTGACACACCAAAACTGCTGCCGTCCAGATTGATGCCGGCGTAGGCATGGCCAACCGAATAGTTGGCGTTGTCAAACAGCTCAACCAGCGCGTTGCCGTACGCTGATTCGCCCACGGTGCCGCTGCCCGATGCCTGCGCGGCGCCGCTGAGCATCACCAGCGTGTTGGCGGTGACCGAGAACGATGACGAAAACAGGGCCAGCGCCTGGCTGTAGGCGCTGCTGCCCGCCACGGTGCTGCTGGCGGTGGCGGTGGCGGTGGCGCCCGGGCCAGCCCCAAGTGTGAACACATTGCCGGCCGTGACGGCCGTGACGGCCGAGTTGGCGCTGGAGGCCCCCGCGAGCGCCGAGCCGGACAGCGCCGCACCCAGCACGTCAACCAGGTTGTAGCTGTCGCCCGTGCCGTTGGAGGCCGAGCCGTAGACCGAGACGCCGTCATTGAAGGTGACTGCGGCGGCAATGCCGTCGACCGGGTTCAGGTCAAAGACCTGCAGGTAGACGCCGGTCAAGGTGGCGCTTGCCGTTGCTGCCAGGGCCATCGGCGCCACGGCGACGCCGGCAAAAACGCCCACTGCCCCGATGACTGCTTGAAACTTGCTCATGACATCCCCGCAGACAGGGGGTGCCGGGCCGACGCAGTGCCGGCCGCCGGGCGGCAGCCACAGCGCCAGCGCTGCATAGACTCGCGGCCAAGCCCTGGCGCTGCCACCCGACGGCCAAGCACCCAACCCTCACAACCCGGACGCCTGCCATGCCTGATCCCATCCTCGTCGCCCAACACGGTTCGGTTGAATGCCTGTTGCTGCCGGCCTTGGCCAACCGCCACGGCTTGATCACCGGGGCCACCGGTACCGGCAAGACCATCACCCTGCAAACCCTGGCCGAGGGTTTTTCCAAGCTGGGAGTGCCGGTGTTCATGGCCGATGTGAAGGGCGACCTGAGTGGCATCAGCCAGGCCGGCAGCGTGGGTCCAAAACTGGCCGCGCTGCTGGCCGAGCGTGGCTTGCCCAGCCCTGCAGCGGTGGCCTGTCCGGTGACGTTGTGGGATGTGTTTGGCCAGGCCGGCCACCCGGTGCGCACCACCGTCAGCGACATGGGGCCGTTGCTGCTGGCGCGCATGCTGGCGCTCAATGAGACCCAGGCTGGGGTGCTGAACCTGGTGTTCAAGATTGCCGACGATGAAGGCATGGCGCTGCTGGATTTGAAAGATTTGCGCGCCATGCTGCAGTTTGTGGGCGACCACGCCAGCAGCGTCACCACCGAGTACGGCAATGTCAGCGCGGCGTCGGTGGGTGCCATCCAGCGGGGCTTGTTGCAGATATCCAGCCAAGGCGGCGACACGTTTTTTGGCGAGCCCATGCTCAACATCGCCGATTTCATGCAGACGGTGGACGGCCGGGGTGTTGTCAACATCCTGGCTGCTGATCAACTGATGAATGCACCGCGCCTGTACGCCACGTTTTTGCTGTGGATGCTGAGCGAGTTGTTTGAGCTGCTGCCCGAGGTGGGTGACCAGGACTAGCCCAAACTGGTGTTCTTTTTTGACGAGGCGCACCTGCTGTTCAAGGACGCGCCGCCAGCGCTGGTGGAGCGCATCGAGTTGGTGGTGCGGCTGGTGCGCAGCAAGGCTGTGGGGGTGTATTTCGTCACCCAGAACCCGTTGGACCTGCCTGACACGGTGCTGGGCCAGTTGGGCAACCGGGTGCAGCACGCGCTGCGGGCTTTCACGCCGCGTGACCAGAAAGCCGTCAAGGCCGCCGCCAGCACCATGCGCGCCAACCCGGGGCTGGATGTGGAGACTGCCATCACCGAATTGGCCGTGGGTGAGGCGCTGGTCAGCCTGCTGGACGACAACGGCCGGCCGGCGATCACCCAGCGGGTGTTTGTGCTGCCACCGGGCAGCCAGATTGGCCCGATCAGCCCGGCGCAGCGCCAGGCGCTGGTTGCCGGCTCTCTGGTGGCCGGCATCTACGAGAAAGTGGTGGACCGGGACTCGGCCTACGAACGCTTGAAGGGCCGGGCGCTGGCGGCACCGGCAGCACCAGCACCAGCACCCGCCGGCGCTGCGCCGACCAGCGCACCAACCAGCACACCGGTTGGTACGGCCCGCCCCGATGGCGCTGGCGCTGCACCCGCAGCGGCCGGCGCGGGTGGTGCGGGTGGTGGCCTGCTGGACGGCCTGAAGGACATGGTGTTTGGCAGCACAGGCCCGCGTGGTGGGCGCCACCCTGGGCTGGCGCAGACAGCGGCCACCTCGGCGGTGCGGTCCATCGGCTCGGCGGTAGGGCGCGAGATCATCCGCGGCGTGCTCGGGTCCATCCTGGGCGGCAGCCGCAAGCGCTGAGCGCACGCCACTGCCTGGCGGCATGCCGCATCGGGCAAGCCGCATCAGGCAAGCCGCATCGGGCAAGCCGGATCAGGGCAAGCCGGCCGGCCGCACCAGCACCCGCCGCACATCGGCCAGGCGGGCGATCAGCCGGTTGGCCACAAAGCTGCTCTGGCTGTCGGGCTCCAGCGCGGCCACGGCCAGATTGGCCAGCGGCTGGTCCAGCGGCAAGTACCAACTGCCGGCCGGCGCCAGCAACGGGCCAGGCAACAAGTCCACCAGCAGGCGCAGCATCTGGCGCTCGGCATCGGCCACCATGCCCAGCACGTCTGGCCTGGCGGTCTCGACGCGGGCGGTCTCCTGCCAGGCTTCGGTCTGCAGCACTTGCTCGGCCGGCAGGCGCTGCAGGTGCAGGCCCAGTGCCTGCAGATGGGCCACCACCTGCGCGCTGGCCGGCTGGTTGGCGTCCAGCCAGTAGCCGCAGGGCCGGGCACGCTCGGTCAGCACGGCCAAGTCCAGCGCCGACAGCCAGTCCACCGCCACCGGCTTGTCGGCGCCGCTGTCGGGGTCCAGCATCAGCAGCGTGCGGCGGGTGGGCGTGGCCGCAGCCTCCACCACCACCCTGCCCTGGCAGGCCTGGGCCGACACCTCGGCGTCAGTGCTGGCTTGCAGGGCCTGCAGTGCGGCGGCCTGGCTGGCAGCCTGCTGCAAGGCGCTGCTTACCGCCACCACATGGCTGTGCATGCGGCGCGCCAGGTGCAGCCGGTGCAGGCCCACGCCGCGCGTCTCCAGCAGCAGGCTGATGGCATGGCGCAGGCCCATCACATTGCGGCTGGTGTCGGGCTGCACGCCGCCCATCACCAGGCGTTTGTCACCCGCCGGGATGGGGTTGGTGTAGTACCACTCGCTGGTCAGGCCCTGGGCCGCCAGCGCGGCCACGATGGGCTGGCGGAACCAGGTTTCACTGGCCTGGCCCAGCCGCGCTGGCAGGTTGCCCACCATGGCGTATTGCAGCAACAGGTCGTTGCGCTGCACCGCGTTGAACTTGCCCAGGTAGCGGCCCACCACCGTGTGCTCATGCAAGTCCAGCACCACCAGCGGGCGCTGCTGGCGCACCAGCGCGGCCACGGCGCGGGCCTCAGGCGTGCGCAGCAGCAGGTGGTCGCGGTTGATGTCGGTGCCGTCCTGCGACACGCGGCGCTGCCAGTCGGCGCCGTCGGGGTTGGCGCGCGGCAGCAGGGTCACGTCAATCTGGTCCAGCAACGGCGCCAGCCGGCCGTTGGCCAGCAAGCGGGCCAGCACCAGCAAGGCCTCGGCGCCGGCCGGCTCGTCGCCATGTTGCTGGCCGATCAACAACACCAGCGGCCGGCCGGGGCCGCGCGAGAAATGCAGCGCCTGCAGGTCCAGGCCGCCTTGTGACTGGCCCGGCACCAGCCGGCGAATCTGGCTGCCGGCGGGTGCGCTGGCCACCACCGCGGCCAACTGCGCCGACAGCTCGGCGTTGCTGGTGAAGCCGCTGGCACCCGGCGCCAGCACCGGGGCGTTGTCCACCCCGGCTGGCACCGGAAAACGTGCCGCCACCGCGTCGCTGTAAGGCATGGGCTGGGCCTGCGCGGCCGGGCTGGCTGCAAGCTGGGCGCTGGCGGGCGCGCTGTGGGCCAACAGCAGCAGCACGGCGGTGATGGCCGCAGCCGCAGTGATGGCACGGGTGCCGGTCTGGCGTAGCGGTGGCGGCGGCATGGTGAGCACTCTATGCGCTGGACCAGCGCCCACCCGGCGCGCGCTGTGCTGGCCGCACGTCAAGGGCGCAACCTGGCCCCGCTCTGGCCCCGCTCTGGCCCCGCGCTGGCCCATCTGGCGACAGCCGGCGCCGCCCCGTCGCCCGGCGCTCGCGCTGCAGGCCTTGCCGGTGGACGATGCACCCACCAAGCAAGCCACACCTCAACCGGAACCCACCATGCCGCATTTTTTGACCGCCGTGTTCAGCAACACCCCGCTGTGGGTCTGGGCCATCCTGGCGGCGCTGCTGGCGCTGGGCGTCAAGCAGGCACAGGACCACGTGGTGGGCCGCACCCGCTTGCTGCTGCAGCCGCTGGTGCTGGGGGCGCTGTCGGTGGTCTCGGCGCTGGGCGCTTTTGGCCTGCAGCCCCACACGGCCGGCGGCTGGCTGATTGGCGCCCTGGCCGGTGTGCTGCTCAACCGGATGCTGGGCCTGCCACGCCGGGTGCAGGCCTTGCCGGACGGCCGCTTCGCCATCGGTGGCAGCTGGGCGCCCATGGTCTTGCTGATGGCCATCTTCTGGCTGCGTTACGCGGTGGCGGTGTCACTGGCTATGTCGCCGGCACTGCGGGCCGACACGCTGTTTGCGCTGCTGGCCTGCGCGCTGTACGGCCTGGCCAGCGGGCTCATTGGCGCCCGCGCCTGGCGTGTGCTGCGCACAACCACCACCCCGGCGCTGGCCGGCCTCCGGCTGGCCGCCAGATCAGCAGCCCGGGCCCGTCAAGCCGCCAGGGCAAGCCTCGCCGGTCCGGCAGCGGGCTGACAATCCCGCCAATGCGTCCCCACAACAGTGCAAACGGCCACGGCGCCAGCAAGCGCGCTGCTGACCAGGCCCGCAGCAGCACGCACAGCAGCACGCACAGCAGCACGCACAGCAGCACACACAGCAGCACACACAGCAGCACACACAGCAGCGCCGGTGCCACCACAGCCACCAGCCCGTGGGCCGGTTTTGCCCGCCGCGGCCTGCGCAACCAACTGGTGTGTGCCGCAGTGGCGCTGGTGTTGTGGCTGATCACCACCGGCCAGCGTGGCAACCTGTTCACCGCCTGGGTGTATTCGGCCTGCATCGGCACGCTGTGCTGGTTTTTCATCGACGGCGGCCGGCTGATGGTGGCCGCGCGCTTGGCCGGCCGGCAGCACTTGCCGCTGTCCACCCGCCTGCGCTGGCCAGGCCCGGGCTGGATGTTGGCCTGCGTGCTGGTGGGCACGGCGCTGGGCTACACCCTGGGCACGGCGCTGGGTGACGCGATCACCGGCTTCAACACCCCCACTTTGCGGAACAACCGCCCCGCCATCGCCATCAGCATGGTGGTGGCGGTGGCGGCCACCTGGTACTTTTACGCCACCGAGCGGCTGCGCACCGAGCAAGCCGCCACCGACGCCGCCCGCCGCGCCGCCACCGAGAGCCAGCTGATGCTGCTGCAGTCGCAGCTGGAGCCGCACATGCTGTTCAACACCCTGGCCAACCTGCGGGTGTTGATCACGCTGGACCCGGCCCGCGCCCAGACCATGCTGGACCACCTGATCAGCTACCTGCGCGCCACGCTGGGCGCCTCGCGCAGCGGGCTGCACCCGCTGTCGGCTGAATTTGACCGCCTGGCCGACTACCTGGCGCTGATGGCTGTGCGCATGGGCCCACGGCTGCAGGTGCAACTGCAATTGCCAGACGCACTGCGCGACCTGCCCGTGCCACCGCTGCTGCTGCAGCCGCTGGTGGAAAACAGCATCCGCCACGGCCTGGAGCCGCATGTGGCTGGTGGCCGCATCGAGATCAAGGCCACACAGCTGGGCGAACGCCTGCTGCTGACGGTGCGCGACACCGGCGTGGGCCTGGCGCCCGATGTGCCGGCCGCGCCAGCAACCGGCAACGGCAACGGCAACGGCACATCACACTACGGCACCCGCCATGTCACCGAGCGCCTGGCCACGCTGTATGGCCAGCGCGCCTACTTCCGCCTGGCGCTGGCCGATGATGGCGAGGGTGGCACGCTGGCCGAGGTCAGTCTGCCCATGCCCGAGGCCCGGCCCGCGCCAAACACCCCGTGACCACAGCCCCATGCCCAGCGCCCTGATCGCCGAAGACGAACCCCTGCTGGCCGCCGCACTGCGCGCTGACCTGGCCCGGCTGTGGCCAGACTTGCAGATCAGCGCCATGGTGGCCGACGGCCTCAGCGCGGTGCAGCAGGCGCTGACGCTGCGGCCGCACATCTGTTTTCTGGACATCCGCATGCCCGGCGCCAGCGGGTTGGACGCAGCTCAGGCGCTGGCCGAAGACTGGCCCGATGACAGCCCGTTGCCGCTGCTGGTGTTTGTCACCGCCTACGACCAGTACGCGCTGCAGGCCTTTGACGCCCAGGCGGTGGACTACCTGGTCAAGCCGGTGGACAGCGCCCGCCTGGCCGCCTGCGTGGCACGGCTGCAAAAACGCCTGGCTGGCACTGCTGCGGCGACAAGCAGCACGCTGGACCAGTTGCGCGCGCTGCTGGCCAACCACGGCGCGCTGCAGGTTGGCGCCGGCGCCCCCGCCACCCGGCTGGAGATGATCCAGGCCGGTGTGGGCAATACCGTGCACCTGGTGCCGGTGGCCGAGGTGATCTACTTTGAAGCGGCGGACAAATACCTGCGTGTCGTCACCGCCGAGCGTCAGCACCTGATCCGCCTGTCCCTGCGTGAGTTGCTGCCGCAGCTGGATGCCCAGCAGTTCTGGCAGGTGCACCGCAGCCTGGTGGTGCGGGCCAGTGCCATCCAAACCGCCCAGCGGGATGAATCGGGCAAGGTATTTTTGCAACTGCGCGGCCGGCCCGAGCGCCTGAGCGCCAGCCGGCTGTACGCGCATCTGTTCAAAGGCATGTAGCAGCCGGTTTGAGCCAGGCCCGACGGCGCCACGCTTGGGGGACGGCCGCACGCCATCCGGTGCGGCGCTGCGGTCCTCAGGCGGCACCGCCCGGCCTTGTCCGGCCCGGTCCGGCAGCGTCTGGCACCACGCCAGCCCCGCTTCAGCAGCTTGGGTGCCGTTTGGTCGCAGGCGGCCCGCAGCACAGCGACTCGGCCTCTAGCATGGGCACCATGATGCAAACGCTCACCCAACTGCTGCAGCGCCACCCGGTGGTGTTCCTCCACCTGGTCACCGCTGTGACCGCATTGATCCTGGGCCTGCTCATCCTCAGCCGGCGCAAAGGCACGCCCAGCCATCGGCTGCTGGGTTGGAGCTGGGTCATGCTGATGGGCAGCACGGCGCTGGCCAGTGCGTTCATCCAGGACTACCAACTGCCCAACCTGTTTGGCTACACCCCCATCCATGCCTTCACCGTGCTGGTGGCGGTGCAATTGCCCCGCGGCATCTGGTTCATCCGCCAAGGCAATGTCATCGGCCACCGCAAGACCATGCGCGGGCTGTACATCGGCGGCTGCGTGGTTGCCGGCCTCGTCACCCTGCTGCCGGGGCGTTTTCTCGGCACGCTGTTGTGGAAAAACCTGCTGGGCGTGATGGCTTGAGGCATTGACGGCCACCCAGCGGCAAGCCACGATCCCCAGCCCATCCACCCCACCACCGGCGTAAACCACCATGGCCCACGACCCGACCTCGATCCACACCCCCGCCAGCATCGAGCAGCGTGCGCGGCGCCGGGTGGCCCTGAAAAAAGGCTTCTTCATCCACGCTCTTGTCTTTGTGCTGGTCAATGCCGGGCTGTATGCGCTGTGGACGCTCAAAGGCATGGCCGGCGTGGACGGCCCCGGCTGGGGCGCACGGCACGGCGGCATGCCCTTCTTCCCGCTCTGGGGCTGGGGGTTGGGCCTGGTGATACACGGCATCGTCGTCTTTCTGCGGCTGCAGGGCGAGGGCCTGACGCAGACGATGGTGGACCGCGAGATCGCGGCGCTGCAGCGCCGCGAAAGTGGCAAAGGCCGCTGAAGCTGCCGGTACACATCTGCCGGTACACACCTGCCGGCACACACCGGCCAACACAAACCGGGCTTGATCACTGGGCGGCAGCGCAGACCCCCCTCATAGAATCGTTGCCATTGCCCAGCCGGCCTGCCCAGGCTGGGCCAGGCCAGGCCAGCGCCCCAGCCCGGGGCCGGCCCCCACTTCTGCCCAGCCCATGTCCGCGCCGCCCAAAACAGATACCCACCTCAAGCCCGCCAACTTCTTGCGCAGCCTGATCGCGCATGAGCTGCAAGACGGCGCCTATGCCCAGCGCCACTGGGGCGGCTCTCCCGGTGATGCGGCCCACCACGCTGGTGGCGCGACAGACCCGGCCCCCGTGCGGCTGCGCTTCCCGCCTGAGCCCAACGGTTACCTGCACATCGGCCATGCCAAAAGCATCTGCCTGAACTTTGGCCTGGCGCGCGATTTTGGCGGCGTCTGCCACCTGCGCTTTGACGACACCAACCCAGAAAAAGAAGAACAGGAATATGTCGACGCCATCATCGAGATGGTGCACTGGCTGGGCTGGGACTGGCACAGCCAGTTTGGCGGTGTGCAGGCCAGCCACCTGTACTACGCCAGCAACTACTTCGGCTTCATGTACCAGGCCGCTGAGCACCTGGTGCAGCAAGGCCTGGCCTATGTGGACGAGCAAAGCGCCGTGGCCATGCGCGCCAACCGAGGCGACTTCACCACCCCCGGCACCAACAGCCCGTGGCGTGACCGCACGCCTGAGCAAAACCTGGCCCGCCTGCGCGAGATGAAAGCCGGCCAACATGCCGACGGCAGCATGGTGCTGCGCGCCAAGATCGACATGGCCAGCAGCAACATCAACCTGCGTGACCCGGCGCTGTACCGCATCAAACGCGCCCACCACCACAACACCGGCGATGCCTGGTGCATCTACCCGATGTACGCCTTTGCGCACCCGATCGAGGACGCGCTGGAGAACATCACCCACAGCCTCTGCACGCTGGAGTTTGAGGACCAGCGGGCCTGGTATGACTGGCTGCTGGCGCGCCTGGCTGAGGGTGGCCTGCTCAACCGCCCGGCGCCCAAACAACATGAGTTTGGCCGCCTCAATCTGACCTACGTGGTCACCAGCAAACGCAAGCTCAAGGCGCTGGTGGACGAGGCCATCGTGGACGGCTGGGACGACCCGCGCATGCCCACGCTGGCAGGCCTGCGCCGGCGCGGCTTCACGCCTTCAGCCGTGCGCAAGTTTGCCGAGGACACCGGTGCGTCCAAAACCGACATCTGGGTGGACTACGCGGTGCTGGACGGTGCGTTGCGTGCCGACCTGGAGACAAAGGCCGCGCGCGCGATGGCGGTGCTGGACCCGCTGCCGCTCAAACTGACAAATTGGGAGGCGCTGTTTGGCGCTGGTCATATCGAGCCTTGCAGCGCCCCGGCCCACCCACAACAGCCCGAGCTGGGCCTGCGCCACTTTGGCCTGGGGCCGGTGGTGTGGGTGGAGCGGGACGACTTTGCCGAGGTGCCGGCCAAGGGTTTTTTCCGCCTCTTTCCGCCGCGCATCGACGCGGCGGGCGTCAACCAGCCAGGCAACAAGGTGCGGCTGAAATACGGCATGGTGGTGGAATGCACCGGCTGCGAAAAAGACGCCGATGGCACAGTGACCGCCGTGCTGGCCAGCGTGGTGCCTGACACCAAAAGCGGCACGCCAGGCGCGGACGCCGTCAAGGTCAAAGGCACGATCACCTGGGTCGGCCAGCAAGATGCGGTGCCGGCCACCTTCAACCTGTATGACCGCCTGTTCACTGCGCCCCAGCCCGATGCCGGCGGGCGTGACTTCCGCGAGGTGCTCAACCCGCACAGCAAAACGGTGGTGCAGGGTTTTGTCGAGCCAGCGCTGGCGGCCGTGCCGGCCGAGCAGCGGTTGCAGTTTGAGCGCCACGGCTACTTTGTCAGTGACCGGCTGCTGCACCGGGCCGATGCGCCGGTGTTCAACCGCATCACCGGGCTCAAAGACGGTTGGGCCAAGTGATGGCCGCTGCGGCCTGCGCCCTTACCCGCCGCCAAACCTTGCAGGCAGGCTGAGCGGCCATGCTGGACTTCTGGCCCACCTGTGGCTGGCGCCATTTGCAGCTGGATGGTGCCGGCCGGCTGCAGCCTACCGCTGCCTGGTTTGGCCACTGGCTGGGCCGGCCCGAACTGGCCTTGGTGGCCGAGAGCTGCGCTGGCGAGGTGGCGCTGCACCAGGCCCTGCGCGCTGACCCGCTGATGCTGGTGCCCGGCGCTGCGCTGGCGGCGATCTGCGATGCCGATGTGCGCCAGAACTACCGCCAGTTGCTGGCCCTGCGCGACGGTGTGCTGGCCGCCGGCACGCTGGAGGCGTTTTACAGCGGGCTGTTCCGCACTGGCGCCATCACGCTGCCGCCGCTGTTCATTGACCTGATCGTGCAAGACATGCTGCGCCAGTGGCTGGACAGTGGCGCCGATGCGCTGCAGGCACGCGCCGCTGAACTGTTGTTTCGACCCCAGCGCATCAGCCTGGCCGGTGGCCGCCTGCTGGCCGCTGACCGCGCCACCGCCGACCGGCTGAGTGATGGTGCTGGCTTTGGTGCGCTGGGCCGCCTGCTGGCCGACGCCCAGGTGCCGCTGCGCAACGCGCAACTGGCGGTGCTGAGCGACGACAACGCGTTTGCCTATTGGCAAGAGGGGCAGGAGGGGCGAGAGGGGCTGGGCGCCCCCCGCACCAGCGCTGGTCACAGCACTGGCCACCGCTTTGTGCTGGACCTGACCCACAGCGTGGCCAAGACCCTGGCGCCCGGTGTGGCGGTGCCCCTGGCGCTGCACAACTCCGGCCAGGCCGCCCTGGCCAGGGTGCTGGAGCGCTGGGTCTATCAGCTGCTGGGTGTGGCCGTGAGCATCACCCCGCTGGCGCGCATCGACGACGCCCGGTGGCGCTGGCATGTGGGCCTGGACGCGGAGTCCAGCGCCATCCTCAACGATCTGTACCAGGGCGTGACGGTGGACGCTGACCGGCTGGCCAGGCTGGTGGGGCTGTTCCGGCTCGACTTTGACAACCCGGCCGACATGCGGGCTGACCTGGCGGGTGTGCCGGTGTGGCTGGGCCTGGCGATGGACGCTGACGGCGTGCTGCGCCTGAAACCGCAAAACCTGCTGCTCAACCTGCCCGTCGCACAGTTGCAGTGAGCACAGTTGCAGTGCGCGCTTGCAGTGGCTGCACGGCGCCTGGGTCTGCGGGACGGTGGCCCGCTGGCCGCCCAAGCAGCGTGCAAGACTGGCGCCACGCGGCGCGGCGTCTCCACATCCAGCACATAACCCGCGCCACGCAGCGTCTTGATCAAGCCCGGTGGGCGGCCACCGTCCGTCAGGCGCTGGCGCTGGCGGCACACCAGCAGGTCAATGCTGCGCTCGCACTGGCCCAGGGTGCGGCCACGCGCCTGGCTGGCCAGTTGCTGCCGGCTGCAAACCCGGCGTGGTGATTGCAGCAGCACTGACAGCAGGCGGAACTCTGCACCCGGCAGCGCGCTGGACCGGCCACCCGGCGGGCCAGACCCGGCCAACTTCAAGGACAAGCTGTTCAACAAGATGGACACCGACAGCAGCGGTGGTGTGGATGCCAGCGAGCTGAAAGCGGCGATGGAAGCGACCCGCTGGACACCAACAGCGACGGCAGCGTGTCCGCCAGCGAGCCTGCCGCCGGCCAGACCCAGGCGCTGCTGAAGCAATTGCTGGCAGCAGCCGACAACAATGGCGACCAGCAGATCAGTGGCGGCGAGGCCAAACGTTTTGGTGCGCTACTGCGCCAGATGGTGGCCAGCGTGGCCGCTGGGGCTGGCGCGCAGTCATGCACCCGATCACACACCACGTCCGACCGGTCAAACCGGCAGGGCCGGCCTGCCGACAACCCAGGCGTTGCCGACCAAGTGCTGCGCCACGACGCCCGCGCCAGCGCAGCCGCCGACACGGTCAGCAGCTTCAGCGCCTCTGCCAGAGGCTGTGCGCGGCGGCGGTTTTTGAGCCAGTGGCGTGAACGGGCCAAGCCAGGCCGCACGCGCCGCCTACCATCACCGGATGCAGCACACCGCCCTGCCCTGGCGCATCGCCGGGCTGACCCTGATCGCCATGCTGGCGTTTGCCGGCAACTCGCTGCTGTGCCGCCAGGCGCTGCGCCATACCCCCATCGACGCGGCCAGCTTCACCAGCCTGCGTCTGGTGTCGGGCGCGCTGGTGCTGGTGCTGCTGGTGGCGCTGCGCGCGCGCGCGGCAGCGCCGGGCGGCGGGGGGGCGGCGGGACATGCCCGGGCCCCCCGGCCCCCCCCCACGGCCGCCACGGCCCCCTCAGCAGCACCGCGCGCACCCCCCCCCCAC
>JANPOW010000006.1:0-3448 GCA_031428185.1 Betaproteobacteria bacterium | reverse complement strand
CCGGCCTGGCGCGCAGCAGGCCGGCCGGTGGCCATGTACTGCACCGGCGGCATCCGCTGCGACAAGACCGCACCCTGGTTGCGCAGCCTGGGGCTGCAGGTCTGGCAGCTGGACGGCGGCATCCTCAACTATCTGCAGCACACCCAGGCCAGCGCCGACGCCAGCGATGCCTGGCAGGGTGACTGTTTTGTGTTTGACAAACGCATTGCGCTGGATGCCCAACTGCAAGAAACCGGCACCTCGGCCGAGCAGGTGTTTGACGCCGCACTGCCCGACGAGGCCTGGCGGCTGCAGCGCGCGCGCCGGCTCGACCGCGCGGCAGGCTGAGCAGGTGGCACGCCCCAGCCCTGCCTGGACACCACCGCTGCGCGACGGTGTGAGCGCCAGCCGGGTGGTGGTCAGTGGCGGGCCGTGGGCCACGCTGGCGGCGTTTTTGAGCCAACGCCTGCGGGGCGCCACCGATTGGCCGGCACGCCTGGCGCGTGGCGACGTGCTGGACGCACAAGGCCGGCCGCTGGCGGTGGATGCGCCCTGCAGGCCGGGCGCGCTGCTGTGGTACTGGCGCAACCCGGCGCCTGAGCCGCGGGTGCCATTCGAGATCACCGTGCTGCACCAGTGCGCGCAGTTGGTGGTGGTGGACAAGCCGCACTTCTTGCCGGTGACCCCGGGCGGCCGCCACCTGCAGGAGACCGTGCTGGTGCGGCTGCAACGCCTGCTGGGCATGCCCAACCTGGCGCCCATGCACCGGCTGGACCGCGAGACCGCCGGGGTGCTGGCCTTTACCGTGCAGCCGGCGCAGCGCCATGCCTTTGCGGCCCTGCTGCGCCAGCACCAGGCCCACAAGGTCTACGAGGCCATCGCGCCCTGGCGGGCCGACTTGGCCTTGCCGCTGGTCTGCCAACATCGGCTGGCGCAGCGGCCGGGCAGTTTCATGCAGATGCAGGTGGTGCCGGGTGCGCCCAATGCCGAGACTTTGATTGAACTGGTGCGGCACATCACGCCCGGCGCCGCGGCATGGGATCAGCCAGACAGCCCTGCCAGCGCCAGCTTGCCAAGCAGCCTGGCGCTCTACCGGTTGACACCGCGCACCGGCCAGCGCCACCAGTTGCGGGTGCAACTGGACGCGCTGGGCCTGCCCATCGTCGGAGACCGCATTTATCCGCTGCTGTGGCCCGAGCCGGCGCCGGATGCCGCACCGGACTACCACCAGCCGCTGCAACTGCTGGCACGCAGTCTGGCGTTTGTGGACCCGCTGACTGGCGAGCCCCGCTGCTTCACCAGCCAGCGCCGGCTGCAACTCGACTCGGCCGGCTGAGGCCGCGCCGGCCGGAGCCGCAGCGCGCCGGGCTCAAGCCTGCAGCAACCGCGGCCCGGCGGCACGTGCCAGGCGCGCCTGGGCGTACAGCGCCAGGTAGTCCCGCGCCGGGCCGGTCCACGACAGGTCTTGCGCCATGCCGCGCTGCATGATCTGGCGCCAGGCCAGCGGGTCGCGTTTGGCCTGCAATGCACGTTGCACACAGGCCTCAAACGCGCCCGGCGTGGCGGCATCGAACGCAAAACCGGTGCGGCTGCTGGCGCTGGCGTCGTCCACCGTGTCGGCCAGCCCACCCACCCGCCGCACCACCGGCACGGTGCCGTAGCGCAAGCCGTACAACTGGGTCAGGCCGCAGGGCTCAAAACGCGAGGGCACCGCAATCACATCGGCACCGGCAATCAAGCGGTGGGCGCTGGGCTCGTCGTAACCAATGTAGACCGCCACGCGGCTGGGGTGCAGTTGCGCGGCCATGCGGAAGGCCGCCTCCAGCGCCGGCTCCCCCGTGCCCTGCACTGCAAACTGCACGCCCTGCTGCACCAGCGCGGGCAGCGCGGCCAGCACCAGGTCCAGCCCTTTTTGCGATGTGAGGCGGCTGACCACGGTGAGGATCAGCGCGTCCACATCCGGCGCCAGGCCCATGGCCTGCTGCAGCGCGGCGCGGCAGGCCTGTTTGCCGGCCAGGCGGTCAGCGTCGTAGTGGGCCGTGATGGCGCCATCGGCAGCCGGGCTCCACACCGCTTCGTCAATGCCGTTGATGATGCCGCTGACATCGGCCGCCCGGCCCCGGATCACGCCGTCCAGGCCGCAGCCAAACTCGTTGCCGGCAATCTCGCGGGCGTAGGTGGGGCTGACGGTGGTCACCTTGTCGGCAAACTTCAGGCCGGCTTTCATGAAGGACACCTGACCGTGGAATTCAAGCCCCGACGGCGACAGGTAGCGCGCACCCAGCCCCAGCGCGGCCCAGTCCTGGTGCGAAAACAAGCCTTGGAAGGCCAGGTTGTGCACGGTGAACACCGACGCTGCCGCCGTGGGTGCGTGGTCGGCCATGTAGGCGCAGGCCATGGCCGCATGCCAGTCGTGCGCGTGCACGATGTGGGGCACCCAGGCCGGGTCGGCGTCATCAGCCGCCAGGTGCGCCGCCACCCAGCCCAGCAGGGCAAAACGCTGCAGGTTGTCGGGCCACTCCTGGCCGCTGCTGTCCTGGTAGGGGCTGCCACCACGGCGGTACAGATACGGCGCGTCAATCACATACACCGGTAGCTGGCTGCCCGGCATCCTGCCCAGCAGCAGGCGCACCCGCAGTGCGCCAAATGCGGCGCCGATGTCCAACACGGTGCGGGCCGATTGCACGGCGTCCAGGATGGCCGGCAGGCCGGGCAGCAGCAGCCGCACATCGGCGCCGGTGGCGGCCAAGGCCGGTGGCAAGGCGGCCACCACATCGGCCAGGCCACCGGTTTTGACCAGCGGGTAGACCTCAGCGGCCACATGCAGCACCCGCAGCGCGGGTGTGGGGGATGGACGCGCTGCCGCCTGCGCCATCAGGTGCTCAGCGCCTGCAGCATGTTGCGGGTGACCAGCGTGACGCCGTTCTCGCTGCGGTGGAAGCGCCGGGCGTCCTCCACCGGGTCGTCGCCGATCACCATGTTGTCGGGGACGCTGCAGCCCCGGTCCAGCACCACCTTGGTCAGCCTGGCACCCCTGCCCACCTGCGATTCAGGCAGCAGCACGCTCCAGTTGATGCTGCTGTGTGAATGCACCCGCACGCTGGAGAACAGCACCGAGCGGAACACGCTGCCCGAGACGATGCAGCCACCCGACACCATGGATTCGACCGCCATGCCACGCCGGTCGGGCTGGTTGTGCACAAACTTGGCCGGTGGCAGCTGGGCCTGGTGGGTCCAGATGGGCCACCGGGTGTCGTAGAGGTTCAGCTCGGGGTCGGTGGCGGTCAGGTCGATGTTGGCGTGCCAATAGGCGTCGATGGTGCCCACGTCGCGCCAATACGGCTGCAGGCCACGCTTGGTGCCAACGCAGCTCATCTCAAACGGATGGGCCGCCGCGTCACCCGATTTCACCGCTGCCGGGATGATGTCTTTGCCAAAGTCGTGGCTGGATGTCGGGTCAGCCAAATCA
>JANPOW010000005.1:0-6259 GCA_031428185.1 Betaproteobacteria bacterium | reverse complement strand
TGATCCAGCACCAACGGCTCGTCGCCATAAGCAAGCAGAAACGACAGCATGGCCGCTGATCGCTGGCCCGCCGACGCACGCACCATGTCGCGAAAGCGTTGATCCTGGGCCGGGGCGTATTTGAGCAGTACCTCATCCTCGGGAAACCAGGCTGCCAAATCGTCAAACACCTCCGGTGGTAGCTCTTTCAGGCGGTTGAGCAGACTGGCATGGAGTGTGGTTTCCAGCACCACTTTGCTGCCTTGCTCCAGCGCCTGTTTCATGCTCAACAAACGCTCGCTTGTTGGGCTCAGGTTGTCTTCGCGGGTTGCATCCCATAAAAAACCACTGGGCACAGGCTCGCTGGCGCCCTCTCCTTCACCGTCATTCCAAAGGCTGCCCCACTGCTTGTTGGTGAGCTTCAAAAGATCACGCAGTGGCGCCACCGAGCCTGCGGCATGCGCCATTGGCCGAAGCTGAATCTGCAGGCTGACGTTGCTGGCAAAGCGCTGCGTGACAAAGTCACGGCGCATTTCCGTCAATCGCTCGCGCTCGTCGCTCAAGGCTTTGGCAGCAACCAGCACGGCCGTTTCAGCGGCGACCAACTGGTGCTCACAAGTCGCGACAAACTCAAGTTGCTTGCCCAATCGATCAACCGCTACCACGGCCTGGGCGGCCGACTGGGCACTTTCAATGCCTTCAGCTTTTAGGCGTTGTGTCTCAGCCAGATAGGCCGCAATGTGCGCCTGTGCGGCCTGCTGCCAGGCACTGGTCGCCTGGCTCTGCTGTGACTGGGCCAAGGATTGCGCCATTTCAGCGACTGCCTGCTCGATCAATTGGCGCCGCGTGCTGAGTTGCTGTTTCAATGTCAATGCGCTTTGCGCGGCATTCAACTCTGCGCCTGTCTCTGCGCTAAATCCAGTCAGTTCGGTGTCGGACAAGGAAGCCGTGCGCTCCAATGCTTGATGCAACTCGGCCACGTCGCGGGCCAGCAGTTGGTGAAAATCATCCATCGCACGCTGCTGTTGGGTGCTGCGTTGGTACTCCTTCAATAACGGGCCAAAGTTAGCACTGGCAAACGCGTGTGCTTTGCGGCTGGCTTGCCTGAGGTCCAGCTCAAGCGCCGGCTTGCGGGCCAGTTCGCTGTTCAATGCGCGCAGCCTGCGCCGCGCATCCATCAGCGCCGCCCTTCGTTCATTGAATGTTTTTTGCCAATCCGCTTTGCGGTCTCGACCGATGGCCTCGTCAATCAAGCCCAGCAGGGCTTGCGGTTGGTCCGCCAGCGCCAACACTTGCTTCTGGCTGTAAATGCGCACAGGGAATTGTGTCGCAGCCTGATCGGGGGACAAACCCGTCTCCAACCATTGGCCTTGATCCCAGCGCTGCACCGTCAATAGGCCGTCGCCCTTCGACCCAGGCGTCCACTGGTAGCGCAGTAGCTCGGCCTCATCACTATCGCCTAGCACCACCTCAGCGACCAGGCGCGTATCGGACAACATCACACCAGGTTTGTCGCGGGACCGATACGGCGCCCGAAAATTGGCAAAGCTGTGCTTTATCTCGGCCACATCGTCCAACTCGGTGTCACGCCCGAGGGCCAGCCGTAAGCACTCAACCACCGTCGATTTACCACTGCCGCGCCCACCAATCACCGCGTTGTAAGCCGGGTTGAAATCCAACATCAACGGGCCACGATGCGCTCGTCGCAAATTCAGCTGCTCAATACTCAGCCGCCGAATCCAACGCTTTGGAAGGGGTTGTGGACTGACTGCACCACCTTGCCGAACAGCGCTATCGGGGTCCATCAAAGCAAGCCGCAAGCCGGCGCCCGTTGGGCTGGACATCTTGACCCAGCAGCAATGACGGCCCGCATTGCGGGTGCGGTGGGCGTCGGACGCCGTTAGCAGCGCCAAGCCAACCAATTTAGGCTTGAAATTCAGCGCGGCCGGTCCTGCGGAATCTCTCAACTCCAAGGCATCGGCTTTGGCCAGCACCAAATCAATGCTGCGGCCGGACAAGCGCGATTCGAATGAACCATCCGCCAGCAATTTGCCAAATAGCACACCGCTTTCTTGGTCGGCGTGGGCGGGTATTGCCAAACCGTGTAAGTCATGGATGGCGGTCATCACATTTACCGCACTCTCGGCGCACTGACGCTCGGCGTTTCGTTTCCGGTCGTCCCAGCCGGTTAACCGACCCTGCAATAAACCGTCCACAGTGGATTTAGGCGTGCCAGGCGCAAAAATACCCAGGATGTGCAGGCCGTCCTGCGTGCTCACTTCCACACCAGGGAAAAGCGCCATGGTCTGAAAGCCAACGGGCCGCTCGACCGACAGTTGGACCAAGGCGCTTTGCAACAGCTCAATCCACTCGCTGCTGTTGTGATCGGTCACAGCCACCGCATCCACGCCGGCACGCATATAGGCCAGCAACCAATCCCGTGGCGTCACCGTCGCGGCCTCGACACGGTCGTAGTCGCTGGATGCCGGCGTGTGGTTGTGAATATCCAGGCGCCACCACCGGGAGCCTGGATAGTCAGTCATTGTGCTCATCAGAACACGCTACCAAAATATCAAAACATCACCACCGAGCGGATCGACTCACCGCGTTTCATCAATTCAAACCCCTCGTTGATGTCTTCGAGCTTGAGCTTGTGGGTGATCAGGTCGTCGATGTTGAGCTTGCCGTCCATGTACCAATCAACGATGCGCGGCACATCGGTGCGGCCACGGGCGCCGCCAAAGGCGGAACCTTCCCACTTGCGGCCGGTGACCAGTTGAAACGGCCGGGTCGAAATCTCAGCGCCGGCGTCAGCCACGCCGATGATGATGCTGCGGCCCCAGCCTTTGTGGGTGCATTCCAGCGCGTCGCGCATGACTTTGGTATTGCCGATGCACTCGAAGCTGTAGTCGGCGCCGCCGTCAGTCAACTGCTGAATGGCATCCACCACGTTGGCGTGTTCTTTGGGGTTGATGAAATGCGTCATGCCAAATTTGCGGGCCATGGCCTCACGCGCCGGGTTCAGATCGACACCGATGATCTTGTCGGCGCCCACCATCTTGGCGCCCTGGATCACGTTCAGGCCGATGCCGCCCAGGCCGAAGACGACCACGTTGGCACCCGCCTCCACCTTGGCCGTGAACAGCACCGCGCCCACGCCGGTGGTGACGCCGCAGCCGATGTAGCAGACCTTGTCGAAGGGTGCGTCGGGCCGGATCTTGGCCAGTGCGATGCCCGGCACCACCACATGGTTGGCAAAGGTGCTGCATCCCATGTAATGCAGGATGGGCTTGCCGCCGATGGAGAAGCGCGACGTGCCGTCGGGCATCAGGCCCTTGCCCTGCGTGGGCCGGATGGCCTGGCACAGGTTGGTCTTGCGCGACAGGCAAAACTTGCAGTTGCGGCACTCGGGTGTGTAGAGCGGGATCACGTGGTCACCGGCCTTCAACCACGGCACACCTGCGCCCACCTCCAGCACCACACCGGCGCCCTCATGGCCCAGGATGGCAGGGAACAGGCCTTCGGGGTCAGCGCCGGACAAGGTGTAGTAGTCGGTGTGGCAGATGCCGGTGGCCTTGATCTCCACCAACACTTCACCGTCGCGTGGGCCTTGCAGGTCCACCTCTTCAATGGTTAGCGGGGCGCCGGCTTTCCAGGCGACTGCGGCTTTGGTTTTCATGCTGGGGTCTCTTTCAGTGCGGGTGGTCAGTGGGTGGTCAATTGGTGTTCAAGTGCATCCAGGTACATCGCGGCCACATCGAACCCGGTCTGGTCGGTGATCTCCTGAAAGCAGGTGGGGCTGGTGACGTTGATCTCGGTCAGGCTGCTGCCAATCACGTCCAGCCCCACCAGCAGCAGGCCACGGGCAGCCAGGATGGGGCCAAGCGCGCTGGCAATCTCGAGCTCGCGCGCGGTGAGTGGCATGACCACACCTTTGCCGCCCACCGCCAGGTTGCCGCGGATCTCACTGCCCTGCGGGATGCGCGCCAGGCTGTGCGGCACTGGCTTGCCGCCAATCACCAAAATGCGTTTGTCACCTTGCACGATCTCGGGCAGGTACTTCTGCACCATCAGCGTCTGCGCGCCATCGGCGTTCAGCGTTTCGGTGATGGAGCCCAGGTTCAGCCCGTCCGGCCCGACGCGGAAGATGCCCATGCCGCCCATGCCGTCCAGGGGTTTGAGGATGATGTCCTGGTGCTGGGCGTGGAAGCGTTTCACATCGGCGGCGTCCCGTGTCACCAGCGTGGGGCCGATGAACTGGGGAAACTCCAGGATGGCCAGCTTCTCGGGGTGGTCACGCAGCGCCTGCGGACTGTTGAACACGCGCGCGCCCTCACGCTCGGCCTGGCTCAGCAGGTGGGTGGCGTAGAAGTACTCGGGATCAAACGGTGGGTCTTTGCGCATCAGCACCGCACCCACGTCGGCCAGCACTTGGGGCCGTCGACTGTGCAAATTCACGGGATGGTGCTGCGCGGCCACAAACCAGTCGCGGGTGTCACCGGTGAGGCTGATGTCGCGCACAAAGGCGGTGACCTTTTCACCCCGCTGCCAACGGATGTCCTTGGGCTCACACGCCATCAATGTGTGGCCCCGGCGCACCGCCTCGCGCATCATCGCGAAGGTGGTGTCTTTGTAGATATTGAAACCCTCCAGCGGGTCAGCGATGAACAGCAGTTGCATGGTGGGCACAGTCCTGGCACGCGCCACTAGCGGCGGGGGCGCCAGTGTTGCACAGCGAGGGTGACAGTGCCGGCGACCACGCCCCAAAACGCCGCGCCGATGCCGGCCATGGTCACGCCAGACAGGGTGACGAGAAAGGTCATGGCCGCTGCGTCGCGGTGGCGTTCGTCCTGCAGCGCGGCGGCCAGGCCACCGGCAATGGTGCCTAACAGCGCCAGGCCCGCCACGGCCGCCACCAGCTCACGCGGAAACGCCGCCAGCAGCCCCACCACCGCGCCACCAGCCAGGCCCATCAGGATGTAGAAGAGGCCGGCCACCACCGGTGCGGCATAACGCTTGGCCGGGTCGGCATGGGCTTCGGGGCTCATGCAGATGGCGGCGGTGATGGCGGCCAGGTTGATGGCAAACGCACCAAACGGCGCCAGCAGCAGCGTGACCAGCCCGGTTGCTGTGGTGACAGGCGACACCGGAATGGCATAACCCGCCGCCCGCTGGGCCGCCACACCGGGCAGGTTTTGTGAGGCCATCGTGACGATGAACAGCGGCAGCGCCACGCCCACCACGCTGCCCAGCGTGAACTGCGGCAGCACGAAGACGGGCGTGGCCCAGGCCGACCCGCCCAAGCCCAGCACCGTGCCCAGGTGCAAGCTGCCCTGCAATGCCGCCACCACCACACCTGCCAACAGCACGCCAGGCACGGCGTAACGTGGCCACCAGCGGCGGCCGGCCAGAAACGCTGCCACCATCATCAAGACGAGTGCTGGTGCGGTGCGCACCGCCAGCACCGCGTCCAGCCCGAAGCGTGTCAACACCCCGGCCAGCAGCGCAGCGGCCACCGCCATCGGCACCTTGTCCATCACCCGCTCAAACCAGCCGGTGGCGCCCACCAGCATGATCAGCAGTGCGCAGACGATGAACGCCCCGGTGGCCTGCGGCAGGCTGACACCCTGGGTGGCGGCCAGCAGCGCCGCACCCGGCGTACACCAGGCTGTGAGCACCGGCAGCCGGTAGTGCAGCGACAGGCCAATGCAACTGATGCCCATGGCCAAGCCCAGCGCCCACATCCACGATGCGGTTTGCGCCGGTGTTGCGCCCAAGGCTTGTGCCGCCTGGAACACGATGGCCACCGAGCTGGTGTAGCCCACCAGCACCGCCACAAAGCCGGCCACCACCGCAGAGAGCGACATGGACGAGCGCAGGTCGGACCACCAATCAGTCTTCAATCGAATCTCCGTTCTGTGTGACTGCCGAACGGCTGGGCGTCCGGTTCGGAGCGAGCACAGGCCGCCGGGGCGCTGTACTCCGGGACTGTCCTCCGCCGCTGGCCAAAAGCGGCCAACGGCTCCCCCTTTATGTCCCTGCGCGCAACGCCCCACCGGCCTGCGCCCCGCACCACCGTGGCATGCCGGCATTCAAAGCCGTGCCCGACCAGCGTGATGCCGGGCCGAGGTCACCGGTTGCCGGAGGTAGAGGAGGAGCCGTTGGCCGCCTTTGGCCAACGCGGGGGACTGAGCCAGGGACAAAAAGACCAGATGGAGGTTTTTGGCGGGCGAGGGACAGGGGCCGCCCGCCCCCGGCCCCAAGGCCACCCGGGACCCCG
>JANPOW010000004.1:0-7302 GCA_031428185.1 Betaproteobacteria bacterium | reverse complement strand
GCGGCCAGGCGGGGTGCCAGCCCGGCGCTGGTGCTCATCACCCAGGCTGAGCCGCTGCGCTACCCCATCCTCGGCAAACCGCACCGGGCTGCGCTGCGCGCCAGCCACTCACTCAGTGTGGGCCGCACCCTGGTGCCGCTGGCGGCCAAGGCGCCGTTCCCGGTGCTGCTGATCCACGGTGATGGCCACCAGTACACGGTGGACCGGCCGTTTCGCGACAGCGCCGGCCGCAGCATCACCACGCTGTGGCGGCTGGAGGTGTTTGGCGCGCCGCGCATGCATGCGGTGCGGGTGCGCATCCAGCCGTCGGCTGACCCGCGCCAGCCGCCGTTTGCGTTTACCCCGTTGTGGAACCCGCTGTCGCCTGACCCCAGGAAACTGGGCCACGTTGCACCCTGATGGCGGGTGCATGAACGGCCGGCGTCAGCCCATGCTGGCCTGCGGCGCGGCGCTCTGGATGGCCACTGCAGCGCGCACCGCCTGCGCCAGGTCTGGCCAATCGTCCTGCACCTGGGGCGCCATGGCGCTCAGGGCCTGCAGCCAGTCGGTCGGCCGGCCCTGCCCCAGCGGCACCTGGCCACGCAACAAGTCACCCATGCCGGGCAGATAGACCCAGTGCTCGGGTGCCAGCCGGATCTGGCGCTCCATGTCGCGAAAGATGGTGGCCGTCAGGCTGTTGATGTCGGCCTCCAGCGCGCCGCTGCGAGGGGGCTCGATGGGTACGCCCAGTTGCACGGTGGTCTGCAACCTGTGCCCCGGGCAGCTGTAGCCCACCACCACGCGGGCGTTGCTCTTGATGGCAAACAGCGCCGTGCCGGCCATCGCCGGCACCAGCCGGCCAAAAAACGGCACGTACAGCACATGGCCGGTGAGGTCAAACACGTCGGGCATCATGGTCAGCGCCTCACCACGCTTGAGCACGCGCAGCGCCTTGAGCACCGCCGTGCTGTCATTGAACAGCGCGTTGAAGCCGTAGCCCAGGCCTTTGAGCAAGGCCTCAAAACCGGCTGAACTGGGGTTTTTGGCCGGTGGATCGTAAAACGCATTGACCGTTTTTTGGCGCCCGATGGCCTGGATCAGCTTCAAGCAGCCCAGCCCGAAAGCGCCGTAGTGCGGGGTGACAAACACCACCGGGCGCCGGTCATCACGCACCAGGTCCAGCACCGGCTGGCCCTGCGCCGGGCCCTGGATGTGCACATGGCGGTCCAGGTAGGACGCCAGGCCGGCAGCGTCCAACCCGGCCAGGTAGGCATGCACCAGCCGGTTTTTGTGCATGGCGCTGCGGTGGCGGCGCTGCAACTGGCGTGCAGCGGCCAGTGACAAGCCCGGCCACGCCACTTGCAGGGCGCTGTGCACCCGCTGCTCGGCCGCGCTGGAGCGCACGGCGGTCAGCGCTTGGGTGCTGTGGGCCAGGCCGATGCGGGCCAGCAACTGCAGTTCTTGGGCGGTGTGCATGGGGTGGGCCTCGGTTGGGTGCTATTGATCAACGCGGCGCTGCCGGGTCGTCAGCCGCTGCTGCGCAGGGCGGTCAGCCGGGCGCTCAGATAGGCCTGGGTCTGCTGCTGCAAGCCACCGCCTGCGGCCTGCCAGGCCTCAAAAAACGCCTCCACCTGCTTGAGCCGGTTGCTGCGTGTGATGGCCTGGAACGGCGCGCTGGCGCGGTACAGCTGCGGCCACGCCAACGCCAGGCCGGGTTGGTTGCGGGCCGCAGCCTCCAGATGGCCCACCAGCCAGGCCAGGATGGCGCCGGGGCTGTCACCCGGGCCGTGCGGGCCGGGTAACAGCGTGCTGCGGCTGCGCAGCGCCAGCGCCAGCGCAGGGGCCAGGGCCAGGGCCAGGGCCGAGGCCGAGGCCGAGGCCGAGGCCGAGGCCGAGGCCGGGGCCGGGGCCGGGTCGGCCGGCGGGCTGCTTGGCAAGTCGTCCGCCGGCGCCAGGGTCAGCAAGGTCTTGAGGCCTTGCAGGCACAGCAGCGGCTCCAGCAGCGACCAGCGCACGGTTTGGCCCAGAAAACGCACCTGGGCCGAGGTGTCGGCACCGGCGGCATGCAGCTCTGGAAAGCTGACGTACAGCGTGGACAGCGCCGCACCGCTGCGCCTGGCCTTGACGTGCTGGATCACCTCGGTGGCGCTGCAGCACTGCAGGCGCCCGGCCGGCAGCTTGGCCGGCCAACCCAGACCCGCCAGCAAAGGCTGTAGCGCTGCGCTGTACACCAGCACGATGGGCGCAGCGGCGCTGGTGGCCAGCGCGCCCAGCCACTGCAGCGCCGGCACGTTGCAGGGCAAGGCCAGCAGACAAGAGCCCTGCGCCAGTGCCCGGCTCAAGGTGTTGGTGTCCGCGCTGCGCTGGCCCGCGGTGTGGGCCGCTGCGCCAGGCGCTGCCCGCTGGCGCCGGGCCGCCGACAGTGTTTGCCGGTGCGCCAGCACGGTGCTGGCCAGTGCCAGCGCGTCACTGTCCGACAAGCCCAGAAACAGGCCCAGCGCGGTTTGTGACTGCTGCAGCATCGCGCTATCCGTGCCCTGCTGCAGCGCTGCAGCCTGTGCCGGGGCCGCCCTGCCGGGCGGCCTCGCCGGTTTGAGCCAGGCGGCAAGTTGGGTGGTCAATGACATGGTGCAGCTCCCAAAGGGTTGCGGGGGGGCGGGTTGGCGCTGGCTCAGCCCGTGCGGCGTGCGGCCAGCACGGCGCGGCAGATCTGCAACACCAGACGGCGCAGGCGGTCGACAAAAAACACGGCGGCGGCCAAAACCACCAGCGGCCACACCAGGGCGGCCAGCAGCGTGGTCAGCGGCAGGCCCAGTGCCAACGCGTCCAGCAGCGGCAAGCCGTTGCCGAACCCTGCCCGGGCAGCCCAGGCTTGCAGCACGGCCTGGCTGGCGCTGGCCAGGCTGGCCGGCAGCGTGCGCGCCAGGTTGCCCAATTCGGTGATCAAGAACAAACCAAAATAGCTGAAATAGCCCAAACTCAACAGGCTGTAGGGATACAGAATCCAACGCTGCAGCCTTGCCGTGCTGGCACTTTGTTGCCCACCCGGTGGTGAATATTCACCCGGCTTCCTGGCGCCACCCAGGCGCGCCGCAAACCAGGCTGCGGCGCTGTCTTGCACACGCTGATGCAAATTGTGCAGGCCACTCAAATCCGACAACAACCAATAACCATCAAACTTGAACACCGGGTTCAAGGTGAACAGCATGGTGAAGGTGATCAACCACACCAGTTTGAGCGCCAGCTCGCTGCCGCTGGCCAGCGCATAACTGTCAACAGCAATCAGCAGCACGGCCTGGAAATAGACCCCGCCCAAATCCACCACGGCCCGCTGGCGTGGCGCCAGACGCCAGGCCTTGCTGACATCCGCATACCAGGCCGGGAAAATGAAATACAGACCAAAACCAATCGCGCCGTGCGGGCAATTGAAATACCGGCAGGCCGCCGTGTGGCCCAGCTCATGCCACAAGCCGCTGAGCAGCAGGCCGGCCACCAGCAACGCGGCGTCCTGGCGTGACCAGGCGCCATGCACGTCCTGCATCGCCGCCGGCAGCACCAGGGCATGCAACAGCACAAAAACCAGCACCAACATGGCCGCCAGCGCTGGCTGGAACAAGCAGCGCAGCGCGCCGGTGATGCGGCTGGCCAGCGCGGCGGGCAGCAGCGTGACGCTGAGCAAAAATGGCATGGCGCGGCGTGGCACCGGGGTGTCGGCAAACAGGCTGGCGGGCAGCACCTGGCTGGCCAGTTGAATCAACTGGCTGGCGGGCAGATGGCTGGCACGGCCGCCGCAATCGGCATAGGCCGCCTCCAGCTGTTCAGCGCTGGTGGGGCCGCGCAGCAGCGCCAAAACCAAGGCGCGTGCCTTGGCTGAAATCAGGTAATGGTGCTCGTCAAGCTCCAGCAAAAACCGCGCATCCGCGCCGGCAGCACCGGGCTGCTGGTAGGGCGTGATGGTGATGCCGCGCTTGAGCAGGGGGATGGTGGACATGGTGGGCGGTGTTGCAGCGGATGCAGGGCACGGCGGGTGGCCAAGACGGGGGCCAGCATGCACCCCCGCCCAGCCGGCTCAGTGCCGGCAGATCACCACTCGCAGCTGCAGGTCACCTTGACATCCTGGTTGCCGATGGGGTGCATGGCTTCCATTTCGAAGCGCGCTTCGAGTGCTTCGACATTGAAGTCCTGGGTTTGCAGCAACGCATTGCCGGTGCTGGTCTGGCTGGTTTGGTCGATGGTTTGCATGTTGAAACTCCCTGAAATTGGCGGGTGATTGAAGATCACCAGGCAGCCCCACCAAATTACTGCCCAGCAATGCTGTTGCGGTCCGTCAGCGGCTTGCCGCTGCTGCGCTTTGCGTTTGCGTTTGTGTTTGTGTTTGCGTTTGTGTTTGCGTTTGTGTTGGTACTGGTACTTCAAACTGCTGCACAAACCGCACATCGCTCTGGAACCGCGCTGAACAAATCTTAGGACCGCTGCAACTTCAATCCAAGGCCTGCAGCACGGCGCAATCATCAACCCAGCTTCAATAAGCCAGGCGAGCGCCCAAGCGCGCGGGCAATACATCACTGCACAAGCCCTGCCACGCGCGGCCAAAGGTGTTGCCCAGGCCCATTGGTGCCAAAGCTGGCGGGTTTGACTGGCCATCTCCGGGGTTTGGCAAGCCGGCGGCTGGCCAGAATGGGCGGCAGGCGGTTTGGCCCCAACCGCTGCGCAGCCCGGACCCGCCCAAGTGACCATCTCCCTCATCGCCATCGTCTTGCTGTTGTTGGCCGGCGGCGCCTTGTTGTGGCTTAAAAAGCCGGCCGACACCACAGCCGCGGCGCCACGCCCGGCCGCCCGACCTGGCCCACCGCCCGCCGCAGCCGCAGGGCTGGCCAACCACGACCTGCCCGCGCCGGCTGCACCACGCCCGCTGCCGGCAACCCTGCCAGCCCGGCCACCACGCGCCTTGGCGGCGCTGCCGGCCGCGTTGGCGCAGTTCAAGCTGTTAAGGCGTGAAACCCTGCCCGTGCCGGCCATTGCCAGCCTGTTGCTGCGGCTGGACCAAATCCCCCGGCCGCCCTTGTCATTGCAGAAGCTGCTATCGCCGGCCTTTCTGGAATCGGCCAATTCGGGTGCGCTGAGCGACCTGATCATGGCCGAGGCGCAAATTGCGGCCAGGGTGCTGGCCACCGTCAACTCACCGCTCTACGGCCTGAAACGCCCGGTGGCCAGCGTGGGCCAGGCGGTGACGTTTCTGGGCCTCAACAGCGTGCGCGCCATTTGCCTGCACTACATGCTGGACGACTCGTTCAAGACCAGCAGCCCGGACCGGCGCAAGCGCTTTGAGCTGGTCTTGCGCGCCAGCAGCCTGTCCAGTGCGCTGTGCAGCAGGCTGGCGCAAAAGCTGGAATTGCCCGAACAGGGTGCGCTGGTGACCCAAAGTGTGTTGTCATTTCTGGGCCAGTTGGCCATGACCGCCCTGCTGCCCACCACCGGCCCGGCTTGGGGCCCGCATGCCGACCTGCTGGCCCGCACCGAGGCCGAGCAATCCACGCTGGGCCTGGGCGCGGCCGAGGTGGGCGCCCTGCTGATGCAGTCCTGGCAGTTGCCCGCCAGCATTGTTGACAACGTGCGCGACATCGACAGCCTGTTGGTGGCCCCCGCCGACACCCAAGACCCGTGCCGCGGCAGCCGCTTGGCGCTGTGTTACCTGTGCGCCCGGCTGGGCGAGCGGCTGGCGCAAGGCCAGTTGGCTGACCTGGCCGGCTTTGATCTGGCTGGCGATGTCAGCCTGGACTTGTGGCACCTGCAAGGCTATCTGGACGCACCAGCGCTGGCCCGCCTGCCCGAGTTGCTGCAGTCGCCCGCGGTGCTGCAGGCGGTGCAGCAGCAATCGGGGCGATCGGGGCAATTGGGGTGATCGGGGCGTTCGGGGTGATCGGGGCAACCGGGGTGATCGGGCGATCGGGGAAATTGGGCGCTGTTGCCGGGCGCTGACCGGCGCGCGGGCCGGTCAGGTGCTGCGGCGCTACGGGCTCAAGCCTTGCGCCAAAGCCGGGGCGCAGCGGCCAGGCGCTGCAGCGCGTGCTGGCAGGGTTGCTCCAAGGTCTGCCGATGGGCTGCCAGCCAACCCACCGCAAACCAGGCCCGGCCGTCCAGCGCAGTGGCCGCTTGCCAGGCGGCCTGCGCCACCAGTGCATCTTGCAGCGCCCCCAGCGGGCCTTGGGCCTGCTGCAAACGCCGTTGCCAGCGCGCCACCGCAGCGGCTGGCCACAGCGTGCTGGTCAGCGCCAGCAGGTAGCGCAAGCGCTTGATGCGCCGACGCAGGCGGTGGCGGGCGGGCTGGTCCAGCGTGGCAAATGCGGCGGCGTCACGCCGCACCTGGCGCTGCAAGGTGTGCAATGCGGGCCGCAGTGCGTCGCGCAGCCGGCGTGCCGGTTTGGGCGTGGCCGGCGCGCCGGCCGGTGCGGGCTGGCACAAGCCCAGCAGCGCCAGCCACAGTTGCTGGGTGGCCACTGCGCTCAGCAAGGCGCCAATGTCGACCCCCGCAGCGCCACTTGGCAGTGCCGGCAACGCCTGCAAGGGCGCTGCGGCATGGCGCAGCGCCGGCGCCAGCCAGCCGGCCATCGCGTCAGCGTCACGCGCCGGGCCGAGTTGCTGAAACAGCACGGCCAGGGCTGGTGCCAGGGCCGGGTCCAGCCCGGGCAGCAGGTCGCCGTAAGCACCCAGCACACTGCGCAGCCGGCGCAAGCCGACCCGCAACTCATGCAGGTGCTCCGGGCCGATGCTGCGGGCGCCGGCGGCACCCTGGCTGGCCACATCGGCCACATCGGCCACATCGGCCACATCGGCCACACCAGCCACACCAGCCACACCAGCCACATCGGCCACAGCAGCCACATCGGCAACATCTGCCAATTGGCTGGCATTGGCCAGCACCTGGCCCAGTGGGTTGGCCAGCAGCGCCGCCAGCGCGTCGGCCAGCGCCGCCTTGGCTGGCAGATGCAGCGGGCGGGCCTGGGCCGGCGGGCTGCACGGCAGGCCAGCGGCCAGCAAGTGGCCACGCTCGCTTTTGCTGCGCACATCCAGCTCCAGGCCAAAGCGCTGCACCCAGTGCGCCGCTTCGTCCAGCAGGGCTTGGGGCTCACCCTGCAGCAGCTCAAACTCGATCTCGCACACCACCACCTGCCGGCCCGCCGCGCGGATGTGGCCCTGGTCCAGCGCCAGCTCAATCAGCGCTGCGCCGCGCCGCAGCACGCGCCGCGTGCGTTGCACGTCGGTGGCAAAGCGCTCGACCAGCGGCGGGTGGCCGGCGCTGGCCAGCAGGCGCTGCAGCGCGGC
>JANPOW010000003.1:0-4286 GCA_031428185.1 Betaproteobacteria bacterium | reverse complement strand
GGCACTGTTGGCTGTGGCTGTGGCTGTGGCTGTGGCTGTGGCTGTGGCTGTGGCTGTGGCTGTGGCTGTGGCTGTGGCTGGGTTGGTGTTGGCGTTGGCGCCAGCAGCACACGCAGCTCGGGCGATTGCCCAAGCCGGACCTGCCACGGCAGACCCAAACCCGGCAGCCCCAGGGCCTGACCGCCAAAAGTCAGGCTCAACAGCAGCGCATGGGCCAGCAGCGACGCACCCAGGGCAATGCCCAGCCGGCGGCGCTGTGCTGCCGGGTGCGGGCTCGGCGGCGGGCCGGGGTCGTCTGCTGGCTGCAGGTCTGCTGGCTGCAGGTCTGCCGGCGGTGGAACGGCCGGTGGCGGAACGGCCGAGTCTGGCGCAGCCTCGGCCTCGCCTTCAGGCGCCGGCGCTGCAACTGCGTCGGGCAGCGGCTCGGAGGGCGGTGTCTGCCCGACGCCGTTCTGTACCGGGCCTTCACCGGCGCCAGCCTGGCCAACAAGTGGCACAGTGCCTTGACCGGATTCGGTGCCGGCTAGCCCATGCAAAACACGTTGATCTTGTTGCCGTCCAGATCACGAAAGTAACCGGCAAAAAACCCCGGGCCGCGCGGGCCGACCGGGCCTTCGTCGGTGCCGCCCAGCTGCAGCGCCAGTGCGTGCGTGCTGGCCACTTTTTCTTGGCTGTCCACTGCGATGGCGGTCATGTTGCCGTTGCCGTGGGTGGCGGGCTTCTTGTCAAACGGTGTCATCACGCCAAAGCCGGGCTTGTCCATGGTGCTGCCCCAGGCGTAGCCCCGGTCGAATTCCATGCTGCGTTGGATGCCCAGCGGGGCCAACAGCGCGTCGTAAAACGCGGTGGCGCGGGGCAGGTCGTTGGTGCCGATGGTGACGTAGCCAATCATGATGGGTTTCCTGTGGGGTTTGAGGGCGTTGGTGACGGCAGCAGTGACCAGACCACAGCGCCCGACAGGCTCCTAGTCTCGCTCGAAACTGAAGGCCGCAACAGGGGCCAGCAGGTTGGGCCAGCGCCGCACGGCCACGCCGGCGCGCACCCCAAAGCTGTCGAGAATGCGCAGGCCGTTGCGCCGCGCCAGCAGCTCAAAATCGGCAAAGGTGCCAACCCGGATGTTGGGTGTGTCGTACCACTGGTAGGGCAGCGCCTTGGTCACCGGCATGCGGCCGCGCAGCACTGACAGGCGGTTTGGCCAGTGCGCAAAGTTGGGGAAGCTGAGGATGCCGGTGCGGCCCACGCGCGCGGTTTCACGCAGCATCTTCTCGGTGTTGCGCAGGTGTTGCAGCGTCTGCAGTTGCAGCACCACATCAAAGCTGCGGTCCTCAAACTGGGCCAGCCCGTCCTCCAGGTTGAGTTGCAGCACATTGACCCCGCGCCGGGCGCAGGCCAGCAGGTTGGCATCATCAATCTCCACGCCGTAGCCGCTGCAGTTGCGCGTTTGCTGCAAATGCGCCAGCAGCGCACCGTTGCCGCAGCCCAGGTCCAGCACCCGGGCGCCGATGGGCACCAGGCTGGCGATCAGCGCCTGCTCGGGGGTGATGATGCTGCTGTTGGTGGCGCTGGTTGTGATGGCGCTCATGCCGCCACCGCCACATCGGCTGCAATCCGCTCAAACGTGGCACGCAGCACACCGTGGTAGCGCGCATCGTCCAGCAAGAAGGCATCGTGGCCGTGCGGCGCGGCGATCTCGGCGTAGCTCACGTCGATGCGGTTGTCCACCAGCGCCTTGACGATCTCACGGCTGCGGGCCGGCGAAAAACGCCAATCGGTGGTGAAGCTGATGAGCAAAAAACGCTTGCCCCGCGCCGCCAAAAACGCCGCTGACAAATCACCGCCAAAGCGGCTGGCCGGGTCAAAGTAGTCCAGCGCGCGGGTGATCAGCAGGTAGGTGTTGGCATCGAAATACTCGCTGAACTTGTCGCCCTGATGGCGCAGGTAGCTCTCGATCTGGAACTCGATGTCCTGGGTGGAATAGCCCAGTTCGGCGGTACGCAGCGCACGGCCGAACTTGGCTTCCATCGAGTCGTCGCTCAGGTAGGTGATGTGGCCGATCATCCGGGCCACCCGCAGGCCACGTTTGGGCAGCACGCCGTGGGCGTAGAAGTGGCCGGCGTGGAAATCGGGGTCGGTGATGATGGCGCGGCGCGCCACCTCGTTGAAGGCGATGTTTTGCGCTGACAAATTGGGCGCGGTGGCCACCGCGATGCACTCACCCACGCGGGCCGGGTGGCGCAGCGTCCAGCTCAGCGCCTGCATGCCGCCCAGGCTGCCGCCCAGCACGGCGGCCAGCTTGGTGATGCCCAACACGTCCAGCAAACGGGCCTGGGCGTCCACCCAGTCTTCCACCGTGACCACCGGAAAATCTGCACCCCAGGGCCGGCCTGTGGCCGGGTTGCTGTGGGTGGGGCCAGTGGAGCCAAAACACGAGCCCAGGTTGTTGACGCCGATGACAAAGAAGCGGTTGGTGTCCAGCGGTTTGCCCGGCCCCACCAGGTTGTCCCACCAGCCCTCGCTCTTGGGCTGCCCAGCGTACGTGCCGGCCACATGGTGGCTGGCGTTGAGCGCATGGCACACCAGCACGGCGTTGCTGCGCGCGGCGTTGAGCATGCCGTAGGTCTCAAACACCAGGTCGTAGGCCGGCAGCGCCAGGCCGCTGGTCAGCGGCAGCGGGGCATCAAAGTGCAGGGTTTGCGGCGTGACGTGCCCGAGGGAGGCCATTGGTGTGGGTGGTGCGCGTGGTGCGCGCTGGATGAGAGCCCAAAAAAAAACCCGGCGCCGCTGCAAAGCGTGCTCGCCGGGTGGGGCATCACGTTTAGCGGCATTTTTAAAGCGCCCGCAATCTGGATCAAATCGGCGCTGGGGCGAGTGTAGCCGGGCATCTGCGGGCGGCTGGCGGCGCCAAGCTGCAGATCAACACGGTTCGGTTATATCCAAATGGATATGGTCTCCGGCATGAAGCCGGTCACTTTTCTGGGCGATTCGTTGAAGGCGTTGCGGGGATTTCCGGACGCTGCCCGGCAGGATGCCGGCTTCCAGATCGACCGGCTACAGCAGGGGCTGCAACCGGACGACTTCAAGCCCATGCCGGGGGTGGGCGCAGTCGTCGAAGCGCTGCGCGTCTGGTGTCAACACGGCACGTTTCGGGTGCTGTATTTCGCCCGGCTGGTGGATGCGGTGCTGGTGTTGCACGCCTCTCAGAAAAAGACCCAAGCCACGCCCAAGGCGGACGTGGATCTGGCCGCACGGCGTTTGCGCGATTGGACAAGGACACACCCATGACCGACGAGACTTTTTCCAGCGTCTTTGACGCCCTGGCGGACACGCCCGAACAAGCCGCCAACCTGCGGGCACGGTCTGAGTTGATCAATGCCTTGCGGGCGCTGGTGCAACGCGAGGGCTGGACCCAGGTGCAGGCGGCGCGGCAGTGCGGTGTCACCCAGCCCCGCATGAATGACTTGTTGCGCGGGCGGGCCAGCCGTTTCTCGCTGGACTCGCTGGTGAACATGGCAGCTGCCTGCGGCCGGCAAGTGCACATCGTGCTGGCTGATGCGGCCTGACTTGCGGGCCGCGTGTCTGCCTGTTTGCTTGTTTGCCCGGTTGCCTGCTTGCGGTCTGCCCAGCGCTAGCGCAGCGCCAGCACCCCGCCCGCCACCGCCGCCCGCTGCGCCAGCACATCGCTGCGGGTGCGGTAGTGGCCAAACGTGGCCAGGTCTTGGGCGCGCAGGATGGGGAAGCTGTCCAGCACATGGGCCGCGTCGTCAGCTCCCAGGCCGTAAAGGTGCAGGAACAGGCCGTCCAGCGCGGCCAAGCGGCGGCGCCGGTCGTCGTCGTCCCACACAAACGGCGGCAAGGCGGCACCCTGGGCGTCCACATGGCCAAGATCGCGCGCAAACGGTGCCAGGTCATGCGCGGTGTAGCTCAGGTGCAGGACCTGTTCGCGGATGAAATCTGCGATCTTGATGGGGCCGATGTGCTGCTCGAATGCTGCGGGGGCGATGACGGGCAGTTGCTCAACGATGTACCAGTTGAGGTGCTGGCCCTGCACCTTTTGGCGCGCCAGAAAATCAAATACCAGTGTGCCCAGATTGGCCAGCAGCAGGCTGGCCCAGGCGGCGTAACCGGCATGGGCATGGGCACTGGCATCCGCGTCCTGCGGCAACAGCATAGCCAGCGTGTTGCCGCAAGCGGCGCCGGGCAGCATCGCGGCCACCATCGTGCGCACGTTGGTGGTGGCGGCCACGTCCTTGAATGCCAGCACGTAGGGCGGCAGGCCAACAGGCAAG
>JANPOW010000002.1:0-14104 GCA_031428185.1 Betaproteobacteria bacterium | reverse complement strand
CATGCCATTGTACTGGTTTTTGACCTTGTCGCTCAAGCCCAGGCTGGTGCGGCGCAGCTGGGCGCGGGCACGCTCAGCCGTGACGGGTGGGTGCAGGCCGCTCATCTGCGTGATCAGCGGGGCGGTTGTGCCCCAGCGCGGCAGGATGGCCACATCGGGGATGTAGGCCACCTGCTGCAGCAGTTGCACGCGCTGCTGGCGTGGCTGCAGGCCCAGCACGCTGAGCTGGCCGCTGACGGCCACCTGGCCCACCAGCGCTTTCATCAGTGAGGTTTTGCCGGCGCCGTTGTGGCCCAGCAGGCCCACGATCCGACCCTTCGGTACGCTGAACGTCACGTCGTCCAGCGCAGTTTTTTGGCCGTAGCGCAGGCCAAGGCCGGTGGCCTGGATCAAGGTGTCCATCGTCAGTCCGTCCATCATCAATCCCAGTGCAAATCAGTGGCGCTGAGGCCCAGTTGGCGCAGCTGCAGCGGGTGGCGGGCAGGGTGGGGATGCGACAGTCTGCAGCGTGGGCCGACGCGCTGCTGCGGCGCTGTGGCCGCGCAGACCGCCTTACATCGACGCCTGCAGCATCGCCCGGTAGTCGTCGCGCGTGGCAATGCGCGGGTTGGTCTTGTGGCAATGGTCGGCCATGGCGCCGTCAATCACCTGCTCAAACACGGCGGGCGTGACACCCATCGCCGCCAGGCCGCTGGGCAGGCCCAGGCGGCTGTTGAGCGCGCGGACCGCATCAGCCAGGGCCTGGCCTTGGGCGTCACAGCCGGGCAGGCCAATGGCCAGGGCCAAACGCTGCAGCCGCTGCTCGGCCTGGATGCTGGGCGCCGGTGCGTTGAACAACAGCACGGCCGGCAAGAACACCGCGTTGAGCGTGCCGTGGTGCAGCCGGGGGTTCACACCGCCCAGGCTGTGCGAGAGCGAATGCACACAGCCCAGGCCTTTCTGAAACGCCATCGCGCCCTGCATGCTGGCGCTCATCATGTTCCAGCGCGCGGTGCGGTCCTGGCCATCGCGGGTGGCGCGCTCGATGTGGCCCCAGCCGCGCGCCAGGCCGTCCAGCGCAATGCCATCGGCCGGTGGGTTGACCGCCGGCGCCATGAAGGTCTCCAGGCAGTGGGCGATGGCGTCCATGCCGGTGGCAGCGGTCAGGCCGGGTGGCAGGGCCAGCGTCAAGTCCGGGTCCAGGATGGCGGCCTTGGGCATCAAGTGCCAACTGTGGAAGCCCAGCTTGCGGCCGTCGTCCACGATGACGATGGCACCGCGCGCGACCTCACTGCCGGTGCCGGCGGTGGTGGGCACGGCGATCAGCGGCACCACCGCATCGGTGATCTTCAAGCTGCCGCCTTCGATGGTGGCGTAGGTTTTGAGCGGCCCCGGGTGGGTGGCCAGAATCGCCACACCCTTGGCCAGATCAATGCTGGACCCACCACCCACCGCAATCAGGCCATCACAGCCGTGGGATTTGTAGGCCTCCACCGCCGCGCGCACGGCGCCCTCGGTCGGGTTGCTGGGCGTGCCGTCAAACACCGCGTGGGGCAGGGCGCCCAGGGCGGCCAGCGCCTGGCCCAGCACCCCCGCGGCGCGCACACCGGCGTCGGTCACGATCAGGGGCTTTTGCATGCCTACACGCAGGCATTCGTCGGCCAGGCAACGCACCGCGCCGGCGTCAAGTTCGATCTGGGTCAGGTAGAGGATGCGGGCCATGTGGTGGGCTTTCGGGTTGGCGAACGGGCACACACGGGGCGAACAGCAGCCGGCTGTGGTGTGTTGACCCCAGTATGCTTCGCGGCTTTTCAGCCCCGTGATCCACCGGTGACAACCCAACTGCTGAGCCCGGCCATGGCCGGCCTGCGGGGCCGCATCCAGCGCGCCCGGCGCCTACACACTGGCTGCAGAGGTGCTGGAGCCGCCCCGCGCCCCGCTGGCCCGGGTGCAAAACCTGACGGTGCCGGCCACCGCCGCCCAGGCCTTGATGGTGGCCTGGGGCACCTGATGCCTGATCCATCAACGCGCCACAAACCCGCCACCAAGACCACACCATGACCCTGAGCCGCGCTGACTTCCGCCACACCGACCGCCTGCGGGTGCGTTGGGCCGAGGTGGACATGCAAAAAATCGTCTTCAATGCCCACTACCTGATGTACATCGACACGGCGGTGGCAGGTTGGTGGCGCGGCATGGCGCTGCCCTACCAGGCCACGATGGACCAATTTGCCGGTGACCTGTATGTCAAAAAAGCCACGCTGGAGTACCACGCGTCGGCCCGCTACGACGACAGCCTGGACGTGGGCATCAAGACGGCCCGCATCGGCAACTCGTCCATCGTGGTGCAGGCGGTGGTGCTGCGGGGTGATGCGCTGCTGGTCAGTGCTGAACTGGTGTATGTGTTTGCCGACCCGGCCAGCCAGACCAGCAAGCCGGTGCCCGCCGCGCTGCGCGAGGTGCTGCTGGGCTTTGATGCCGGTGAGGCCATGGTGGCGGTGCAGGTGGGCGGCTGGGATGTGCTGGGCAGCGAGGCCAGTGCTATCCGGCAACAAGTGTTTGTGGCCGAGCAGATGATCCCCGCCGCGCTGGAATGGGATGCCGGTGACGCCCACTGCACCCACGCGGTGGCGCGCAACCGGCTGGGCCTGGCGCTGGCCACCGGCCGCCTGCTGGGGCCGGCACCCGGTGTGGCGCAGATCGGCCGGATGGCGGTGCAAGCCAGCATGCGCGGCAGCGGCATTGGCCGCGCCGTGCTGGACGCGCTGGTGCAGGCGGCCCAAGCCCGGGGTGATCACGAGGTGCTGCTGCACGCGCAGACTTCGGCTGCGGGCTTTTACCGCCGCGCCGGTTTCAGCCCACGCGGCCCGGTGTTTGACGAGGCCGGCATTGCACACCAGGAGATGGTGCGGGCGCTGTGACGGGGCGCAGGCCGGCGGCTCAGGCCAGCGGCACAAACAGCTCGTGGTGGCGTCCACCCTGCAGCCACGGCGCCAGCGCCTGCTGGGCGGCTTGATGGATGCCCGCCTGCAGGGTGTCGGGCAGGCCATCCGGGTGGCAGTAGGTTTCCATCAGCGTGGCCTGGCCGCCCTGCAGCCCGGGCCGGCGCAGCAGGGCGGCCACCAGGCCGGGATGCGCCGCTTGCAGGCCGGCTTGCAAGCTGCGCGCTGCGGCCACCGCCGCCGGCAGGTTGGCACCCGCCACACGGTAGTACACGTAGAGCCAGACGGGCTGACGCCCAGGCAACCCATCGTCGGGTGCTGGTGCCACGGTCAGCCCTGGTCTGGCGGGATGGTGTAGGGCAGGGCGGTGAGGGTCAGCAGCGGGCCGCTGGCGCTGCCGGCGTGCAAGCTGCCGCTGCCCAGCGCGGCCAGCTTGGTTTCGACCAACGCGCTGCTGCCTCCACCCGGCCGCAGCGCAGCCAGCACCACTTTGCCGGCGGGCTGGCCGGGGTCAGCGCTGTGGAATATCTCCTGCCCGGCGGCCAGCACGGCGTCGGCATCAAATACAACCGCCCGGCGCTTCAGCGTGCCGCGGTACTGGCTGCGTGCCACCACCTCCTGGCCCGGGTAGCAGCCTTTCTGGAAGTTGACACCGCCCACCAAGTCCAGGTTGATCATCTGCGGCACAAACAATTCGAGCGTGGGCGCGCTGATGCGGGCCACCGCGCTTTGCACCTCCAGCCACTGCCAGGCGTCGGCGGACAGTGCAGGCAGGGTGGGGGCGGCAGCAGCCACCGCCTGGGCCAGCAGCCAGCGCGGTTGTCCGGCCGCATCGGGCAAGCGAATCACCTGGCCGGCGCCAAATGTGCTGAGGCCCCAAGGCGTGGCCGGTGCGGCGTCGGCCAACAGGCTGCCTGCCGCCGTGCCAGCCAGGCCGTACAGCGCCAACTCAGCCGACACATCACTCAGCTTGCACTTGGCGCGCAGCACAAACATGGACAGGCGCTTGAGCGTGCTGGCCAGCAGGTCAGCGCTGCAGGCCAGCAGCACCGTCTCGGCGTCCACCCGCCACAGCACAAAGCTGGCCAGCAGCCGGCCCTTGGCTGAGCAGTAACCGGCCAGCCTGGCCCGGTCGGGTGGCAGGTGGGCCACGTCCTGGGTCAACTGGCCCTGCAAGAAACTGGCAGCGTCAGGCCCCTGGGCGCGGATCAAGCCCCAGTCGGTCAGGCGCAGCGCGCCTGTCAAAGCAGCAGTGGAGGTCATGGGCGCGATTATCATCAGCGCCCTTTGCGCCAGCGCTGTTGCCGGTTATCAGGTTGATCAGGTCGGCCGGTCATCACGATGGCCAGTCATCACACAGCCGGCAAGGCTGCACCAGCCCGGCTGCAGCAGGCCTGCTGCGCCGCGCGCCCCACACTGCCCCATACCGCGCCCCACACCGCGCCTCACACCCCCCCCCCAACACCCCCCCCGTGCGCCAAATGACGCCCCGCACCGCCGCATGAAAGCCCTGCGCACCCTGTTGCTGCTGGTGTTGTTGCTGACCGGCGCGCTGGCTGCGGCGGCCTGGTGGTGGCTGGACCACCCACTGGCCCTGGCCAGCCCAGCCGTCGAGCTGTCCATCGAGCCCGGCACACCACCACGCGACATCGCCAACGCCTGGGTGCAGGCCGGTGTGCTGACCCAGCCGGCGCTGCTGTACCAGTGGTTCCGCTGGAGCGGCCAGGCGCGCCGCATCCGCGCCGGCAGTTATGCGTTGGCGCCCGGCGCCACACCACGCAGCCTGCTGGCCAAGCTGGTGCAGGGGGACGAAGCGTTTGAGCGGGTGCGGCTGATCGAAGGCTGGACCTTCCGCCAGGTCCGCGCCGCGCTGGCGGCAGCGCCGCAGCTCAAACAGCACGCCGCAGCGCTGGACGACGCGGCGCTGATGGCGGCAATCGGCCAGCCCGGCGTGGCGCCCGAGGGCCGCTTCTTCCCCGACACCTACGTCTACAGCCGGGGCGTCAGTGACCTGGCGGTGCTCAAACGCGCGGCACAAGCGCAGCGCCAGCAACTGGGTGCAGTGTGGGCCACGCGGGCGCCGGACGCGGCCGTGCGCAATGCCGATCAAGCGCTGGTGCTGGCGTCCATCATCGAGAAAGAAACCGGCCTGGCCACCGACCGGGGCCGCATCGCGGGTGTCTTCAGCAACCGGCTGCGCATCGGCATGCCGCTGCAGACCGACCCCAGCGTGATCTACGGCCTGGGCGACCGCTTTGACGGCAATCTGCGCAAGCGTGACCTGCAGGCCGACACACCGTTCAACACCTACACGCGCAACGGCCTGCCGCCCACACCCATCGCCATGCCGGGGCTGGCGTCGCTGCGCGCAGCGGTGCAGCCCGAGGCCACCAAGGCGCTGTACTTTGTGGCCCGGGGGGACGGCAGCAGTGTTTTCAGCGACACCCTGGCCGCGCACAATCAGGCGGTGAACCAGTACCAACGCCAGCGCCGCAGCACGGCGGCCACCTCGCCGTGAGCAGCCAAATTCTCGCCGTGCGCACGCAAACCCACACCTTGAACAGCCCAATCCCCACCGTGGTGGCCGGCCGCTTCATCACCGTCGAGGGCATTGACGGCGCCGGCAAATCGTCCCACCTGGACGCGCTGGCGGCCTGGCTGCAGGGCCAGGGCCATGACGTGGTGTTGACCCGTGAGCCCGGTGGCACCGCGCTGGCCGAGCAGTTGCGCAGCCTGTTTTTGCACCACACGATGGACGCGCTGACCGAAGCGCTGCTGGTATTTGCCGGCCGGCGCGACCACCTGCGCAGCGTCATCGAACCGGCACTGGCGCGTGGCGCGGTGGTGTTGTGTGACCGCTTCACCGATGCCACGTTTGCCTACCAGGGCGGTGGCCGGGGTTTTGATGCCGGCGTGCTGACACAACTGGAGCGTTGGGTGCAGGCCTTGCCGCAAGATGGCACCGCAATGTCCGGCACCGCAATATCCGGCACCGCAATGTCAGGCGCCGCAATGTCAGGCACCGCAATATCTGGCAGCCCGCCCACGCTGCGCCAACCCGACCTCACCCTCTGGTTTGACCTGCCCGCCAGCGTGGCCGCTGCCCGCCGCGCTGCCGCCCGCCCCGCCGACCGGCTGGAGCGTGAAGACCTGGCGTTTTTTGAGCGTGTCAGCGCTGCCTACGCCGCCCGCGCCCAGGCTGACCCGGCCCGTTTTGCCCGCATCGACGCCAGCGCAGCGCTTGGCGCGGTGCGCGCCCAGGTGCTGGCTGCCGTGCAGGCGCACCTGATGCCACCCGGCGGACTGCACCAGGGCAGGGCAGCCCACCCGGCCGGGCGTTGACACGATGGCCAAAGACAGCATCACCGCACTGCAGATCGGCGTGGCCGCCGACGGCGCCCTGCCGCTGCCCTGGCTGGCCGACGGCCTGGCCCACGCCGCCGCGCTGGAGCAGGCCCACGCGCTGCTGATCCACGGCCCGGCCGGTGTCGGCCACCTTGAATTTGCACTGCTGCTGGCCCAGGCTGCGCTGTGTGAAGGTGGCGCCGCCGGCCCCGGGGCTTTGGGCAACAGAAGGCCCGCCCTGGGCTGCGGCCACTGCGCCAGCTGCCATCTGGTGGTCACCCGGGTCCACCCGGATTTGCTGTTGCTGCTGCCCGATGCCCAGCGGGTGCAGCTGGGCTGGGTGGACGACGACGACAGCAAGCTGGGCAAGACGGAGGCCAAACCCAGCCGCGAGATCAAGGTGGAGCAGGTGCGCCGCGCCATCGCCTGGGCCCAGCAAACCAGTGGCCGTGGCCGTGGCAAGGTGCTGGTGCTGCATCCGGCCGATGCGATGAACACGGTGGCCGCCAATGCCCTGCTCAAAACCCTGGAAGAGCCGCCCGGCCGCCTGCGTCTGTTGCTGACCAGCGCTGACCCCGAACGCCTGCTGGCCACCGTGCGCAGCCGTTGTCAGCGCCTGCCGCTGCAACTGCCCGGCACCGACGCCGCACTGGCCTGGCTGCAAACCCAGGGCCTGGCTGCCCCCGCCGCCCTGCTGGCCGGCGCCGGGGGCAGCCCGCTGGAGGCTCTGGCCTGGCGCGACGAAGGCCTGAGCCCCGCCTTGCTGGCCGATTTGCCACGCCGGGTGGCGGCCGGTGACTCGGGCCCGCTGGCCGGCCGGCCACTGCCCCGGGTGATTGACCTGCTGCTGAAACTGGCCCATGACGTGCAGGTGCGGGCAGCGGGTGGCACGGCGCGTTTTTATCCCGGCGCCACGCTGCCGCCCGGCGCTGACCTGGCCGCCTTGCGCGCCTGGCAGCAAGCCCTGTTGCGTGCGGCACGCCATGATGAACACCCGTGGAATGCTGCCCTGCTGATTGAATCCCTGGTCAGCCAGGCCGCAGCGGTGTGGGCCCCGGCAGCGGTCAGCAGCACGCCGCCGGGGCGCCGGCCGGCAGGCACCGGATCGCTACACTCCGGCCGATGAGCGCCCCCGTCCCGGCTACCCCAGCGGCCAACACACCCGCCAATACACCCGCCAATACACCCGCCACACCCGGCCCGCGCCCCAGCGTGATCCAGTTGGTGTTCCGCGAGAAAAGTGCGCTGTACGCCGCCTACATCCCACTGCTGCACGAGGGGGGCTTGTTTGTGCCCACCAACCGGCAATATCGGCTGGGCGAAGACATCTACCTGCTGTTGTCGCTGCCAGACGACCCGCAGCGCTACCCGGTGGCGGGCAAGGTGGCCTGGATCACACCGGCCAATGTGTCCGGTGGGCGCACCCCGGGTGTGGGTGTCAGTTTTCCGCCGGATGACAAATCACGCGGCCTGCGGCTCAAGATCGAAGAGATCCTGGGCACCCAGATCGCGTCCGCCAAGCCCACCCAGACGGTTTGACCTGCGGCCAACGCCGGCCGTGGCCTGGCAGCCGCCGAGTGCCGCTCACCAAGGCTTGAAGACGATGTACGTCGATTCCCACTGCCACCTGAGTTTCCCGGACCTGTACAGCCGCATTGATGCGGTGCGTGCCGACATGGCCGCCGCCCAGGTCGACCGGGCGCTGGTGATCTGCACCACGCTGGACGAGTTCGACACCGTGCATGGCCTGGCGCTGGCACATGACAACTTCTGGTGTACCGCCGGCGTGCATCCCGACAACGAGGCTGTGGAGGAGCCCAGCTTTGAGCGCCTGCGCAGCCTGGCGCTGCAGCCCCGGGTGGTGGGTGTGGGCGAAACCGGGCTGGACTATTTCCGTCTGAACGGGCGCAGCGTGGCCGACATGGCCTGGCAGCGTGCGCGTTTTGATGTGCACATCGCAGTGGCCGCGGCGCTGGCCAAGCCGCTGGTCATCCACACCCGCAGTGCGTCCGCCGACACCCTGGCCATGCTGCGCAGCGCCCAGACCGCCGCCGGTGGTGTGTTGACCGGCGTGTTCCATTGCTTCACTGAAACCGCCGAGGTGGCCCGCGCCGCCCTGGACCTGGGTTTTGACATTTCGTTCTCCGGCATCCTGACCTTCAAGACGGCGGCTGACCTGCGCGCCGTGGCGGCCTTTGTGCCGCTGGACCGCTGCCTGATCGAAACCGACAGCCCCTACCTGGCCCCGGTGCCGCACCGCGGCCGCAGCAACAGCCCCGCCTGGGTGCCGCATGTGGCGGCCGAGCTGGCGCGCATCAAAGCCCTGCCGGTGAGCGTGGTGGCAGCCGCCACCAGCCGCAATTTTGAGCGGCTGTTCCAGCTGCCGAAACCTGAAACCTTCACTGGGTCAGCATGAAAAATCACTTCAAGTTTGCCGCCTATCTGATTGTCAGTATTTTCTTTTCAACTTCAAACGCTGGCACTTACGAAGACTTCTTCAAGGCAATTCTGTTCGACGATGCACGCACTGTGGACGCGGTGCTGGGGCGTGGTTTTGACGTCAACTCAACTGACGAAAAAGGCCAGACCGGCCTCTACATCAGCCTGCGCGAGGGCGCGTTCAAATCGGCCGCTGTGTTGCTCAAACAACCGCAGTTGCAGCTTGACCAGGCCAATGCCGCTGGTGAAACCGCGCTGATGATGGGCGCACTGAAGGGCCACACCGACTGGGTGCAACAACTGCTGGACCGGGGCGCCCGCGTTGACGGTCTTGCCGGCAAGGGCAGCAAGGCCTGGACCGCCTTGCACTACGCCTGTACGGGGCCTCAAGCCGACACCGTCAAAGTGTTGCTGGCGCGTGGTGCTGACCGCAATGCCCGGTCACCCAACGGCAGCACAGCGCTGATGATGGCTGCGCGCTACGGCACGGAAGACCAGGTGGACTTGCTGCTCAAAGCCGGTGCCGACTGGCAACTGCGCAATGACCTGGGATTGTCGGCCGCTGACTTTGCACGCCAGGCCGGCCGCGACAAACTGGCTGACCGCCTGCAACCAGCGCCACGCTGAGCCCGGCCGGGGTCCATCGACTGCATGGCGCCGGCCAGACACGGACGGGCAGGGCGCCCGACACGCGTGTCAGCCAGATGCTGACACGCCGCATGTCGGTGCCCTGACTGCGGCAACTGTGGGCGCCGTCCTACATTGGGTCCACGGTGATTTCATCCGGTCAGCCCACAGGACACGCCATGCAGACATTGCCCCGCAGCAGCAGCAACCCTTTTGCCTTGATGCTGGATCCAGACGCTATTTTTGCCCAGCTGGAACGCTCGCAACGCTTGGAGTGCCTGGAGCGCAGGATTTGCCGGCCGCTGGACAAGCCCCTGCTGAATGGCGCCGAGGACAGCGCTGACGGCGACAGCGAGGCAGCGCAAAACACCAGCGCGTCCGGCGACAACCGG
This sequence comes from Betaproteobacteria bacterium, assembly GCA_031428185.1. Taxonomy (GTDB): domain Bacteria; phylum Pseudomonadota; class Gammaproteobacteria; order Burkholderiales; family Burkholderiaceae_C; genus Pseudaquabacterium. Next base: position 4,380 of record JANPOW010000002.1, on the reverse strand, counting down.
CCTAGCAGCGCGTCCTGATGTGTTGGTGCCGCCTGGCAACGGCCGGCGCCACCGGACTGGCCTGCGCCTGGTTGGCCGGCTGCAGTGCCGTGGTGGACGTGCGCCCGCTGGCCACCGGCCGGGTCGACGTGGCGGCGTACACGCTGCGTGGCCCGGACCTGGCCGCCGTCCGGCGCGAGGCCGAGCGCCTCTGCCCACAAGGCGGCGAGGTGGTTTTCCAGGCCAGCCGTGGGCAACGCCTTGTGCCCGCCGACGGCCGCGCCGCCCGCTGGTTGCAACAAGGCACCAGCTGGCTTGAAGCGGCAAGTGACCAGTCGCAGATGACCGTGGTTTGCGGCGACTTGCCCGGCAATCGGCAGTTGTTGGCCACACCTGCGGCAAATCCGCCCACAACGGTGGTGAACAATTCAATGCCGGCCCCAGTCGGGCCCTTGTCCATCGAGTGGTGATCGGGTGGCGCTGCCATCGGGTTTGGCGTTGGTTTGCAAGCCAGAGCAGCGGTGGGCCAGCGCCAAGCAGAGGCAGGCACAGCGCCAAGCAGTTGGTTGATCAACAGGTCCGCGTCCCTCTCAAAAAGCGCGCCAATGTATATTATGTTAAATAACAACGTCTGTGGCATAATGCATGCAACTGGGGCGGATCACGTATTCAGCCGCAGTGACGTGCAGGTCCCTGCGCCGCCACTTCAACGCCCATCCGCACCTACACATGGCCAAAGCTGATACCAAGACCTCCATCGATTCCGACGGCCTGCGTTATCGCAGCAAAACGCCTGGTTCACCGTTCACGGCTGCTGGCGCGTTTGGCGCGGCAACCATGTCGTGTTTTTTGTGCGGCAAGCACCGCCCGCGCAGTTTGCTCAAATCACGCCGCTTGCTGGGCAAAGCGCAGTTTGTCTGTTCACCCAGTTGCAAGGAAGCGGACGTCGAAACCGGCGCCAAACCCTGACGCAGTTGCCTGGCATCCTGCCGGGCTGCCACTGAAGGTCAAAAGCCCCATCCGCCAGCCCGGCCGATGGGGTTTTGTTTTGTCGGCGCCCGGTTTGGTCCAGCGCTGCTGTGGCGTCCAGCTTGCTGCCAGGCACACAAACAGCGCGCCACAACGCGCCGACCACCGCCAGGCTTCAGCCGCTGCTCAAGCACCAAATTCTTCAGTGTCGATCTCGGTCTGGGTGGCCGGGTTGTAGCGCTGCCCCTGCACGGTTTGGCGGCTGAACAGCGCGCCCAGCCCGGCCAGCGCCGCGGTGTCCAACTGCACATTGGCTGCGGCCAGGTTGTCGTCCAGGTGGGCTGGGCTGGTGGTGCCGGGGATGGGGATGATGTGCTCACCCTGTGCCAGCAGCCAGGCCAGCGCCAACTGGGCCATCGTGCAGCCAACCTGCCCCGCCATGCTGGCGAATCCCCGCAGCAACAGCAGGTTGGCCGCGTAGGCCGCAGGGTAGAAGCGTGGCATGCCGCGCCGGATGTCGTTGCCGTCCAGCGTGCCCACATCGCGCAGCGTGCCCGTCAAAAACGCCCGCGCCACCGGGCTGAAGGCAACAAACGCGGTGCCCAGGTCTTTGCATGCGGCCAGCACCGCGATTTCGGGGTTGCGCGTCCATAGCGAGTATTCGGTCTGCAGCGCGGCAATCGGGTGCTCGGCATGGGCGCGGCGCAGGGTGTTGGCCGACACCTCGGACAGGCCCAGCGCCCTCACCTTGCCTTCGGTCTTGAGCCGCGCCATCTCGCCCACCGATTCTTCAATCGGCACCCGTTTGTCCCAGCGGTGCAGGTAATACAGGTCAATCACGTCGGTGCCCAGGCGCTGCAGGCTGTCGTCGCAATTGCGGCGGATGGCTTTGGGGCTGCCGTCAATCACGCGCTTGACGCCGTCGTCAAACTGCACACCCGCCATGCCACCCTTGCTGCACAGGGTGATGCGGCTGCGGTGGGGTTTGAGCACCCGGCCCACCAGCGTCTCGTTGGCACCAAAACCGTACAGCGCGGCGGTATCGAACAGCGTGACGCCGGCGTCCAGCGCTTGCAGCAGCAGGCGTTCGGCGTCGGCCGCTGGCGGCGGTGGGCCGTAGGCATGGCTCAGGTTCATGCAGCCCAGGCCGATGGGGGCCACCCTGAACGGACCGATGCTGCGCAGCGATGTCATTGGCTTCAAGCCCGCTGCAGTTGTTGTTCCAGATCGTGCAGCACCTGGTAACACGGCAGCACCTGGGCCACGCTGGCATTGGGTTGTCGGCCCTCGCGGATGGCGGCAAAAAACTCGCGGTCTTGCAACTCGATGCCGTTCATCGAGACGGCCACCTGCGACACGTCGATCTTCTCGTCCTTGCCGGTGAACAAGTCGTCATAGCGCGCCAGGTAGGTGCCGCTGTCGCCGATGTAGCGGAAGAAGGTGCCCAACGGGCCGTCGTTGTTGAAGCTCAAGCTCAGCGTGCAGATGGCGCCGTTGGCGGCTTGCAGCTGGATGCTCATGTCCATCGCAATGCCCAGCGTTGGGTGGATGGGCCCTTGCACCGCGTTGGCTTTGACGATCGGGCTGCCGCACTGGTAGGCAAACAAATCCACCGTGTGCGCGGAGTGGTGCCACAGCAGGTGGTCGGTCCAGCTGCGCGCCTGGCCCAGCGCGTTCATGTTGCTGCGGCGCAAAAAGTAAGTCTGTACATCCATCTGCTGGATGTTGAACTCACCGGCCGTTATCTTGTGGTGCACCCATTGGTGGCTGGGGTTGAAGCGCCGGGTGTGGCCGCACATGGCCACCAAGCCCGTCCTGGCAGCCAGGCTGGCCACGGCTTGAGCACGACCCAAGCTGTCGGCCAGCGGGATCTCCACCTGCACATGCTTGCCGGCCCTCAAACACGCGATGCTTTGCTCGGCATGCATCTGGGTGGGGGTGCACAGGATCACCGCATCCACCTCGGGCATGGCCAGGCTGTCGGCCAGGTCAGTGCTGACATGGGTGATGCCGTACTGCGCGGCGGTCTCGCGGGTTTTGTCCAGCGCGCGGCTGATGAGTGAGACCACCTCAACACCGGCGATGTTCTTGATGCCGTCCAGGTGCTTGATGCCAAACGCGCCGGCACCGGCCAGGGCAACCTTGATGGTGGGTTTGGTGAAAGCGGGCATGTCAGTTGTTTTCCAGGATGAGGTGGCCCACCGCCGTGTTGCTGGCGGGCACATGGTAGAAGCGGTGCTTGACGGTGGGGGCCGGGCCTCCGTTGACATCACTCATGGCGCCGCGCGCAATCAGCCACATCACCAGCTCGATGCCCTCGCTGCCGGCCTCGCGCAGGTAGTCGATGTGGGGCACGGCGGCCTGGGCTGCGGGGTCGCTGATCAAGCGGTCCAGAAACGCGTTGTCAAAGGTGCGGTTGATCAGCCCGGCGCGTGCGCCTTGCAACTGGTGGCTCATGCCGCCGGTGCCCCAGATGTGCACGTTCAAGTCGGCATCAAAGCTTTCCACCGCCTTGCGGATGGCCTTGCCCAGGTTGAAGCAGCGCCGGCCGCTGGGCACCGGGTACTGCAGCACATTGACGGCAAACGGGATCACCGGGCAGGGCCAAGCGTCGGGCTGGCCGCACATCAGGCTCAGTGGCACGGTCAGGCCATGGTCCACGTCCATCTTGTTGACGATGGTCAAGTCAAAGTCGTCCTGGATCACGCTTTGGGCAATGTGTGATGCCAACTCGGGGTGGCCGATGACTTGCGGCACCGGGCGTGGGCCCCAGCCCTCATCGGCCGGCTGGTAAGACGCCGCCGTGCCGATGGCAAAGGTGGGGATCATCTCCAGGCTGAAGGCGGTGGCGTGGTCATTGAAGACCAGGAAGATGACATCGGGCTTGTTGTCCTTCATCCACTGCCTGGAATACGCGTAGCCCCTGAACAGCGGCTGCCAGTAGGGCTCATTGCTTTTGCCCAGGTCCAGCGCTGCGCCAATGGCCGGCACATGGGAGGTGAAAACGCTGGCGGTGATGCGGGCCATCAGATGGATTCCTTTTTTTGCTCGCCGACAAAGCGATTGCCTTCAATCGACCGGCCACCGGCCAGCATCATCGCGGCGTACTGGTCTTGCGTCATGCCGGTCATGCTGGCGGCCATGTACTGGAAGCTCTTGCCGTCGGTGGCGCCGATCTTGGCCAGGAAATAAATGTTGCCGCCAGCGGCAATGCAGCGGTTCAGGTCGCGTGTCAACACGCCCTGCTTCTGCTCCTCGGTCATGGGCCATTCGTCCAGATAAGCGCGCTCGTCGGCCTTGAAGCGCTCGCGGTTGGCGGCCTTCATCAGTGACATGCAGAACTGGTTGAGGTGGTAGCCCTTGCGCGATTGCTCAGCATCAAAAATGGTGGTGCCGGGCACGTCCAGATAGGGTTTGGCCAGGGCCATCAGG
>JANPOW010000001.1:0-6367 GCA_031428185.1 Betaproteobacteria bacterium | reverse complement strand
AAAGACATGGTGCGGGCCATGCTGAGTGAATCGCTGGTGGCCGTCATTTCACAGACTTTGTGCAAGCTCAAGGACGGCAGCGGCCGCGTGGCGGCGCATGAAATCATGATCGGCACCGCCGCCATCCGCAATTTGATCCGCGAGAACAAGGTGGCGCAGATGTACTCGGCCATCCAGACCGGCCAGAACATCGGCATGCAGACACTGGACCAGAACCTGTCTGACCTGGTGCGGCGCAACGTCATCACGGCGGCTGAAGCGCGGTCAAAGGCCAAGATTCCGGAGAACTTCCCCGGCTGATGCGGCGGGTGCAGGCGCCACAATGAAGCCCCGGCAAGAGCGCAGCAACAACGAGCCCCACGATGGAACGCGAACAGGCCTCCAAGTTCATCAATGACCTGCTGCGACTGATGGCCAGCCGGGGGGGTTCGGATTTGTTTCTGACCGCTGACTTCCCGCCCGCCATCAAGGTGGACGGCAAGGTCACCCGCGTTTCGCCCCAACCCTTGAACGGCCAGCACACACTGGCGCTGGCGCGCTCGGTGATGAATGAGCGCCAGGCGTCCGAGTTTGAGCGCACCAAAGAGTGCAACTTCGCGATCTCGCCGCAGGGCGTGGGGCGGTTTCGGGTCAATGCCTTCATGCAGCAAGGCCATGTGGGCCTGGTGCTGCGCACCATCCCGCAAACCCTGCCCAACATCGACGAGTTGGGCCTGCCCCAGGTGCTGAAAGACATCAGCATGACCAAGCGTGGCCTGGTCATCCTGGTGGGCGCCACCGGGTCGGGCAAATCCACGTCGCTGGCGGCGATGGTGGACCACCGCAACCAGAACAGCTTTGGTCACATCATCACGATCGAAGACCCGGTGGAGTTTGTGCATGCGCACAAAAACTGCATCATCACCCAGCGTGAGGTGGGCATTGATACCGACGGCTGGGACCAGGCCCTGAAAAACACCCTGCGCCAGGCACCGGATGTGATCCTGATGGGCGAGATACGCGACCGCGCCACGATGGACCACGCGGTGGCCTTTGCCGAGACCGGCCACCTGTGCATCACCACGCTGCATGCCAACAGTGCCAACCAGGCACTTGATCGCATCATCAACCTGTTCCCTGAGGAGCGACGCCAGCAGTTGCTGATGGATTTGTCGCTCAACCTGAAGGCCATCGTCTCGCAGCGCCTGCTGCCGCGTGAAGAGGGCAAGGGCCGCATCGCGGCGGTGGAGGTGATGCTCAACACCCCACTCATCGCCGACCTGATCTTCAAGGGTGAAGTGGCCGAGATGAAAGAGCTGATGAAGCGCAGCCGCGAGCTGGGCATGCAGACCTTTGACCAGGCGCTGTTTGACCTGTACGAGCGCAACGAGGTGACTTACGAAGACGCGCTGCGCAACGCCGATTCGGTCAATGACCTGCGGCTGCAGATCAAACTGCACAGCCACCGCGCCCGCAACCGCGATTTGAGCGCTGGCACCGAGCACTTGAGCATCATGTGAGTTGATGGTGTTGGCCCCCGACACCGCAGCAAGGCGCTGGCTAAACTCACCCGCATGAAAACCTACGACACCGTTACCAGCCACCGCGTGGCCTTTTTGGGCCTGGGCGTGATGGGCTACCCGATGGCCGGCCACCTGGCCCGCGCCGGCCACCAGGTCACGGTCTACAACCGCAGCGCCGCCAAAGCCCAGGCCTGGGTAGCGGAGTACGGCGGCAAAGCCGCCAACACCCCACGTGACGCAGCGCAAGACGCACAGATCGTGTTGGCCTGCGTGGGCAATGACGATGATTTGCGCTCGGTGGTGCTGGGTGCCGATGGTGCCTTCGCCGGTATGGCCACTGGCGCGGTGTTTGTGGACCACACCACCGCATCGGCTTTGGTTGCGCGTGCGCTGTACGGCGCGGCCCGCACGCTGGGCCTGCAGTTCATCGACGCCCCCGTGTCCGGCGGCCAGGCCGGCGCCGTCAACGGTGCACTCACGGTGATGTGTGGCGGGGGCGCCGCACCGTTTGAGGCCGTCAAACCGGTGCTGATGGCGATGGCCAAAGCCGTCACCCGGGTGGGTGAGGCGGGCGCCGGCCAACTGGCCAAGATGGTGAACCAGATCTGCATTGCCGGCCTGGTGCAGGCTTTGTCCGAGGGCATTGCGTTTGGTCAGAAGGCTGGCTTGGACATGAAGCTGGTGCTGGATGTCATCGGCAAAGGTGCCGCCCAAAGCTGGCAGATGGACAACCGTGGCGGCACCATGGTGGACGGCCAATTCGACTTCGGCTTTGCGGTGGACTGGATGCGTAAAGACTTGGGCCTGGTGCTGGACGAAGCCCGCCGCAACGGCGCCCAGGCGCCTGTCACCGCGCTGGTAGACCAGTTTTATGCCGATGTGCAGGCGCTGGGCGGCCAGCGCTGGGACACGTCCAGCCTGATCAAGCGGCTGGTGTGAGGCCGCCGCGCCGCGCTGTCACTTGCTGGCGGGTCATTTTTTGGCCGCAGGCGGCTGCAGCCGGGCCAGCTCGTCCTCGCTGATCACCTCAAACACCCGCACCACCTTGCCCACGCCGCTCACGGCACGGGCCAGCTCGGTGGCGCGGCTGGCCTCACGCTCGGTCACCCGGCCCATCAGGTAGACCACCCCCCGCTCGGCCACCACCTTGAGGGTGTTGGACTGCAAGTCCTTGGCGTCCAGGTAGCTGGCCTTGACCTTGCTGGTCAGGATGGTGTCGTTGCTGCGCGCCGTCATGGAGCTGTTGCCGCTGATCACCAACTCATTCACAGTGGCCTGCACGTTTTCGATGCGGGCCACGGCCTGCTCGATGGCGGCACGGTCGGCCTCGCTGGGCGCCTCGCCGGTGATCAGCACCGTGCGGTTGAAGCTGGTGATGTTGACGTGGCCACGCTCAGCCACCACCTCGTTGATGCGGCGGATGGATTTCAGCTCGATGGTCTGGTCATCCAGCTGGGTGCCGGTGGTGCGGCGGTCGGTGATGGACAGCGCACCGCCCACCACTGCGCCACCGATCAGCAGCGCGCAGCCGCCCAGCAGGGTGGATGTGGCCAGCAGCGCAGCCACAGCCAGGGTGGAGGGTTGAAATCGTGAGGTCATGCAGCGTCCTGTTCGCCCAGCAGTTGCAAATCAATCGCGTCACACAGGCAGTGCAACACCAGCAGGTGGGTTTCCAGCACCCGCACCCGGCGCTCATGCGGCACGGCCACCAGCACATCGGTGTCGTGCAGCAAGCTGCGCACTGCGCCGCCGGTGCGGCCGGTGAGCGCGATCACGGTCATGTCTTTGGCCTGGGCGGCCCGCACCGCCGCCAGCAGCGCCGGGTGGTTGCCCTCGCTGTCGATCAGCAGCAGCAAGTCACCGGGCTGGCCCAGGGTTTCAATCTGGCGCGCCAGCACCGCGTCAAAACTGCTGCTGGCCGCTGCAGCAGGCATGGCCGCCAGTGCGGACAGTGCTGCCCCATCCGCACCAATGGCCAAGGCAGCCAGGCCCGGGCGCTCACGCTCAAAGCAGCCGATCAATTCAGTGACCACCAATTGCGCCAGGCTGGCCGATGCACCCAGGCCCACCACCAGCACCCGGCCGCCGGCCGTCAGCCCACCCACCAAGGCCGTGACGGCGTCCTCGATCGGGCGGCCCAGCACCTCGGCCGATTGGTATTTGAGGTCGGCGCTTTCAAAAAATTGCTGCTGGATGCGTTGCTCAAGCATAGCCACGCATCATAAGACAGCGGCTTGTGGCGGCCTTGCTGCGCCGCCAGCCCGGCCCTGGCTGTCACTTTGGTGCCTGTCTGGGGTGGGGATGGTCCGCGGCGTGCGGGGCGCTGTTGGTCGATAGAGTGGGCTGCCACGCAACCCCACCGGCAAGACCCTGCGCCGGGCGCTGCGTGCACCGTATTGGGACGGCCGCGAACGGCAAGTCAACTGAACGCCGCCCCAGCGGGCCAGACCACCCTGCGGCGCGCTGCACCGCGCTGCCTCACCCATCAACAACCCGACGCGCAAAGCGTCATCCTGGAGTCACCTGCAAATGTTCTCGCACATCATGATCGGCACCAACAACCTGGACAAATCCAAGGCGTTTTACGACGCCGTGCTGGGCACCCTGGGCGTGCCCGCCGGGGCGGTGGACCGCCACCGGGTGTTCTGGCGCACGGCCGCCGGCGTGTTCTCGGTCAGCTTGCCCATCGACGGGCAGCCGGCCGTGGTGGGCAACGGCAGCACGGTGGGCTTTGCCTGCCAGTCGGCCGCGCTGGCAGATGCCTGGCATGCCGCCGGCCTGGCCAACGGCGGCACCACCTGCGAAGACCCACCCGGTGTGCGCGAAGGCGCCAGCGGCAAGCTCTACCTGGCTTACCTGCGCGACCCCGACGGCAACAAGGTCTGCGGCCTGTGCCGCATGCCAAAAGGCTGAGCGCCTTGCCGGGCGCGCTCAGCCCGCGCCCACCAAGCCCTGCAGCACCGTGCCGCCCGCCACTGCCCGCACCGCGCAAAACTTGAACTCGGGGATCTTGCCAAACGGGTCGAGCTTGGGGTTGGTCAGGCGGTTGATGGCGGCTTCGGCGTAGCAAAACGCCATGAACACGGTGCCGGGGGGGGATGCGTCATCGGCGCGGGCGTACAGCGTCACCTCACCACGGCGCGATTGCAAAGTGACCGGCTGGCCGGCCACCACGCCCAGGCGTTGCAGGTCCTGCGGGTGCATCAGGGCCACCGGGTCGGGCTCGATCGCGTCCAGCACGCTGGACCGGCGGGTCATGCTGCCGGTGTGCCAGTGCTCCAGTTGGCGGCCGGTGATCAGCACGAGTGGATAAGCAGCGTCAGGCTGCTCGTCGGCCGGGATGATGCTGGCCGAAACGAACCGGGCGCGGCCGCTGGGGGTGGCAAAGCGCTGCGCAAACTCCACCCGCTCGCCGGGGTCGCCTTCCTGGCGGCAGGGGTAGGTGACCGCGCCGTCACGCTGCAGCCGGCCCCAGGTGATGCCGGCGATGGTGGGCATGCAGCGGCGCATTTCGTCAAACACATCACCCACGTCGGGGTAGTGCCAGCCAAGCCCCAGGCGGGCCGCCAGTTGCTGAATGATCCACAGGTCTTGCCGCGCATCACCCGGTGGCGGGACGACGGCGCGGCCCAGTTGCACCAGGCGGTCGGTGTTGGTAAAGCTGCCGGTTTTCTCGGCAAACGCGCTGGCCGGCAGGATGACATCGGCAAACGCCGCCGTTTCGGTCAAGAAGATGTCTTGCACCACCAGGTGGTCCAGCCGGGCCAGGGCGGCGCGGGCGTGGTTGGCGTCGGGGTCGCTCATGGCCGGGTTTTCGCCCATCACGTAAAGGCCACGCACCTCACCGCGGTAGGCGGCGTCCATCACTTCCACCACGGTCAGGCCGGGGGTGTTGTCCAGCGGCAGACCCCACAGCGCCTCAAACTTGGCGTGGGCGGCCGGGTTGTCCACCCGCTGGTAGTCGGGGAACATCATCGGGATCAGCCCGGCGTCACTGGCACCTTGCACGTTGTTTTGGCCACGCAGCGGGTGCAGGCCGGTGCCGGGCCGGCCAATCTGGCCGGTCATCAGCGCCAGCGCGATCAGGCAGCGGGCGTTGTCGGTGCCGTGCACATGCTGGCTGATGCCCATGCCCCACAAGATCATCGACGCGCGCGATGTGGCGTACAGCCGCGCCACCGCACGGATCGTGCTGGCATCAATGCCGCAGATGGGCGCCATCAGCTCAGGCGTGTAGGCGGCCAGGTTGGCTTGCAGCGCCTCAAAGCCGGTGGTGCGGCTGGCGATGAAGCTGGGCGCTGTGAGCCCTTCGGCCACGATGACTTGCATCATCGCGTTGAGCAGCGCCACATCGGTGTCTGGCTTGAAGGCCAGGTGGTGGTGCGCCAGGCGCGCCAGCTCACCCCGCCGGGGGTCCATCAAGATCAGCTTGGTGCCGCTGCGCACCGCGTTTTTGATGAAGCTGGCCGCCACCGGGTGGTTCACGCTGGGGTTGGCGCCGATGACGATGACCACCTCGGCCTGCGCCACATCACGCACCGGGTTGGACACGGCGGCCGAGCCCAAGCCCTCCAGCAGTGCGGCCACGGACGACGCATGGCACAGCCGGGTGCAGTGGTCCACGTTGTTGCTCTTGAAGCCGGTGCGCACCAGTTTCTGGAACAAGTAGGCCTCTTCATTGCTGCCTTTGGCCGATCCAAACCCGACCAGGGCGCGTGGGCCGTGGCTGTCGCGCAAGGTGTTGAATTTGCCGGCGGCCAGGTCCAGCGCTTCGTCCCAGCTGGCCTCGCGGAACACGCTGCGCCAATTGTCGGCATGCAGCGCCACATCGGCGTGTTTGGGGGCGTCGGCACGGCGGATCAGCG